>CAIJIT010000017.1 GCA_903820745.1 uncultured Burkholderiales bacterium
AGGCTCATCTGGATGTTCGTCGGCGTGCCGAATTGCGTGCGGATCGATGCGGCGGACAAGGCCGTCGAGGAGTACTGGTAAGTCGGATCCTTCTCGACCACGGTGATCGGCCCGCCAAAGCCGGCCTGGCGCAGCGCCCAGGCACTGAAGCTACCCATGATGGCGCCGCCGACGATGACAACGCGGCCGGATCCGCGGGCTGGCGCGGGGTCGCCATTGGGTCGGTGCATATTGACAGGCTTCATGCCCCGCATTCTGCGGGATATGAGGCGTGTGCTGCTAGACGGCATGACGCAGCCAGGCCACCCAGGTGCGGCCGATCCAGGTACGCAGCTGCCCGATTTCGACGGCCATGTCAGCGCAGCACAAACGGGTTGCCGGCGATGGCGCCGCTATTGATCCAGACCGACTTGGTCTGCAGGTACTCGCGCACCGCATCGATGCCGTTCTCGCGGCCCAGGCCAGAGTCCTTGTAGCCGCCAAAGGGAGCCATGAAGCTGATCGCCCGGTAAGTGTTGACCCAGACCGTGCCGGCCTGCAGTCGCTCCGACATGCGGATGGCACGGCCGATGTTCTGCGTCCACACGGCAGCGGCCAGGCCGAAGCGAACATCGTTGGCGATGCGCAGCGCGTCGGCTTCGTCGGTGAAGCGGATCACTGCCAGCACCGGCCCGAACACTTCCTCCTGCGCGATGCGCATGTCGTTGCGCACGCCGGTGAAGATGGTCGGCTGCACGAACCAGCCTTGTCCGCATTCCGGGGCGCTGCCCCGCTCGCCGCCCAGCAGGACCTGGGCGCCCTCGGCCCGCGCGATGTCGATGTAGTCGAGCACCTTCTGGAACTGCGGCGGCGTGGTGATGGGCCCGACCTGCGTGGCGGGGTCCATTGGGTCACCCATGCGGGCGGTGCGGGCCACAGCCAGCAGCTTCTCGACGAAGGCGTCGTGGATGCTGTCTTGCACCAGCAGTCGCGAGCCGGCGATGCAGGTCTGGCCGGTGGCGGCAAAGATGCCCGAAATGGCACCGAAAGCGGCCTGTTCCAGGTCGGCGTCCTCGAACACGATATTGGGCGACTTGCCGCCCAACTCCATCGAGGTGTGTTTGAGCAAGCGGGCTGCCTTCTCGTTGATGAGCCTCCCGGTGGCGTCAGACCCGGTGAAGCTGATCTTACTGACCAGCGGATGCTCGACCAAGGGCGTGCCGACTTCGGCACCGAAGCCGGTGACCACATTGAACACGCCTGGCGGGAAGCCGGCTTCATCGAAGAGTTCGGCAAACTCCAGGGTTGACGCGGAGGTGAACTCCGAGGGCTTGATGACGATGGTGCAGCCGGCTGCCAGGGCCGGCGCGATCTTCCAGGCAGCCAGCAGCAAGGGCGAGTTCCACGGGGTGATGGCTGCCACCACACCCACCGGCTCATGCCGCGTGAAGGCGAAGTAGCCCTTCTTGTCCAGCGGCAGGGTGCTGCCCTGAATCTTGTCCGCCAGCCCGCCGTAGTAATAAAACCATTGCGGGATGTAGTTGAGCTGGCCCTGCATCTCGGCGAACAGCTTGCCGTTGTCGCGCACCTCGGTGGCCGCCAGCTTGGCCGCGTCGCGGGCGATCAGGTCGCCCAGCTTGTGCATCAGCGCGCCGCGCTGGGTGGCGGTCATCTCGGCCCAGGGTCCGGTGGTGAGCGCGCGATGCGCGGCATGCACTGCGGCGTCAACGTCGCGCGCGTCCCCGCGCGGAATCTCAGCCCAGGTCTGCCCGGTGTACGGGTTTTGAGTCTCGAACCAGTTCGCCCCCGCAGGGTCCGCACTCTGGCCGTCAATACGGAGCTGGTAGCGTTTCATACTGCCCCAGCCTCAGAACGGCTTCAGCCCAAGGGCGGCGCGGAAGCGGTTCTTGACATAGGAGCCATCGCGCGGCGGCAGCGCGCGGGGCGGCTCGTCGGCCTCGATCAACACTTGCACGAACAGCGTGCCCGACCTGGCGCTGATGCGCCGGGCGATGTCATCGCTGGCAGCGAGACTGCCGGTCGAAAACGCATCCTCGATGCCGAAGCCCTTGGCCACCGCCACGAGGTCGGTGCCCAGGCTGGAGTGGCTGCGCTGCATGCCGGTCTCGCCGAAGTGACCGTTGTCCAGCACCACGATGGTCAGGTTCTTGGGTTGCTTGACGCCAATGGTGCCCAGGCTGCCAATGCCCATCAACT
>CAIJIT010000018.1 GCA_903820745.1 uncultured Burkholderiales bacterium
CGCTGGACGAAGCAAACAAGCCGCAGGGTGCTTCGATCGTCTCGCTCGCGCCCGGCGTCATCGATACCGACATGCAGGTGCAATTGCGCGCAGGGGATCCGAGCGGCTTTCCGGATCAGCAAGCCTTTGTCAACCTGAAGAACAATGGTCAATTGATGAGCCCGGTCCATGCCGCCAGCCTCGTGATCGGCTATCTGGAGCGCCAGGACTTCGGTCGCCGGGTGCTGGCCGATGTCAGGGACAGCCCGAATTGATTTCGGCCCGGCAGCATTGACAATTGACCTGCCGGACCCATATCACTTGATCGTTCAATGCCCGAAGGAATTTCTGTGAAACGAATCTTGCTCACCGCTGTGATAGCCCTGCTTGCCCTTAGCCTGCCTGCCTTGGATGCCGAAGCCAAACGGCTCGGTGGCGGCAACTCCAGCGGCATGAAGCGTGCAGCGCCAGAACCAAGCAAAGCGGCACCCGCCCAGGCTGCGCCAGCACCAACCGCACCGGCACCAGCCCCCGCTGCACCAGCAGCACCGCCTCCAAGAAGCAGCTGGATGGGACCGATCGCCGGACTGGCTGCCGGCATTGGCTTGGCCGCCTTGGCCAGCCACTTCGGCTTCGGTGGCGCTTTGGCCAATGTGATGACGATGCTCCTGATCGGCGTTGCCGTGATGTTCCTGATCGGATTCCTGATGCGCCGTTTCGGCAAATCAAGTCCGCAGGAAGGCTTGCAAGGCATGCAGTTCTCGGGAGCCGGTGCGCCGTTTCCGGGTCAGCCGCCGCTCAATGCAGCGCCGCAAGCCTCAGGCTCGCCTGAAATTTCAGTGCAGGCAGCGGCTGTCGCAGCACCCGCTGCGGTCGCGAATGACGGTTTTGACACCGCCGGGTTCGAGCAGATTGCCAAACGCGTCTTCCTCCGCTTGCAACAGGCCAACGACGCAGCCGACCAGAACGACCTGCGCCGTTTCACCACGCCGGAAATGTTCAGTTCGATACAGGTTGAACTGCTCGAGCGCAAGGGCTTCCAGCATACCGAAGTGCTGCAACTCGATTCCAAGGTGATCGAGCGGGTGGAAGAAAATGGCCTGCAGATCGTCAGCGTGCGTTTCTCTGGCATGCTCCGCGAACAAGCCGAGGCCGAGCACTTTGACGAGGTCTGGCATCTGGTCCGGCCTCTCGACGGCAGCCGTGAATGGGCCATCGCCGGCATCCAGCAAAGTTCTTGAACCGATACACCCGCTGAAAGATCAAACGGGGCAGGGTCGATAACTTCGACGCTGTCCCGCTTTGCTTCTGGCTGCAAATCTCCGCATCAGCCGACCAGATTGGCCAGCGTCAGCAAGGCCAGCAACAGCATCCACAGCACGACCGAGCGCCACACCAGGCCGACGACGCTTTGCAAGGCGCCGACTTGTAGCGGCTGACCTGGCGTCGAGCCATCTGCCGCAGTTTCATCACGGGCGACCCCCGCTTCGAAGGTCTGACTGCGGTCAGGCGTCACACCGGGTGCCGCAGCGCCGCCGAGTTGCAGTCCGAGCGCGCCGGCTGCCGCAGCGAGCAGGATGCCCTCGTTCGGATGCAGCCAGAGCTTGGCATCGCGGCGCCAGCCGTTGACTGCCTCTTCAAAGTTTCCGACGATGGCAAAACCGGTGGCAGTCATTCTTGCCGGCAAGTAGTCGATCCAGCGAAACATCCGATCCGACAAACGCATCAGCAATTCGTTGGTCGGGGCATCGATCGTGCGGCTCTTGAAAGACCAGTAGCGACTGGCAAATTCGGCCATGCGATAGAGCACCGCGCCGGCCGGCCCCAGACCCAGGGTAGAGAGCACGACAAACCAGAAAAAGACGCCGAACACATGCCGATGCGCCGCCAGCAAGGAATGCTCCACCGCATGCCGCAACAACTCGGTGCGCGGCAGTTCACTGGCGTCGAGATGACGCCATTCGGATAGCAAGCGACGGGCTTCGAGGTCGTCACCGCGTTCGAGCGCATCGCGGATGTCGGTGAAGTAATGGCTGAACTGCCTGAAACCCAAGGTCAGGTAGAGCACCAGCACATCCAGCGCCAAAGCCAGCAGGACGGTGAAATGCCGAACGGCCAGATAGACCAGTCCGGTGGCCAGGGCCGGCCCAAGCACCGTGATCGCCCAGACCACCACCGCATGGTGTTGACGCCCGGCATCGAAATTACGCCCGGTCCAACGCACCCAGCCGATCACACCATGGTGGACATGGTTGTCATGGCGCAGCGGTTTGAGCTGCTCACAGAGCAAGGCCAGCAAGACAGCAAAGAAGTTCATTGCACCGGATGATAGCGGGCCATTGACGCCGTCGCGAGTTCAGGCGCGAAGGAATCGATAGAAGTTGCGCAGCATCGCGGCTGTTGCACCCCAGATAAAGTAGTCGTCGGGTCTCTCTGGTGCCGCAGGATTTATCCATGGCATCGACAGAAACTCCCTTTGCTTGCCGGCGGATTCAAAGCGATGGCGCCGGTGGTTGGCGGGGTCCATCAGGAACTGCAAAGGGACCTCGAAGGCTTCGGCAACTTCGAAATCATCCAGTTTGAGTTGGAACCCCGCTTGCACCAGGGCCACGCAGGGCGTGACCCGGAAAGCCGTTACCGTCGTGTAGATGGGCAGGCGGCCGATGATGTCGATATGGCTGCGCGGCAGGCCGATCTCTTCCTCGGTTTCGCGCAAGGCTGTGGCCTCGGCGCTGCCGTCATCGGCCTCAACCCGGCCCCCTGGAAAGCTGATCTGACCTGGGTGGGCACGCAGATGGGCGGTGCGCCTGGTCAGCAAGACCCGCAAGCCATCATCGCGCATCACCAAGGGCAGCAGCACCGACGCGTCAGCCGGGCTGTAGCCACCGGCCAAGCCGCCGTCGCCGGCAGATTCGACCTCCCACACCGGTGGCTGGGCGAATCTTTCACGCAAGGCAGCGGGCGTCAGCACCGTGACCGGAACCGCCGGAAGATGGGCATCGGTGCCGGTCACCGGTACCAACTGGGGCTTGAAGATTTGAGGGCGGGACATGGACTTTGGTCGAGAGGCAGAAGCGAAAAAGCCGCCCAGAGGCGGCTTTGCACCGGGCTCGAAACCCGGTCGGATAAATTCAAACTCAGGAGAGCTTTTCCTTGATCCGTGCCGACTTGCCCGAACGCTGGCGCAGATAGTACAGCTTGGCACGACGGACATCACCGCGGCGCTTGACTTCGATCGAAGCGATCAAGGGACTGTAAAGCTGGAATGTGCGCTCAACGCCTTCGCCGTTCGAGATCTTGCGAACGATGAAGCCGGAATTCAGGCCGCGATTGCGCTTGGCAATCACCACGCCTTCAAACGCTTGCACGCGCTTGCGCGTGCCTTCAACCACGTTCACGCTGACAATCACCGTGTCGCCAGGGGCGAACACAGGAATAGTCTTGTTCAGGCGAACAATTTCTTCTTGCTCAAGGGTTTGGATCAAGTCCACGGGTTTCTCCTAGTGATCATGGCGGCGTCGAAGCTCTTGATCCGTCAACATGACGGCAAAAGACTTGATGAATTCCGGCTCTTATGAGCCAGGCTTTTCAGCCTGGGCTCGCCGGTTTCGACCCACCAGAGGATCGGACAGCCTTCTAGTATAGCCTGAGAAGCCGATTCAAGCCTGCAGCATTGCCAAAAATCGCTCGTCAGCCGCAGTCAGGCGTCCGGCCTGCCGCGCTGCATCGATCAAATCGGGGCGCTTTTGCGCGGTGATCTCGAGCGAGCGTTCACGCCGCCAGCGCGCAATCTTGCCATGGTGACCCGACATCAGCACCGCCGGCACCGGCAGATCTGCGGCTTGTTCGGGCAGACCCGTCAACTGCTCGGGCCGGCTGTAATGCGGGCAATCGAGCAGACCCTCTGAAAAGCTATCCTGCTGGTGCGATAGCGCGTCATGCAGCACGCCGTCCTGCAGCCTGGCCACGGCATCGAGCAAGGCCAAAGCCGGCAACTCGCCACCCGACAGCACGAAGTCACCCAGGCTCAGCTCGAGCGTCACATGCCGGTCGAGAAAGCGCTGGTCGATGCCTTCATAGCGCCCGCAAAGCAGCACGCCGCCCTGCCCCTGCGCCAACTGCTGCACCATGGCCTGATCGATGCGCCGGCCGGTGGGGCTGAAATGGATGATTGCCGGCTCGCCCTGGTCGGCCTGGCTGGCAACTCGTTCAGCCTTGATGCCGGTCAGCGCGCGTTCGAGCGGCTCGGCCAGCATCACCATGCCGGGGCCGCCACCAAAGGGCCGGTCATCGACACGGCGATAGTTGTCATCGGCAAAATCGCGCAACTGCCAGAGCCGGACATCAACCTGGCCGGATTCAAAGGCGCGGCGTGTCACGCCCTGACTCAAATGCGGCCCGAACAGTTCGGGGAACAAGGTGATGACGTCAAAACGCATCTGACGCATCGGTCTCAGTAATCCAGACCCCAGTCGACGGTGATCAGTCGCTGTTCCATATCGACATTGTCGACATAGACCTGAACGAAAGGCACCAATCGCTCCTGGTCGGGCTTGATCGGGGCAACCAGTTCGGGAGGCAGCAAACGCAAGACGCTGTGCGGGCCGGCATCGATCAAGCCGATCACCTCGCCGAGCGCTTCACCCTGGCGATTGACCACGTTCAGGCCGATCAGGTCGACCCAGTAATATTCATTCGGATCGGTGGCCGGAAAGGCCTGGCGCGAAATGAAGATGCGCGCACCGCGCAGCGTTTCGGCGGCGTTGCGGTCCGCGAAGTCCTGGACGCTGGCAACGATGCCTTCGCCATGTTCGCGCACGCTGAGAATTTTCAGCAGGCTCGGCAGCGAGGATTTGAATCCGGCCGCCGCGGCACCGCCCTGCAATGCCGGCTGGATAAACCAGCGGCGTGAGGAGAAAAGCGCCTGGGCATCGCTCGAATAGGCTTGCACCCTGATCCAGCCCTTGACACCCCAGGCATCAAGAATGCACCCGACTTCGATCGCGTCTTCTGGCCAGGCCGGCTCTTCATTGCCAGTCGGCGCAGCGCGCAATCCCGCGGGTGATCTTGTCATCGCCAAGCTTGCTTAGACCGCAGCCTTTTTGGCTTGGTCGACCAGGCGCTGGACAGTGGGCGACAGTTGCGCACCAACGCCAACCCAGTAGCTGACGCGGTCAGCAGCGACGCGCAAAGGCTCGGCAGCACCGGAAGCGACCGGATTGTAAAAACCGACCTTCTCGATGAAACGGCCGTCACGACGGTTCTGGCTGTTTGCCACGACGATATTGTAAAAAGGGCGCTTCTTGGAGCCGCCACGAGCCAATCGAATCACAACCATGATGTTTCCTATCAATCAAATGCTTCCACCGCACCAGGAGACACACAGGGCGAGCAGATCGGGTAGCGCCAGGGTTTGAACTTTGTCGAAGACAATGATCGAACGCGGCCGCCAAGGTTGTCGCTGTAGATACGCCGAATCACTCGCAATGAGGATTCGACCAGCGCCAAAACCAAACATTGTAAACTGGCCCGAGCAGAATTCATCCCATGACAGCAGAAAATCAAAAAACTCCCACCGGCCTGACCCTCAGGCCCAGCAACGAAGCCGATCTAGCGGCGATCCAGGCCATTTATGCCCAAGCCGTATTGCATGGCACCGGCACTTTCGAAACTGAAGTACCAGGCATCGAGGAGATCGCGCGCCGCCGCGACGAGGTCTTGTCACGCGGCCTGCCCTGGCTGGTGGCCGAAGCCGAAGGACAGGTGGTCGGCTACGCTTATGCCAACTATTTCAGGCCGCGCCTGGCTTACCGTTTCTGTTTGGAGGACTCGGTCTACCTGCACCCGGATCAGCAGGGCCGCGGCGTCGGCAAGTTGCTGCTGACCGAGCTGATTTCACGCTGCGAAGCCGCCGGCGCGCGGCAGATGCTGGCCGTGATCGGCGACTCGGACAACCTCGGCTCGATCGGCGTGCACCGCAGCCTGGGCTTCACCCCGACCGGCGTGCTGAAAAGTTCGGGCTGGAAATTCGGCCGCTGGCTTGATGTTGTGCTGATGCAACGGCAACTCGGCACAGGCGACCAAAGCAGCCCGGAGCCCGTATGAATTACAAATCCAAAACCATCGCCACCTGGCTGGCCCTGCTGCTGGGCAGCTTGGGACTGCACCGCATCTACCTGTTCGGGCCTGGCGACCGCCTCGCTTGGCTCCATCCACTGCCCACCTTGCTCGGCCTCTATGGCATTCAGCGCATGGACCTGCTGGGGCAAGACGACAGGCTCAGCTGGCTGCTGATGCCCTTGCTGGGCCTAATGCTGGTGAACGCGATGATCTGCGGCATCGTCTACGGACTGACGCCTGATGAGCAATGGGATGCGCGGCACAACCCGGGCCTGCCCCCGCGTCAGACCGGTTGGGCGGCAGTGATCGGCGTGATTACCTGCGTGATGGTCGGCGGCATCTGCCTGATGACCACGATCGCCTTCAGCGCCCAGCGCTACTTTGAAAATCAGGTGACCGTCACCGATACCCCAAACAAGTGAGCCAAGCCTACCAAGGAACGTCCAGCTTCTTGATCGCCTGCTCAGCCACCTCAGGCAAGTAGGCGGTCAAGTCACCCAGCCCCGGCGCCGGCAGCCCGGGAGATAGTTCAAGCAGGGGCAAAAGCACGAAGGCGCGCTGCTGCAAGCGTGGATGCGGCAAGGTCAACTGCGGGCTGGCCATCTGCAATTCGTCATAGAGCAGCAGATCAAGGTCCAGCGTGCGCGGAGCATTCTGGTAACTGCGCTCGCGACCCTGCTCAAGCTCCAGCGCCTGCAGCGCTGCCAGCAAGGCCAACGGGTCAAGACCGGTCTGCAACTGCGCGACCGCATTCAGATAATCGGGGCCGCCCGCATCGACCGGCGCGCTTTGGTAAGCGCTGGAAACCGCCAGCAATCGGGTGTGCGGTAACGCCGCCAAACCGGCCAACGCGCGGCCCAGCGTGAGCTGCAGATCGCCCAGATTGGCGCCGAGGCCGACGAAGGCGATGTGCGGCTTAATCAGCAATTTCTGCAGCAGGCGCAGCGCCGGGCTTGCGGCGGCGCCGGCGCTTCTTGGCCGGTGCGGCATCGAGGGGCGCAGCGGCCACTTCGCGCTGCTCGGGCGCCGAGGAACCCTCCTTGCGCGGCAATTGATGCACTTTGACGACCCGGCGCTGCTGCTTGTCAGCATCGCGGGCCATCTCCAGCAAGGCTTCGCGCTCTTCGTCGCTGCCCAGGGCAAAGTCTTCCCACCAATCGGCCAGCACGCCGTCGATTTCGCCCGCGTCAGCGCGCAGGCGCAGGAAATCAAAGCCAGCGCGGTAGCGCGGCTGTTCGATCAGCGTGAACACACCGCTGCCGGTACGGCGCTCAAAGCGCGGCTGCATCATCCAGATTTCGCGCATGTCGGTGGCCAATTTGCCACGGCCGGAGATGTCGCCGATGCGTGCATCAAAAACAGCGTCGACCGCCTGCTGCAGCGCCGGCATGGCCGCCTCGCCGGCTTCGCGAATGTTCGTCCAGCGCTCGAGCACCTCAAACCAGAGCATGCACGCGAGCATGAAGCTCGGCGACACCCCGCGCCCTTCGGCCACGCGCAGATCGGTGTCCTGCAAGGACATGCGCACAAACTTGCCGCGCACGCCATCGGCGAGTTCGCCCTTCTCGTTGAGCATCGCGTCAAGAATCGGGAACACACCGCGCGCCAGCCCCTGTTTGCGCAACTCATCCAGGCTGGCCAGAGAATGGCCGGTCTGCAGGAGCTTGATCATTTCATCGAACAAGCGCGAGCCCGGCACATTGGCCAGCAATGCGGACATCGCCTTGACCGGCGCGCGCGTTTTGGGCTCGAGGTCAAAGCCGAGCTTGGCGGCAAAGCGCACCGCGCGGATGATCCGCACCGGATCTTCGCGGTAGCGCGTCTCCGGGTCGCCGATCATTCGCAGGACGCGCTTCTTGGCGTCGGCCAGGCCACCGTGATAGTCGACAACGAGTTGGCGCTGCGGGTCGTAATAAAGCGCATTGATGGTGAAGTCGCGTCGCGCCGCGTCTTCGATCTGCGGGCCCCAGACGTTGTCGCGCAACACCCGCCCGGCCGCGTCGACGACATGGGATTTGCCGGCCATTTCCTGCTTCGACGTCTTTTCGTTGCCCTCGACTTGTTCGGCGCTCTCATTGACCAGCAGCGCGCGGAAGGTCGATACCTCGATCACTTCATGTTCGCGGCCACGGCCGTAGACCACATGCACGATGCGAAAACGCCGCCCGATGATGAAGGCACGGCGGAAAAGGCTCTTGACCTGTTCGGGCGTTGCATTGGTCGCTACGTCGAAATCCTTGGGCCGCATGCCCAGCAGCAGGTCGCGCACCGCGCCGCCGACGATATAAGCCTCGTAGCCGGCATCGGTCAGCGTTTTCACCACCCGCACGGCCCGCTCATCGAGCAAACCCGGGTCGATGCCATGCTCGGCCACCAGCGTTTCAACCCGCTTGCCCAGCGGGCTCTTGGGCGCTTTGCTGCGCGCCGGCTTGCCGAGCAACTTGTCTATGAAGTTCTTGATCATGAAAAAAGTTTCAGTAAAGGCCAACCGCGCTGTTCGGCAATTGCCGCCAGCGCCGGCGTCGGATTGGTTGCCACCGGGTGGCTGACCCGATCCAACAGGGGCAGATCATTGATCGAGTCGCTGTAGAAAGTGCTGCGCTCGAACTCCTGCCATTGTCGCCCCAAGCCCGCCAACCATTGCTCGACCCGGATGATCTTGCCTGACTGATAGGACGGCACGCCCTGCACTGCCCCGTTGTAGCGGCCTTGTTCATCGCGCTGCAACTGCACCGCGATCAGGTGTTCAACGCCGAAACTGCTGGCGATCGGCGTGGTGATGAACTCGTTGGTCGCGGTGACGATAACGACCAGATCACCCGCATCCTGATGCTTGCGCACCAGCGCACGGGCGTTGTCGTGCAGCATCGGCTGCATCACCTCGGCCATGAAGCGCTCGCGTGCGGCCAAGGCTTCGGGAAGCGGCCGATCACGCCAGACCGCGGTGGCGAAGTCGACATAGGCGTCCAGGTCCAGCTGGCCGGCCTGGTATTGAGCAAAAAACTCATCATTGCGTTGCTGCCATCGGGCGCCATCAGCCCAGCCGATGTCGACCATGAACGCACCGAAAGCATGGTCCGAGTCGCTCGGGATCAAGGTGCCGTCGAGGTCAAAAAGCGTCAAATTCATCCTGCAATTCCTTCATCGGCCAGCATCTGGCGCAGCAGCGGTACGCTGACCGCACGTTTGGCGGCCAGCGAAAATTCATCGAGCCGGTCGAGCAAGCGCATCAGGTGCTTGAGGTCACGGGCGAAACGGTTCAGCAGGTAGTCGATCACTTCAGCGTTCAGCAGGATGCCGCGGCGCTCGGCCTCGAGGCGCAGCGCAGCCCGCATTTCCTGCTCGGACAAGGGCTGCAGCGCAAAGGTCGGGCCCCAGCCCAAGCGGGTGCGCAAATCCTCGCGCAAGTCCAGATCGACCGGCGGCCAGCGCCCGCAAGCCACGACTGAAAGGCCGTGACTCGCCGCTTCGACAAAAAGCGCGAACGCCGCATGTTGCTGGCCGGCGTCGAAGCGCTCGCAGTCATCGAGCAGCAGCAATGCCGCTTGTGCCGGCAACTCCCAGGGCAGGCAGGTCTCGGCGTCGTACCAGGCCACCTGCGCGCCGGCTTGCTGCCAGTCATGGGCGAGCGCCAACAGCACATGGGTCTTGCCGCAGCCTGGTGGTCCCCACAGGAAGACCGGCGGCGCAGCAGCACCCAGCGCCTGCAGATGCGCCAGCGCCGCCGCGTTGGCCCCGGGCAGGAAGTTATCGAAGGTGAAGATCGGCGCCGGGCCGATCGCAAGTGGAATCTGTTTCAAGACCCGTTCATCCGCTGCCGGTCACCCAAGATACAAAGGGCTCTTCAGATAGGCTTGGCGGGCCCGCTTGGCCGCCACCACCACCAGCGCGCTGACCGGCAAGGCGATCAGGACGCCGACAAAGCCGAACAGATGGCCGAAGGCGAGCAAGGCGAAGATCACCATCAAGGGACTCAGCCCGATGCGCTCGCCGACCAGACGTGGCGTCAATGCAAAGCCTTCCAGCAATTGGCCCAGGCCATAGATCACCGCAACGGCCAGGAAGCCATACAGGCCGGTGAACTGCAGCAAGCCGGCCAGCAAGGCCAGCAGCAGGCCAATGCCGAAGCCGAGGTATGGGATGAACACTGCCAGTCCGGTAAAGATGCCGACCGGCAAGGCCAGATCGAATCCCGCCATGGCCAGACAAGCGCTGTAGAAGATCGCCAGCAGCAACATCACCAGCAACTGTCCGCGCAGGTATTGGCCCAGCATCTGATCGCATTCACGCAAAAAGCCGCCAACGCTGCCATGCAGCCGAGGCGGCACCAAAGCCCAAGCCCGCAGCATCAACTGGTGCCAATCGAGCAGCAGGTAGAACAACACGACCGGTAACAGCACTGCATTGCCGACCAGACCGAGCAGAAAACTGCCGCCGATGCGCGCCGAGCTCAAGGCCGTTGCCATCCATTCTTCCAGGTTGGCGTCGAGATATTTCATCACGAAGGCCTTGATGCTGGCCTGGTCGAGTGACAACTGGATGCCGAACTGCTTCAACCAGGGTGCCAGATGTTCGTTGACTGACTTGGCCAGCAGCGGAATCTGTTCACGCAGCAGCGGCAGTTCCTTGCTGAGAATGGGGATCACCAGCAAGACCAGCATCAGCAAGGCCAGCAAGAGCAGCAACTCAACCAGGGCGGCAGCCAGGATGCGCGGCAAGCCGCGTCGCGCCAAGGCCTCGACCGCCGGCGTCAACGCATAGGCCAGCACGGCCGCGGCGATGAACGGTGCCAGCACCGGGTTCAGCAGCCAAAAAAGCAAGACGGCTGCAGCGGCCAAGCCGATCCAGGCCAGCATCAAATGGCGTTTGGCTTGGCGTTCCTCTGAGGGATGGTTCATCATGTTCCGGGCTGATTGCACAGCCTGATTGCCGGCAGTCTGCGCGATTCTAGTGGCGGGGCTGCGCTCAATGCAGCGGCGGCTTGCCCGACTGCTGCAAGCGCTCGAGCATCTGCCCTACCGCCAGGCGGTCCGGTGCGCGTGGCGATCGCGCCAGGTAATGGGCCAAATCCTGCGAGGCGGCAGGCCATTGGCCCAGCGCCTCCAGCAGCAAACCCCGGTCGCGTCGCTCAGCCGGGTCATCAGGCAAGAGCACCACCAGACGCTCTTGCACGGCCAACTGGCGCGGCAAGTCACCCGCGCTGCGGTGGATCAATTTCAGGTTGCGCAGCATGCGGGCGAGGATCTGCCGCGCCGGCGCCGCTTGCAGAAACCGTTCGACCGACAGCTCAGCGGATCCTGCGCGTTCGCCCAGACCCGCTAGCAACAGCTGTTCGAGTCGATCGCGCGACAGCGATTCGCCGGTCATCGGATCGAGCACCACGTCACCAGCACCGAGCTTGAGCTTGACCAGAAAATGTCCGGGGAAAGAGACCCCTTGCGCGCGCAATCCGAGCTGCGAAGCCAGCTCGATGAAGATCACCGCCAGAGTGACCGGGATACCGCGGCGGGTTGCCAGCACCTGATGAACATAGCTGTTGCCGGGCTCGTAATAGTCGTTCGCATTGCCGGCAAATCCCTGCTCGTGATTGAAAAACTGCACCAGGGCGCGGAGCTTGTGCGCGGCGACCGCATCGGTTGGCAAGCGCTGCTTCAGACGCCGGGCCAGCTGATCGACTGCGGCCAACTGGGTTTCGATGTCGAGCGAAGGGAACTCGTCCTGAGCGATCGCAGTCGCGGCTTCAAGCAGATTCAGACTCACGTCGTCGGCGACCAGCGTGGCGAAATAGGCCAGCGGCGTCGGCAGGTTCAGTGGCAGGAACTGGCTCATGTTCAGCCGCGCCGCATGAACTGGCGCGGCCTGATGCCGAGCAGTATCAATGTGGCGAAATAGACCAGCGCCGATGCACAGAGGCTGGCGGCCATTGCCAGTGCGCGCCACCCTTCACTGGCGCCCAGCGCGATCCAGTCGAGCCTGGTTGCCAGCAGATATTGCAAGCCGCCCATCAACAGACTGGCGAGCATGACGCGCAGCGCGAAGCCGACCCACCCCGGCGCTGGACGGTAAATTTCCAGCCTCAGCAAGCCCCGCAGCAGCCAACCAGCATTGATCAACGCGCCCAGACCGATCGACAAAGCCAGTCCGGCCACGCCCAGATAGGGCACGAAGGCGGCGTTCATCAACTGGGTCAGGATCAACACGGTGATAGCGATCCGAACCGGCGTGCGCATGTCCTGCCGAGCATAAAAACCCGGCGCCAGCACCTTGATCGCCACCAGACCGAGCAAGCCGAAGCCATAACCCATCACCGCGCTCGAAGTGCGCAGCACATCGGCAGCCAAAAATGCGCCGCGGTGGTAGAGCACGGCGACCATCGGCTGGGCAAAGACGAGCAGCGCCACCGCACAAGGAATGCTCAACAGGACGACCAGGCGCAGGCCCCAATCGAGCAGGGCCGAATAGCTCTCGGCTTCACCCTTGGCCTGGGCGGCCGACAACTGCGGCGTCAGCACCGCGCCGAGCGCGACACCGAGCAAGGCGATCGGGAACTCCATCAATCGATCGGCATAAGTCAACCATGAGGCGGCACCTGCGCCGACAAACAAGGCGACTTGAAGATTGATCAACAGCGACAACTGGGCCACGCCGACACCGAGCAGCGCCGGCGCCATCTGGCTCAGCACCTGCTTCACGCCCGGATGCTGCCAGGCTTGTCGTAACCGGGTGGGCGAGCAGCCAAAGCGCGGCAGCGCCCCGATGCGCAGCAATGCCGGCACCTGCACGGCCAGTTGCAGCAAGCCGCCGAACATCACGCCGATGGCCAGTGCATAGATCGGCTGCCAGCCCCAGGCTTCGAGACGCGGCACCAGCAACCAAGCTGCGGCGATCACCGACAAGTTCAGCAACACCGGCGTAGCCGCGGGAACCATGAAGCGCTTCCAGGTATTCAAGATGCCGGCCGAGAAGGCCACCAGCGACATGCAGCCGATATAGGGGAACATCCAGCGCGTCATGACGATCGCCGCCTCGCGCCCATTCGCCGGCAGACCGGCACCCAGCACCCAGACCAGGACAGGCGCACCAACGACACCCAGCACGCAAGTCACCAGCAAGGCCCAGAGCAGCAAAGTGGCGACGGCGTTGATCAGTTGATGGGTGGCTGCCTCGCCTTCGCGCGCCTTGGTGCCTGCCAGCACCGGCACGAAAGCCTGCGAGAAGGCGCCCTCGGCAAACAAGCGGCGCAATAAATTCGGTATACGGAAAGCGACCTGAAAGGCATCGGTCAGGCTGCTGGCGCCAAACAAGGCCGCCACCAATTGCTCACGGATCAACCCGGTAATGCGCGAAGCCAGGGTCAGCAGTGAGATCAGGGAGGCGGCGCGCAGCAGATTCATTGTTTGGGTCGGTGAACGGGCCGGTAGGGCAACAAGACTGTCGCATTATCACGGCGACGATCTCAACATATTTTTCAGTTGGCTGACAGATGAGTTGGCACCACAGGCAGCGAGATGCTGCCCGGATCGCTAATATTTGAGCGAGTTCTGATCAGCCAAATAAAACCAGGCGCCAGGCCAAGGATCAAATGTTGTACTCGATACCTTGGTACGAGCGCTCTGGACTGCACGCAAAGCTGGCGTAGTCAGTCCAATGCCGCTCTGAAAAATCGGCTTCCTGTCGCCGGTCGACTATGCCGACGCCCGTTTTTGCGGGTCGGCGGCTTTGCATCACGCGCGGCGATGCCCTGCGCTTCTACGTAGGAGTCCAGCAAGCGCCGAATCATGCGTTGATAGGTGTTTGATGCTTCGAAGCCTCTGATTTAAAGAAGTCCACGCTACTCTTGCTCAAGGCCAGCGTGACCTTGATGGCCTCTTCACGAAACGCCAGTTCGGCAGGCGCAGGCAGGAAATCTGTGAGGACCTCAATGTCGCCCAACGGTTCATCGGTGTAGATGATTTTCTTTTTCATAAACTGCCGTTCCTTTTCGCCAATATCCTGCACCAATGATCCGAATCACCTTGCGGCGGTACGTGAACCGCACCGTGAGCACAGCACCACCGAATTGACCGAAACAGTAAAACCGCTCCTCAACATTGCTATGGCCAAGGGATGCTCTGCATAACTCCTCACGGCTTGTGCTAGCGCAGATTGGTTTCATCCTGCCGATCTAGCCATCTGAAATTGATCGAGCAAGCAGCAGTACAGCCGCAATTCCTGCCTCATGCTCACTTCTGAATGGAAATACGCGGCCCATTCAGGCTCACACCAGGTTGGACAAGGCTCATACTTGTCGGTCAGTTCACTTCGGTGTTACACTCGCTGTCTTTGCACCTCACTGGGTAGAACTACAGCATGGCAACAACGTCAAAAGCCAAGAAGAAAACAGTACGTTCGGCATCGGGCCTCAAGCGCGCTCGCCAGGACATCAAGCTCAATGCCGCCAACACGGCGCTGCGCTCGCAATTCCGCACAGTCATCAAGAATGTGCAAAAAGCAGTCGTCATCGGCGACAAGAGCAAGGCCGCTGAACTGTTCAAGAGCGCTCAATCGGTCATCGACTCGGTCGCTGACAAGGGCATCTTCCACAAGAACAAAGCCGCACGTTACAAGAGCCGTTTGTCTGCCAAGATCAAAGCCTTGGCTGCCTGAAGACAGGTCGGGTGCAAAGAAGAAAGGCTCGCTTCGGCGGGCCTTTTTCTATTGGGGACCGGCAAAACTTCAGCTGACTCCTGTCCTGCTACTGCTGCTGCGCTGATCCTGGCAACAGACCGGCGTCAATGACCTGCAGTTCATTGTCGCGGGCAAAGTTCATGACGAAATCCCAGGCCATTGGTTCCAGCCCTTTCAGCGCCTCGTTGACGAGCACGCATTTGATGCCATTGATGACGCGCGGCACGCAGTAGGGCGAATAACCAATATAGGCGCTGATCCCGCCGCGGGCGCCGCCGGGTCGAAATGAAGACATCGCACCTGCCAGCCGCTCCGCCCAATCGCTAGGACGGAAGGTGCGCCCATCCAGGGTCAAACCCTGGATAAAGACTTCGCGCGGTTTGTCGAGCAGGCTCATTGGGGTTTGATTGCTTCGCCGGTGCAGCACAACCCGGATGCCAGCTTGAAAAACCGCTATTGTGCCCCGGATGTGTTGCGGTGCAGCAATGGCGCTCGATACCCGGTCCGGCCGGCATGGCTAAGCTTTAGAATCGCGCACGGCTTTCGAGCCAGTTCCAACCCCCAATCGGAGACCTGATGAACGCCACCACCCCGCCCGAGTCGCATGTGATGTCAACCTATGGCCGCCTGGACCTTGCAATCTCGCATGGCCAGGGCTGCTGGGTCTGGGACGTCAAGGGCCGACGCTATCTGGACGGTCTGGCTGGCATTGCGGTCAATACGCTGGGCCATGGACACCCCAGGCTGGTGCCGGCCTTGCAGGACCAGGTGGCCAAGCTGATCCACACCAGCAACTACTACCATGTGCCTTTGCAGGAGCAACTGGCCGACAAACTGTGCGGGCTGAGCGGGCTGAGCAAGGTCTTTTTCTGCAACAGCGGACTGGAGGCGAACGAAGCCGCGTTGAAGATCGCGCGCAAGTTCGGCCACGACCGTGGCAATGCCAATCCGGAAGTGCTGGTGTTCGAAGGCGCTTTCCACGGCCGCTCGATCGCGACGCTATCGGCCACCGCCAACCCGAAAATCCATGCGGGCTTCGGACCGCTGGTGCCGGGCTTTGTACGGGTGCCGCTGAACGACATCAAGGCGGTCGAAGCGGCGCTGCTGGCACACCCAGGGATCACCGCAGTCTTTCTGGAAACCATCCAGGGCGAAGGCGGCGTCAACCCGGCACAACTGGAATTCCTGCGGCAACTGCGCCGCGTCTGCGACAGCCATGACATCCTGCTGATGCTCGACGAGGTGCAATGCGGCATCGGCCGTACCGGCAAATGGTTCGCTTACCAATGGGCCGACATCCAACCCGACGTCATGCCGCTGGCCAAGGGCCTGGGCTCGGGTGTGCCGATCGGCGCCGTTGTGTGCGGCCCGCGCGCTGCCACGGTGCTGCAACCAGGCAACCATGGTTCGACCTTTGGTGGCAATCCGCTGGCCATGCGGGCCGGCGTCGAGACCTTGACGATCATGGAAGAAGACGGCCTGCTGGCGAATGCGATCGAAGTCGGTGCCTTGCTGAAGACAGCGCTGCAAGACGGTCTGGCCGGTGTCAACGGTGTCGTCGAATTGCGCGGCCAGGGCTTGATGATCGGCATCGAGCTTGACCGTTCCTGCGGGACTTTGATGGCTCAGGCAGCGGCGGCCGGCTTGCTGATCAGCGTCACTGCCGATCGGGTGATCCGGTTGGTACCAGCGCTGATCCTGAGCCCGGCCGAGGCCGAAGAGATCGCGTCCATACTGTGTCCCTTGATCAAGGCCTTTCTGGCCACCACCCCATGAGACCGGGAGACCGCCTGATGCGCCATTACCTGCAGTTCAAGGATTTCCGGGCTGAGGAATATGCCCATCTATTCGAACGCGCAGCCAGCATCAAGCGGCGTTTCAAGAACTACGAGCGCTATCAGCCACTGGCGGACCGGACCTTGGCGATGATCTTCGAGAAGGCCAGCACGCGCACCAGGGTGAGCTTCGAGGCCGGCATGTACCAGATGGGTGGTTCGGTCGTGCATCTGACCACCGGTGACAGCCAGATGGGACGCGCCGAGCCGATCGAGGACAGTGCCCGCGTGATCAGCCGCATGGTCGACATCGTGATGATCCGTACCTTCGAACATACCAAGATCGAACGCTTCGCGGCCAACTCACGGGTGCCGGTCATCAACGGCCTGACCAACGAATTCCACCCCTGCCAGATCCTCGCCGACCTGTTCACTTTCATCGAAGTCCGCGGCATGAACCAGCGCGGAATCGTCGATGCCGGTTGTCTGAAAGGTCGCGTCGTTGCCTGGGTCGGTGACGGCAACAATATGGCCAATACCTGGCTGCAGGCGGCCGAAATCCTCGGCTTTACCGTGCATGTCAGCACCCCCAGCGGTTACGAGATCGACCCGGTCGTCGCAGGCATCAAGAACAGCGATTGCTACAAGGTCTTCAAGAACCCGCGCGACGCCTGCCGCGACGCCGATCTGGTGACGACCGATGTCTGGACCAGCATGGGGTTTGAGGCCGAGAATGAAACTCGCCGCAGCGCTTTTGCCGACTGGCGGGTCGACAGCGCGATGATGGCTCTGGCCAAGCCCGATGCCCTGTTCATGCATTGCCTGCCCGCTCATCGCGGCGAAGAAGTCACCGCCGAAGTCATCGACGGCCCCCAATCCGTCGTCTGGGACGAAGCTGAGAACCGGATGCACGTGCAGAAGGCACTCATGGAGTACCTTCTACTCGGACGCATCGGCTAAGCCGGTGCGTCAGCCCGCAAGGGCTGGCAGACGGTTCGGGCTTGGCTGACTTTGCAAAGCAAAGTCAAGCGCCACCGGCGCGGCCAAGACCAGAACCGGATGCATGCAGAAGGCATTGATGGAGTACCTTTTACTCGGACGCATCGGCTAAGCCGGTGCGTCAGTTCGACTTGGGATGTTCTGGTCATGAAAACCGCCTTGATCACTGACTTGCATGCGAATCGCCAGGCGCTGGAGGCTGTGCTCGAGCATGCCAGGTCGCGAGGTGCTGAGGGCTTTGCCTTTCTCGGCGACTTTGTCGGCTACGGTGCCGATCCAGCCTGGGTGCTTGATACCGTTGCTGCGCTGACTGCCACTGGCTCGATTGCCGTGTTGGGCAACCATGATGAAGCGGTGATCAAGGGCTCGACACCGACGATGCGCGAAGAAGCCAGGTCGGTGCTGGACTGGACCAGGGCCCAGCTCAATCCCGACCAGCTCGATTTTCTGGCCGCCCTGCCCTTGACAAGGCAACGTGGCGATTGCCTGTTCGTACATGCCAACGCCTATGCACCGCAAGGCTGGGAGTACACCCAAGGCAGGCTCGAAGCGATTCGCAGCATGAACGCTACCCACTGCCGCTATACCTTTTGCGGTCATATGCATGAGCCGATGCTCTACAACCTGTCGGCCACCGGCAAGGCTGGGGATTTCACCCCGGTCGCGGGCGTCGCCATCCCCTTGCCGATACATCGCCAATGGTTGGCGATCCCGGGCTCATGCGGCCAACCGCGCGACGGCAACCCTGCGGCCTGCTACGCCTTGTTCGATGATCAGCAAGCCTTGCTCAGCTTCGAGCGCGTGCCCTATGACGTTGATGCGGCTGCCGCGACGCTGCGCGCCTCCACCATGCCTCCGCTGCTGGCTGCACGGATGGCGCAGCGGCTCGAGCAGGGCCGCTGAATGATCACGCCAGAGACTGAAGCAAGCAGCAGCCCGGATGCGCTGCCGAGCGCGCTGCAGGCCGGGCAGACGCTCGACGGTTTTCGTCTTGAAGAGCGCCTGCATCAGGGCGGGATGGCCAATCTCTGGCGCGTCAGCCGACTGGACAGCCCGCCGCCCGGAGAAGATTTTCCGCTGATCATGAAGGTGCCGCGTATCAAGGGCGGCGATGATCCGGCCACCATCGTCGGCTACGAGGTCGAGCAGATGCTGATGCCACTGCTGACCGGTCCCCATGTGCCGCGCTTCGTCGCCCGCGGCGATTGGACACGCCAGGCCTATATCGTGATGGAGCGGATTCAGGGCCAGTCGCTGCGGCCGCGCTTCGATATGGCGCCGCTTCCGCTGCATGAAGTCACCGACATCGGCGCCAGAGTCGCAGACGCGCTGCAGTCATTGCACCGGCAGAATGTCGTTCACCTCGATGTCAAGCCCAGCAACATCATGTTCAAGGCGACCGGTGAGGCAGTGCTGGTGGACTTCGGCTTATCGCGCCATGACCATCTGCCCGATCTGCTGGAAGAAGAATTTTCACTACCGATGGGCACCGGGCCCTATATGTCGCCGGAGCAGGTGCAGTTCGTCCGCAATGACCCGCGCAGCGACCTGTTTGCGCTGGGCGTGATGCTCTACCACCTGGCCACCGGCGAGCGGCCCTTTGGCCAACCGGGCTCGGTGCGCGGCCTGCGCCGCCGGCTCTATATCGACCCGGTGCCGCCCCGTGCGATCAACCCCGAGATTCCACCCTGGCTGCAGGAGATCATCCTGCATTGCCTCGAAGTCAAGGCCGAGCGCCGCTACCAGAGTGCGGCACAACTGGCACTCGACCTGCGTCATCCGGAAGGCGTGCAACTGACCCAACGCGCCGAGCGCATGCAGGTCAGCGGCAGCATCAGGACCTTGAAGCGCTGGTTCTTTGCCCTGGGCGCCGAGCCCAAGGTGCAGACCCGGGTTGGCGAGCAGATGGCGCGCAGCCCGATCATCATGGCCGCAGTCGACATCGACAACGCCACGCCTGAACTGCTCGAGCAGCTGCGCGAAACAGTCAGGCGCATTGTGCAGACCGAACCCGGTGCAAGGCTGGCTTGCGTCAGCGTGATGAAGACCGCCCGCATCGGCATGGACGAGTTGACCGACAAGCTAGGCCAGAGCCTGCATGTCAAGCAATTGATCGCCCTGAAGCATTGGGCCCGGCCCATCAGCCTGGCCTTGAATCTGGCCGATGGCAGGCTCACCTTCCATGTGCTGGAAGCACCTGACGCAGCCAGCGCCATCATCGAATTCGCCGCCAAGAATGGTGCCGACCATATCGTCATGGGTGCGCGCGGCGCCTCGGCGCTGCGACGTTATCTGGGCAGCGTCTCAGCCCAGGTGGTGACGCAGTCTGACTGCACGGTCACCGTGGTACGTGAACCGGCGCAATGAAAACTAGGGCCGTGCCTGTCAATGCTTGTGTTCAGCCATCGGCATGCTGCCGAGCTGCCGCACTTCAGCCTTGACCTCGACGCTCTGGCGCTTCTTGTCAGGCCCCTCGAACACCAGGGTCAAGGGCATCAAGGCGCCGGCCTTGGCAGGCTGTTTCAAGTCCATCAGCATCACGTGATAGCCGCCGGGCTTGAGCTCGACCATCTTGCCGGCCGGCAGGTTGATGCCACTGACAGCACGCATCTTCATCGTGTTGCCTTCCATCACCATTTCATGGATTTCAACCAGGCCCGCGGCGGCAGCGCGCACCTCGACCAAGCGGCTGTCGCTGGTGGCCGTCAGTTGCAAAAAGGCCCCGGTGGCCTTTTGCTCGGGCACGGTCGCACGCACCCAAGCCTGGCCGACGGCGACCTGGGCCGCGGCATTCAGGGCCAGCAGCAAAGCGGGGAGCAAAAGCAGTTTTTTCATCGCGGGTTCCGGTTCAGGTTCGAGCGATGGTAACTTCTCAGCGCAGCACGAACACCAGCGCCGTCCTTGCGGGCAGGCTGAATTTGCCGCTCGCTGTGTCATATTGCGCTTGCAGCGCCGGGCGCTGGTCGGCTGCATCAGGGCGCAGATGGACCGGATGCAGCTGATAACCGAGACCGGCCTCGCTCGGCAGCGTCAGACTTTGCGCATCCTTGTCCACGTTGATGAAATAAAGCAGTTTCTTGAAACCGGCACCGGCATAACCCTGGCCATCGATGGCCGCAGCGATCACTACCGGATTCTGTGATTTGCCGACGTTGAGAAATTTCAGCCTTTGCTGGATGTCGTCGGCGCGATCCATGCGCAGCAGTCTGGTGCTGGCGCGGATCCGCAGCAGGTCGCGAAACATGTCGCGTGTCCAGGCGATGTCGAGCGGCCCCGGCTTGATGGCGGGGTCAGCCAGCAGCGGCTTGAGGCGCAGGTATTGATCGCCGTTGTCGCCCTTGGGCGGCAGGCCGATGCCGAAGAAATTGTCCTGATAGCTCCAGTCGAGCCGGTTGAACCAGTCGCCCGAGTCAAAGCTGTTGCGGTCCAGCGATTTCGATCGAAGCAGGTCGATACCGGCGTGAAAGTAGGCGATGCCCTGGCTGAAAGCGGTCAAGGCAGCGCCGAGCATCTGCACCCTGGCCCGATCTTGGGCCGAAGTGGCTTGCGGCAGTTTCAGGACATTGATGTCGAACAGCGTCTGGTTGTCATGGTTGTCGACGTAATTGACGACCTCGCCGGGTTGCGAGACATAGCCGGCGGGCTGGTCACCATAAGCGATCTGGTCCAGGCGCAGGTCCTGGCCCTGCCAGTTCAGCATCTTGTAGCCGCGCAGTGACCCCGCCAGCCCGACACGGATCATGTCGGCAGCCTGCAGCAACTCGCTCTGAGGCCGCTGCCCGGCCATTGCATTCGGGTCATAGACCAGGCCATTCAACCAGCCCTGCTTGCTGATCAGGTCGGCGCCGCTGTCGCCGGCACCACCGCCACGCGCCGCGTCGCGTCCGCGGTCGCTGAAGGTGCCGATGCCGCTGCCGTTGAGTGACATCTGCGAAGCCTGCACAAAGCGTGCGCCGTTGGCGACTTCGCCGAAATTCCAGCCCTCGCCGATCAATTGCACCGGCCGGCCCGCTGCGGCGTTGACACGCTGCTGCAGCGCCTCCATCACCGAACGCGGTTGGTGCCCCATCAAGTCGAAACGGAACGAGTCGATCTTGTAATGGCCTGCCCAAAGCACCACCGAATCAATCATCAGCTTTGCCATCATCCGGTGCTCGGTTGCGGTGTTGTCGCAGCAGGTCGAGCGCTCGACCCCACCTTTTGCGTCAAGCCGGTGGTAATAGCCGGGGACAATGCGATCCAGCACCGACTTCTGCTGCTGACCCGATGCGGTCATATGGTTGTAGACGACATCCATGCCGACACGCAGATCAGCGCGATGCAGCGCCTGCACCATCTGACGAAATTCGATGATGCGGGCGGCAGCATCTGCCGCGTTGCTCGAATAACTGCCTTCAGGCGCATTGAAGTGGAACGGGTCGTAGCCCCAGTTGAAACAATCAGTCGCCGCTTGCACCATCACGGCCGCCTGCTGCGCTTCACTATCGGCTGCAGCCTGAGGCACCTCAGGTCTGCTGCACCCCGCTTCAGGAACCGTCGCGATGTCGAAGACCGGCAGCAGATGCACATCGGTCAGGCCAGCCGCCGACAGCGCTTGCAGATGCTGCATGCCCTTGGAGCCGGTTTCGGTGAAAGCCGCATATTTGCCGCGCTTGGATTCGGGCACGCTCGGGTCGCTGATCGAGAAGTCGCGCAGATGCAGCTCATAAATGACCATATCGGTCGCATGTTTGACCCGCTGTGGCCGCTGGCTCGCATCCCAGCCTTTGGGCTTCAACGCCGCCGATGCCAGATCAGCGACATAGCTGCGCTTCGAATCGGTGGTCAGGCTGACCGAATAGGGATCGGTCACCTGATTGCGTACCAAGCCAACGCCAGGCACAAAGACGTCGACCAGGTAGCGGTAATATTGGCCACTCAAATCAGCCGCAAAACGCTTAGCCCAGATCCCCGTCAAAGGATCAAAAGCCATCGCTTCTTCAGCCAGCGCTGCACCTTGACCCGAGGCATAGCGGCACAGCGAAACTTTCTGTGCGATCGGTGCCCAGAGCTTGAACTGCGTGCCCGGCTTGCGCAGGCTGACGCCCAGATCGGCGACCTGTTCAGCCGCAGCATACAAATCATCGATGGCCCCTGCGGCTTGCACACGCGTGGCGGCAAGCGCCTTGCCATCGGGTGCTTCCTCGACCAGCAGCACCTGCGCCTTGTGCAAGTCGGGCAAGCGCCGCAGATCGGCGGCACGCAAGCCCAGCCGCACGCCGTCGCCGATGAACTTGAACTTCCCGGGCCGCGGCGCATCGACCCGATCGAGTGCCAATGAAAAGTCAGCCCCGACTATCGGTTGACCCGCAATGAACTGCAAAGCCGCCTGCTTCGACACATGAAGTCGGTAAGTCGCACCTGCATGTCCCGGCCATTGCAGCAAGCGGCGGTCCAGCCAATAGGCCTGAGCTTCGATCGCCGGCCCGGCCAGCGGCTGCAGAATTGTCTCGAATCCCGCCCGATCACAGGCTTCAGTCGCCCGAACAGGCCGCGGCACAAGCGCTGCCAGCAAAGCCACGCACAGCAGCAACGTCCTTGCGGACTTCAAGCGTCGCAGTTCCATCCAGGTCTCCTTGTCGACTTCAGCATCGTTGATGGTAACAAAACTACATACCCATCGAATTTAGCGATTCCACTCATTGAGGATTCGGTCTATGCTCCGGCAATGGCAAAGTCTGTAATTTTCCTACATAAATTCGCTCGAATGGCGCTTCTAAAACACCTGCTGGCAGCCTCGCTGCTGGCCCTGACGGGCTGCGGCGGCGGTAGCAGCCCAGCCGCCAGCGTTCCGGTCGCCGCTGTCTTGCCCCTTGTGGACATCAGCAGCGTAACCCTGTCTGACCCAGGCAGCAGCCTGCCCGTCAACTGGCAGCATGGCGCCTTCATTGAAATTTTCGTGCGCAGCTACCAGGACAGCGACGGCAACGGCAAGGGCGATCTGCGCGGGCTGATCCAGCGGCTCGATTACCTGCAGGAGCTCGGTGTCAAAGGCATCTGGCTGATGCCGGTCAGCAGCAGTTCGGACCATGACCATGGCTATGCCGTGACCGACTACCGCGGCGTCGAAAGCGATTACGGCAACTTGGCCGATTTCGATGAATTACTCAAGCAAGCCCATGCACGCGGCATCGGCGTCATCGTCGACTATGTGATCAACCATAGTTCTGCGCAAAACCCGCTGTTTTCAAATTCCCGCGATGCGGTCGGCAATGCCTATCGCAACTGGTATATCTGGCAGGACCCGCCGCCCAGCGGCTGGAGCATTTACGGCGGCAACCCCTGGCGAGCCACCGGCAGCGGCGCCTATTTCGCCCCCTTCTCCGACCAGATGCCGGATTTCAACCTGCTCAACAGCGCGGTGGTCGACTATCACAAGAGCAATCTGCGTTTTTGGCTGAACCGCGGCGTCGACGGATTCCGCTTTGATGCTGTCGGCAACCTGGTCGAGAGCGGACCTTCCGCCTGGGAAAATCAGCCGCGCAACTACAGCTTGATGGGCGAGATGCGCAGCCTGCTGAACGGTTATGCGCAGCGCTATATGGTCTGCGAAGCACCGACCGATCCCGCCGGTTTTGCCGCCGCAAGCGCTTGCGGCAGTGCCTTCGCCTTCAATTTACAGACCAGCCTGTTGCAAGCGGCCAAAGGCCAGCCCAGCGGGGTCCTGGCCCTGGCGAATTACTTCAAGACCGCATCGAGCAATATGGCAACGATGTTTTCCAACCATGATCTTTTTGCCGGGCAACGCCTGTGGGATCAGGTCGGCGGCAATAGCGCCCAGTACAAGCTGGCCGCTGCCAGCTACTTGCTGCTGCCGGGCACACCGTTCATTTACTACGGTGAAGAAATCGGCATGAGCGGGGCCACCAACATCAGCGATGACGGCCGCTTGCGCACGCCAATGAGCTGGACCGCCAACACCAGCAACGCGGGCTTCAGCGGGGCTACCCCTTACCGCGCGTTGTCAGGCAATGTGGCGAGTCAGAACGTCGCAGCGCAAGCCGCCGATCCGAACTCGATCCTGGCCTTTTACAAAGCGATGCTGAAGCTGCGCAACAGCCTGCCCTCATTGGCCCAAGGCAGCTATGAGCAGGCCTGGGCCAGTGGCAATTTGCTCGGCTACCAGCGGCTTTTTGCCAAGGAGAGAACCCTCGTATTGATCAACTATGGCGACAGCGCAGTCACCGCAGCGGTCGCGAGTCTGCCGGCCAATGCCGCCCTGAGCAACGCCTATCCCGTCAACGCCAGCGATGCGACAGCTGATGCCGCAGGCCTGGCCAACATCACCATCGCGGCACAATCGCTGCGCGTCTTCAGCCTGCGCTAGCCAGAGAAAACCATGCCATTTTTAAAGCAGTTCAAACGTGCAGCCTTGCTGCTGGCCTGCGCCGGTTTCAACGCCAGCGCCGATCCGGTCGATACCAGCGCCGTCGCAGCGATGGCGTCGAGCAGCGCCATGGCCCTTGGCTGGCAGCAAGGCGCTTTCATCGAAATCTTTGTGCGCAGCTACCAGGACAGCGATGGCGATGGCATTGGCGACCTGCGCGGGCTGACCCAGCGGCTCGACTATCTGCAGGCACTCGGTGTCAAGGGCATCTGGCTGATGCCGATCACCGCCAGCGCCGACCATGACCATGGCTACGCGACCACCGATTTCCGCGCCATCGAGCCGGCTTACGGCAGCCTGGCTGACCTCGACGAATTGCTCAAACAAGCCCATGCGCGCGGCATCGGCGTGATCATCGACTATGTCATCAACCACAGTGCCCTCCAGCACCCCCTGTTCCAGCAATCGCTGCAAGGCAAAGGCAATGACTACCGCGACTGGTTTGTCTGGCAGGACAGCGCACCCAAAGGCTGGGACATCTGGGGCAAGGACCCCTGGTTCACGACGCCGAGCGGGAGCTATTTCGGCACCTTCGGCCCGCATATGCCGGACTTCAATATGCTGAACCCGCAGGTCGTCGAATACCACAGGAGCAGCTTGCGCTTCTGGTTGAACCGGGGTCTGGACGGCTTCCGGCTTGACGCCGTGCCGCATCTGGTTGAAACCGATGCCGTCAACTGGAACGATCAACCCGAGAGCCGTCGCCTGACCAAGGAATTCCAGGACCTGATCAAAAGCTATCCGCAACGCCATGTGGTCTGCGAAGCCACCGCCAGCCCGCAAATCTATGCCGACCCCAAAATCTGCGGCAGCGCTTTTGCCTTCGGCTTGCAGTATGAGTTGATCAAGGCAGCGCGCGGCGAGCGCAAGGCGATTGCCAAGGTCGCTGACTATTTCAAGACCGCGCCCTTGACGATGGCAACGATGCTGTCCAACCATGACATCTTCGCCGGCTTGCGGGTCTGGGACCAACTCAAAGGCGATACCGCCCGCTACAAGCTGGCGGCTGCCAGTTACTTGCTGCAACCGGGCACGCCGTACATCTATTACGGTGAAGAAATCGGCATGGCCGGCGTCGCAGGCCTGGACGGCGATGAACCGCTGCGCGCACCGATGAGTTGGACCGCTGAAGCCAGCGGCTTCACTGCCGGACGGCCTTTCCGGGCCATGGCGCCAAACGCATCGACCCAGAATGCCCAGGCACAAGCGAGCGATCCGGCATCGATCCTGAATTTCTACAAGGCCATGCTGAAGCTGCGCAACAGCCTGCCCTCGATTGCACAGGGCAGCTATGAAGCGGCGACAGCAACGGGCCAGACGCTGTCGTTCCAGCGCCGCTTCGGCGCTGAACTGAGCCTGGTGGTGATCAACTATGCCGACAGCCTCAGGACCATCAAGCTGGCGAAGTTGCCGGGTCAGGCCAGGCTGCAGCCCGCTTACCCGCAGGACGCCAAATCAGCCAAGGCCGATCGCGCCGGCCGGGTCGCGTTAACGCTGCCGGCCAGGTCAGTGGCGGTCTACCGCATCACGGCGGAGCAAGCCAAATGAAAGCAATCCGACGGCTTTTTCTGGCGCTGGCGCTGGCCATGCTCGCGCAGGTCAACTGCCTGGCTTTGGAGATCGAGCGGATCGAGCCGCCCAATTGGTGGGTCGGCATGAAAGATCAGCGCCTGCAACTGCTGGTCCATGGCCCGGGCATTGCCGCCTTGACGCCAGCCTTGAACTACCCCGGCGTGAAGCTGCAGCGTGCCAGCCAAGTCGACAACCCCAACTACCTGTTCCTTGATCTGCAGATTTCGAAGGCCGCCAAGCCGGGCGAAATGGTGCTGCGTTTGAATGCCGCCGGAAAAACCGTCCTGACTCGCAACTATCCGCTGCTGGCGCGCGCGCCGGGCTCGGCCCAGCGCCAGGGATTCGGCCCCAAGGATGCGATCTACCTGATCGTTCCGGACCGCTTTGCCAATGGCGACTCCGCCAACGACAACCAAGCCGGCATGGGCGATGGCATGCTGCGCAGCAATGTCAATGGCCGCCATGGCGGCGATCTGGCCGGGATGGCCGGCCATCTCGACTACATCGAAGCGATGGGTTTCACACAGATCTGGTCGACGCCTTTGCTGGAAAACCGGCAGCGGCAATATTCCTACCACGGCTATTCACCCACCGATCTGTACCGGATCGATCCACGCTTTGGCAGCAACGAGGAATACCGTCGCTTCGTCGCGATGGCACGCGCCAAAGGCATCGGCGTGATCCAGGACATCGTTCTCAACCATATCGGCTCGGGCCATTGGTGGATGACTGACCTGCCGGCCCAGGACTGGATCAACGGCCAGGGCGATCCATACCTGGAGACCAACCATCGCCACACCACCCAGCATGATCCCTATGTGGCGCCAGGCGACCTCAAGCGTTTTACCGATGGCTGGTTCGTACCGACGATGCCGGATCTGAACCAGCGCAATCACAAGCTCGCCACCTACCTGGTCCAGAACGCGATCTGGTGGATCGAATATGCCGGCCTGAGTGGCTTGCGCGTCGACACCTACCCTTATTCGGACAAGGCCTTTCTGGCCATCTGGTCCAAGGCCTTGCTGGACGAATATCCGCGCCTGAACATGGTCGGCGAAGAGATGAACAACAACCCCGCCTTGGTCGCCTATTGGCTACGCGGCAAGCGCAATCACGACGGCTATGTCTCGCATCTGCCAGCGATGATGGACTTCCCGCTGCATGGCGCTTTGCGCGATGCGCTGACCGAACCCGAAGGCCAGGGCTTCGGTGTCGGTCTGGGCCGTCTCTACGACGCCATGATCAACGACGTCCAGTACCCCGACCCGGCAAAGTTGCTGCTGTTCGAGGGCAATCACGATACCAACCGGATTTTTTCAGCGCTGGGCGAAGATCCGGCCTTGAACCGCATGGCGATGGCCTTCATCGCCACCACCAAGCGCACGCCGCAGATTTTTTACGGCAGCGAAATCCTCATGACCAGCCCTATACAGCGCGAGGACGGTCAGGTGCGCGCCGATTTCCCCGGCGGCTGGCCCGGCGATGGCGTCAATGCCTTTACCGGCAAGGGGCTGAGCACAACGCAGCGCGAGGCGCAG
>CAIJIT010000019.1 GCA_903820745.1 uncultured Burkholderiales bacterium
GAGCGGCAGCTTCGACCTCGTCAGCGTCGCCTTCGGACTTCGCAACATGACCCACAAGGACAAGGCCCTGGCCGAAATGTGCCGCGTGCTCAAGCCCGGTGGCCGTCTGCTGGTGCTCGAATTCTCCAAAGTCGCCGCGCCTCTGCAAAAGCCTTATGACTGGTACTCGTTCAAAATCCTGCCGCGCATCGGCCAGTTGATCGCCGGCGATGCCGAAAGCTACCGCTACCTGGCCGAATCAATCCGCATGCATCCCGGCCAGCAAGAGCTCAAGGCCCTGATGAAAACCGCCGGTTTCGGCCATGTCGACGTCCACAACCTCAGCGCCGGCGTTGTCGCCCTGCACGCAGGGATCAAGTGTTGAATTCGTAGATCGCAGGGTTGGCCCAGCGGGCCAAATGCGCGAACCAACAAACCGCCCGCCATGTCGGGGTGAGTGCATCACGCGCTGCAAGTTCAGAAAATAGCCTGGTGCATCCGTTAGTGCTGGCCGCGATCCCCGATTCGCGGGGGTCGCAGCGTCGTCCTTGAACTGCAATATGTGTCGCCTGATCGATGCTTCAGAGTTGGATTGCATCCAAAAATCACCCGAATACCAAGCGATCGAGCTTTCGTTCTTCATGGTGGAAAAAGCTGAAAATGGCGGTTTCAAGGTGATTTTCACAGCAACAATTCAGGCCTCTTGAAACCGCCATAAACTGCATCGATTGCCTCAGGAAACACCTAAAAGCTGGGTGCCTCGGAATCTAATTTCCGCCGCTAGACTCGCGCCAAGCAAGGCCCGGATCGCGATCAGAAAATCAGCAAAAAGTCGTCCTGTCGGCTTCACTCTGATGGCTTCTGACGCGGCATTCGGCGAGCAGGGAAGCCACCGATATGAGTCTGGAAAAGATCAATTTGTCGACAGCGCCGCAGCCGGCCGGCCACTCGATCCCGGCTATTTCGAGGGCGGCATTTTCCGGCCACGCTGGCACAGCCCCTAACATCTTGAGCTCATTGGCAGAACGTCTCCGCAGGCTGCGCAAGCGCATCATGCGACGGGTGCGGGGACATCCGGACCTGACTCAGCTTGTTGCGCAAGGCCTGCAACTCGGCATCGGCACGCATGTGTCCGACTGCATTTACATCGACGGGCTGCACCCATGGCTGATCACCATCGATGACTACGCGACCATCGGGCCGTTCGTCACGATCATCACCCACGACGCGAGCCTCGCGCATTACACCGGGCTAACGCGGTTGGGCCGGGTGACGGTGGGCAAGCGTGCTTTTGTCGGCGTCGGAGCGATCCTGTTGCCGGGCACGACGATCGGCGACGACAGCGTGGTCGGCGCCGGGGCAGTCGTCCACGGCAATATCCCGGCGGGTTCATTGGTCATGGGCAACCCGGCCAAGGCATCGCCGCTGAAGGGCGCGGTTGCCTGGCAGCGCGCCGGTGCAAGGCGGGCACCGGCTTGGCCGAGCCAGGGCTGGACTCTCCACACAGGGATCAGCGAGGCCAACAAGCGCGCGCAGCGTGACGCGCTAGCTGACTGTGCCTCGGGCTATGTCGGCGGCGGCGGCCATCCCGGCAGCCCGTATCTCGCTCTGAACGAAGTCGTGTCGCAACCCAAACCTTGAACCTGAGGACCGCCAAAATGTCGCGTGAAATAATCATCAAGGCGTTTGCTGTGGCGCTCGATTTGCCAGCCGGCACCGACATCGAGGCGCTTGAGCTCGGCGTGAATCCGCAATGGGATTCGATCGGGCATATGGCGCTGGTGCCCGAGCTTGAGGAACGCTTCGGGATCGCGCTCGACACCGATGATCTGATCGCGATGAACACCTTCGCTGCGTCGATCGAAATCCTGAAGCGCTACGGCGTTGCGCTATGAACGGCGCGATGCCGTCGCCATTCGCCTTTCTGGATCGGCCCACGCAGGCTCCCATCGTCGTGGACGCGGGTATCGGCCGCTTGTGGACGCAGGACGAACTTGCCGCAACGGTCGACGCTCTCGCCGGCCAGCTTCGTACCGGCCGGCGCGAGCTCATCTTCAACCTTTGCAGCGGTGGTGACCTGGCATCGATCATCGGTTATCTGAGCGCGGTGCGCGCTGGGCATGCTGTCGCACAAATCGACGGCCGACTGCCTGCGGACCTTACCGAGGCGCTGATCGCGCGTTACCGGCCGGCGTTCATCCTGCATTCGACGGACGGGCGCACCGTTACCCAGCGCAAGGGCGAACCAGGCGGGCCGCCGGTCGCAGACGACCTGCTGGTACTCCTGTCCACCTCGGGAACCACCGGCAGTCCCAAGCTCGCGCGCCTGTCCGTCGGCAACATCGAATCCCATACCGAACAGTTGATCGAATACCTCGAAATCGACTCGGATGAGCGTGCGATCCAGAGTCTACCTATCCACTTTTCATATGGCCTGTCGGTGCTCAACACCCATCTGGGCGCGGGCGCGACCGTGGTGCTGTCGCCGCATTCGATCATTCGGCCTGACTTCTGGGCCGACGCTGCCCGCTGGGGCGTGACCTCCTTCGCCGGCGTGCCTTATTCGTACGCGATCCTCGAACGCGCCGGCCTGCTGCGCAACTCGATGCCTGATTCGCTGCGGACCCTGACGCAATCGGGCGGGCGCTTGGCGCCGGAGGTGCTCGTCAAACTGCATGATCTGATGGCCGCCCGTGGCGGGCGCCTGTTCGCCATGTACGGACAAACCGAATCGACCGCCCGCATGTCCTATGTGCCCCCGGCTGCGCTGCCCGCGAAGGCGCATTGCGTCGGCATTCCGATCCCCGGCGGACGTTTCGCGATCAGCACCCCCGACGGCGAAACCTTCGATCCCGAGGTCGAGGGCGAGGTGATTTTTCGCGGGCCGAACGTCATGCTCGGGTATGCCGAACATCGGGATGACCTCGCGCGTGGCGATGACCTAGGCGGGGTACTGCGCACCGGTGATATCGGCGTCATCGACGCCGACGGCTTCCTTCGGCTCACCGGCCGCACCAAGCGGATCGCGAAGTTGTTCGGCCTGCGCATCAGCCTTGACGAGATCGAGAATGCCGCTGGCGCGCATGGGCTGGTCGCTGCGGTCGACGGCGGCGACCGTATCGTCCTGTGGCGTTTGTCGGGGGGCGTGCCGATCGCTGCCGGGGACTTGGCGATCGAGCTTGCGCGGCGCTTCAATCTGAAATCAAGCGCGTTCGCCGTGCGCGACCTCGACGAGTTGCCACTCAATGGTCGGGGCAAGGTCGACTATGCGGCCTTGGCAAAGCTTCATGTCAATTGACGGCCTGCTGGCGCGCCGCCAGTACAGCCTCACTCACGAGCAGAAGCAGGCAATGCTGGCTGAACGCCTGCGCGCGCTGACGCTGCTGCATTTTGAGCGTTGCGCACCCTATCATCGGATTCTCGACGGGCTGGGTGTCGATCCCGCTGCGACCTTGGCGCTGGACGCGCTGCCGATGCTCCCCGTCGGGCTGTTCAAGAGCCATACGCTGCGCAGCATTCCCGATGAGCGCGTCTTCAAGGTCGTGACTTCTTCGGGGACTACCGGTGCCGAGGTCAGTCGCGTCTACCTCGACGCGGCGGCGGCGCAACTCCAGACGCGTGCGTTGGCAGGCATCATGACCCACTGGCTCGGTCCGGCAAGGCTGCCCATGATCATCGTGGACGCGCGGTCGACGATCGCCAACCGGCGGACTTTCTCGGCGCGCGGCGCCGGCATCATCGGCATGACCATGTTCGGGCGCGACCATTTCTACGCCCTCAATGACGACATGCGGCTCGACCTCGACGGTCTGCGGGTCTGGCTGGGTCGCCACGCGGGCGCGCCGGTCCTGCTCTTCGGATTCACCTTCATGGTCTGGGAATACCTGCTCAAGGCGCTCCAGCCGGGCGACCTGGACCTGTCGGCCGGAATCCTCCTGCACACCGGCGGCTGGAAGAAGCTCGCGGAACATGCCGTCGACAACCAGGCCTACAAGGCCGAACTCGCGCGAGTGACTGGCTTGCGCCGGGTTCACAATTTCTACGGCATGGCAGAGCAGATCGGAACCGTATTCGTCGAATGCGAGCAAGGCTATCTGCACGCGCCCAATGCTGCCGACATCCTTGTTCGCGACCCGGCGACCTGGCGCGTGCTCGAGTCCGGCAAGACCGGTGTGGCCCAGATGCTCAGCGGGCTGCCCGAAAGCTATCCCGGTCACTCCATCCTGACCGAGGATCTGGCGCGCGTCGAGGCGATCGACTGCTGCGCCTGCGGGCGGCGCGGCAAGGCTGTGAGCATCCTCGGCCGCGTGCCGCGAGCGGAGTTGCGCGGCTGTAGTGACACACACGCCTTTGGGAGCGCCGCATGACCGTCGAGCAGTTGGTCCCGGTCCGCGTCAGCGTCGAAATCGATGAGGTCCTGCTGACTCTTCGCGCGGCACCGCGCCTGGAGGCGGAGCCGTTCCACCCGGCGCGGATCGCGTTCAGCGACGCGGTGTCGCGTGCGATCTTCTGCGATCCCCGCTCGAGGACGTTCCCCGAAATGCTTGCCCTCGCTTTCTGGCTGCGGCGCGCAGCGGTGCTGCGGCTGGCCGAGCGCTTCCATCAGCTGGAGCTGGACGGCGCCTTTCGCGCTCCGCGCGGACTCGCATTCCATGTGCCGCCGGCGAACGTCGACACGCTGTTCGTCTACTCTCTCATGGCTTCCCTGCTGGTCGGCAACCTCAACCTTGTGCGGGTATCGCGCGACCGGCGGTCCGACCAGGTCGCGTTGCTGTGCGACCTATTGCGGGAAGTGCTTGCCGAGGAGCGCTTCGCCTGTTTCGCAGCCGAGTTGGCTGTAGTCGGCTACGGGCATGAGCCCGAGCCGACGGCAGCGGCCTCGAAAGCGGCCGATGTTCGGCTGCTGTGGGGCGGCGATGCGGCGATCGAGCGCGTGCGTGCGGTCACTGCTGGCCCTGCCACGCATGACTTGACGTTCGGTGACCGGTTCTCGTTTGCCGTCGTCCGACCTGGTGCCGTGCTTGAAGCGGATCCCGCGGCGCGACGCGCGCTGGCCGAAGCGCTTTATAACGATGCGTACTGGTTCGACCAACTCGGTTGCGCTTCGCCGCGCCTGCTGGTTTGGGTCGGTGACACCAAAGAGGCTGACGCCGCGCACGAGGTGTTGTTCGGCGCGCTCGCCGAGGTTGTGGCCACCAAAGGCTACCGGCTGCAACCCGGTGCGGCGATGGCGAAACTGACCTTCATGTACGCGGCACTGATGGACCGGCCAGTGGAGCTAGTTAAGCAAATCGGCAACGAGTTGCTTGTACTTGGACTGCGCGACCTCAACGCCTTCGATCGCACCCACCCAGGGGCGGGGCTGTTCTTCGAGGCGCATGTGGACGATCTCGCCGAGCTTGCCGGCTTCGTCAAGCGCAAGGACCAGACGCTGACCGCGCATGGCTTCTCGGACGACGAGTTGACCGCGTTCGCGCGTTCGCTGCACGGCCAAGGTATAGACCGCATCGTGCCTTTCGGTCAGGCGCTGAGCTTTGGCACCCTGTGGGACGGCTACGACCTGCTGGCCGAGCTCACGCGGACCGTCCAGGTGACTCGGCAGGTTCACAAAGCGGCGGCTCTGTAGGCGAAATCGAGCAGGCTTAGCGTGAATCCAACATCCGGGCGACCTAAACAGCCGACCAGGATCCGCCGCGATGCGGGCGACGAAGCCGGTCGGCGCAGTTCACGCTTCACCGAAATCGCCGGGCGCATCGATCGCCAAACTCCAATCCGGCTCGTAGAAACTCATCGCCACATGGCGTTGAAATGACGAATGTGGCCAATCGGCGGCACGGGTGGCCCAGCGATGCTTGACCGGGTTGAAATGGCTGAAGTCCAGAGGCCTTGCAAGATCATCCCCGTCGTGCAACCGGTGCTCCCGGAAACGCCTTTGCCGTAGTGAATAGCCGCCCTCGACCCGCTTTGGCAGGCCCATGCCGGTTTCCAGCACCCGGTGGGTGAAACCTGCCTTCGCCGCCCGCTAGCGCGCCGGGAAATCACTGTCGTCATCCGGAAGCTTCCAGATGCAGGGCAAGTGATCAGGCAACACCACAATCGCCGTCCTCGCGACCGGCCTGCGCGCCTTGGCCACGCGCGTCGCCTCCCTCGCTCACGCGCTGGGCGCTGAAGGACACCCCCCTGATTCATGGGGGTAACGACGCCGGGCGTGAACTGCGACACAACAACGCGCGCGCTCAGGCTCCAAAGATGAATTCGATGCCAAAAACTACACGAATCAAGAACCAGAAATACCCGCATTTGCATGGGTAAAAGCGCCAAAAAAATGCCACCAAAAACCCGCCATCAGAGCAAGCAATCCAAGCCCAAAAATTCTGCCTGAACCCATGTAGATCGCCCATAAATCCACCTCGAAACCGGGTGTGACGAGCCTCGATTCCCGACCTTAAACTCGCGCCGAACAAGGCCCGGATCGTGATCAAGACACCGGCAGCGAGCCAACCTCCAAGTCAGCGCGGCAAGGGTTTTCAAACCGGCAGTCAGCAAGCCACCAGCAGAGAAGTCCCCGACATGAATTTGACCAAGATGCACTTGGCGCCACCGCGTCCCAAGCAAACCCAATCAAGCAGCCGCTTATTCACCGCCATTGCCGCTGCCAGCGCGGTTGCCGTCCTGGCCCTGACCGGCTGCGGCGCCGGCAAGGCAGAAAAGGCTTCGCAAACTGCCGTCAAGGTCAACCGGGAAGAGATCACAGTTCATCAGATCAATTTCGTGCTGCAGCGTCAGCAAGGCATCAAGCCCGAGCAAGCCGAAGCCGCGAGCAAACAGATCCTCGAACGTCTGATCGATCAGGAACTTGCGGTCCAAAAAGCCACCGAACTCAAGCTCGACCGCGACCCCGCGGTGGTCCAGCAGATCGAGAACGCCAAGCGCGAAATCCTGGCCAGAGCCTATGTTGACCGCATCGGCGAAACCGTCGTCAAGCCCAGCGCGGCCGAGCTCAGCGAGTACTACAACGCCAAGCCCGCGCTGTTCAAGGACAGGCGCATCTTCAGCCTGCAAGAACTCAGCATCGAAGCCCAGCCCGAGCAGGCCCGGCAGATCCGCGCCAAGCTACAGAACTCCAAGAGCATGGCTGAATTCGCCGAATATCTGAAAGCGCATGACTTCCGCTTTACCGGCAACCAGGCTGTGCGCGCGGCCGAACAATTGCCCTTGGCCGGGCTCGAGGCCATCGCCGCCATGAAAGACGGCGACTCGGCTGTCACCCAGACCCCCACCGGCCTGAGCGTGCTGTTCCTCGTCAGTTCACGCCTTCAGCCGGTGGCCGAACCCCAAGCGCGCCAGGCGATCGAAGTCTTCCTCAGCAACCAGCGCAAAGGCGAGTTGGTGCAAAAGGACATCAAGTCCTTACGCACCGCAGCCCAGATTCAGTATGTCGGCAAGTTCAAGGAAGGCGTTGCGGAACTGGCACAGGCGCAGACCATGCCCCCACCGACGCTACCGTCAACATCCAGCACCAATGGCCTCGACGCCTCGGTCATCAGCAAAGGAATGGGCATCAAGCAATGATCGAGCAGACAACAATCTCCCGACATCGCGGCCGCAGCATGCTCGCTGTCGCTGCAGTCTGTGCCTTGCTTGGTGCCCAATCTGACCATCAGGCAATAGCGCAGACCCGATCCGTCAGCGAGGGCAGCAGTGCCACCTCGGCAACCGCTGAATACCGCCTCGGCGGCGGCGATGTGCTGCGCCTGACCGTCTACCAGAATCAGGACTTGGCGCTCGAAACCCGCGTCTCCGAGGCCGGCATCATTTCCTACCCACTGCTTGGCAATATCCGGATCGGCGGCCTGAGCGTTACGCAGGCTGAACAGCTGATTGCCGATGGCCTCAAGAGCGGCAATTTCATCAAGAACCCGCAAGTCACCATCGCCATCCTGCAGGTCAAGGGCAACCAGGCCAGCGTGCTGGGCCAGGTCAACCGCCCCGGGCGGTTCCCGATTGAAACCGCCGACATGAGGCTCACCGATCTTCTGGCCAATGCCGGCGGCGTGGCACCCACGGGTGGCGATCAACTCGTACTCAGCGGCGTTCGCGCCGGCAAGCCATTCAGGGCCGAAATCGACCTGCCCACGATCTTCATCGCCGGCGGCGAAAGCCAGGACATGCAGATTCTTAACGGCGATGTCATCTGGGTCGACCGCGCGCCGATGGTCTATATCTACGGCGAAGTCCAGCGCCCCGGCCCGATGCGTCTGGAACGACGCATGACCTTGATGCAGACGCTGGCCAGCGGCGGTGGCTTGAATTTGCGCGGTACCGAAAAAGGCATCCGCGTGCACCGCAAGAATGCCGAAGGCAAGGTCCAGGTGCTGCAGTTGCCAATGGACGAAGCGCTGAAGGACGGTGATGTCGTCTATGTGCGCGAGAGCTTGTTCTAACCCCGGGGCCCCTATGTCGTTGACCCAATTCATCGCCATCCTGGCCGCCCGCTGGAAGATCTCGCTGGCGGTTTTCATCACCTTGGTCAGCGTCACCTTGGTGGTCAGCCTGATGCTGCCCAAGAAGTACAGCGCCTTCGCCTCGATCGTCATCGATGCCAAGTCCGATCCGCTCAGTGCCGTGCTCTATGCGGGTGGCCTCAACCCCAGTCTGATCGCCACCCAGATCGACGTACTGACCAGCGACCGCGTCGCCTACAAAGTGGTCCGAAACCTCAAGTTGGCCGAAAGCCCCGATATTCGCCAGCAATGGCTTGAAGAGGCCAAAGGCGTCGGCACGATCGAGCAATGGTTGATTGGCATTTTCCAGAAGAGCCTCGATGTCAAACCGTCGCGCGAATCAAACGTCATCAGCGTTAGCTACAAGGCGCCCGATCCGAAGTTTGCAGCTGGCCTGGCCAATGCGTTCGTGCAGGCCTATCTCGAAACCAATCTCGAACTCAGGGTCGAGCCGGCCAAGCAATTTTCGACCTTTTTCGAATCACGCAGCAAGGAAGCCAGAGACGAGGTTGAAAAAGCGCAGTCGCGACTTTCGGCTTACCAGCGTAAGAAAGGC
>CAIJIT010000020.1 GCA_903820745.1 uncultured Burkholderiales bacterium
AGTCAAGAACAACATCCCCGCGCTGCTGGAAATTCTGGCAGCGCCAGAGTTCCGAGCCGGCAACGTTCACACCGGCTTGCTGGCTGATGTGATGAACCATCCGGTGCGCGCCTGAGGCGGCAGCACCATCAACTCAAAGTCAGGAGCCGCAATGAGCAAGATCGAAGCCAAGGCAGAAGTCACCGGATCGGTGTGGAAAATCCTCGCCGTTGTGGGCAGTCGCCTGGAAGCGGGCGACACCATCATGATCCTGGAGTCGATGAAGATGGAAATTCCGGTCATGGCTGAAGACGGCGGCACGCTGGTGGCCTTGAGCGTGGCCGAAGGCGAGGCGGTCCGCGAGGGTCAGGTGGTTGCGGTGCTGGAAGACTGATGATGACTTCGCTGCCCACCCATTCAAGCGAAGCATTGGCGGCTGGCGCCGACGCGGCGAGCCTGCCGGAACTTGCCTTTCGCCGTGCCCAGGCTGAGCAATTGGGCGGCGCGGCTTCAGTGGCGCGGCACCATGAGCAAGGACGGCTGACGATTCGCGAGCGCATCAGCGGCTTGGTCGACGAGGGTTCGTTCCAGGAGGTCGGCAAGCTCACCGGCCAGGGCCATTACGACGGCGACAAACTGGTCGGCGTGACACCCGCGCCCTATGTGATGGGCCTGGCCTCGATCGGTAACCGGCCGGTGGCGATCGGCGGCGAAGACTTCACCGTGCGCGGCGGCACCAGTTGGAGCGGCGACCGCAAGAAGGGTGGGCAAGGGGGTTTTGTCGAGGATCTGGCGCATCAGTACCGCCTGCCGCTGGTCAACCTGATCGACGGTGCGGGCGGTAGCGTCACCTCCATCAACCGCCGCGGACATTCGGTTTTTCCGGGCGTGCATGGTTTCGAACGGTCGGTGCAGTTGATGGGCGAAGTGCCGGTGGTCTGTGCCGTGCTGGGCACTGCCGCCGGAGGACCCGCCGGCCGGGCCATCCTGTCGCATTGGTCGGTGATGGTGAAGAACACGAGCCAGGTCTTTGCCGCCGGTCCGCCGGTGGTGGAGCGCTCGCTCGGCCAGAAGGTGACCAAGGAAGAGTTGGGTGGCCCCGGCATCGCCGTCGATATGGCGGGCACGATCGACAATGTGGCCACCGACGAGAAGCATTGTTTCGAGCTGATAAGGCGCTACCTCAGCTATATGCCGCAGAACGTCTGGGAATTGCCGCCGGTGGTGCACAGCGGCGACCGCGTCGACCGCTGCGAAGACGCGCTGGCCCGCATCGTTCCCGAAAGTCGCCGCACGCCCTATGACATGAAGAAGCTGGTACGCATGGTGGCGGACCTGGATTCGGTGTTCGAGATCCAACCGAGTTTCGGCAAGGCCGTGATCACTTGCCTGGCGCGCATGAATGGCAAGGTGGTGGGCCTCATTGCCAACAACCCGATGATCTATGGCGGGGCCATTGACGTTCGTGCCGCGCGCAAGCAGACCCATTTTGTCGAACTCTGCGACTGCTTCCATATTCCGCTGATCTTCTTCGTCGATGTGCCGGGCTTCATGGTGGGCAAGGACGCCGAGGCCGCAGCCACCCTGCGCGAAGGCATGCGCAGTGTTTACGTGGGTCTGCAGGCGACGGTGCCAATTTACACTGTGGTCATCCGCAAGTGCTACGGGATGGCTGGCATGGGGACGACCGACAAGAACGGCCTTGACCTGAAGATCGCCTGGCCCAGCGCTGAATGGGGCTCGCTGCCGATCGAAGGCGGCGTCGCTGCCGCGTTTCGTAAAGACATCGCCAGCGCCGCCGACCCGAAGAGCCGTGAGCGCGAAATCGAGGCCGAGTTGCGAGCGCTTGCATCGCCGTACCGCACCGCCGAGGCCTTTGGCGTTGAAGAAATCATCGACCCGCGCGAAACGCGCCCTTATCTGTGCCGCTTCATCGACGCGGCCCAAGGCAGGCTGCAGACCACGCTAGGACAGAAACCCAAGTTCGGAGTTCGCCCTTGAACCGATCGGCGCCAACCGGCGTCGGGGCAAGTTGGCACAGCCACCCTGATCGGCCCAATACCAAGGAGACAAGGCAATGGACAAGAGAAGCCTGATCGGTGGCCTGCTGGCTGCCATGGCCCTGAGTTTCGGCGGCCCTGCGCGCGCCGAGGTCGACGAGGTCAAACTCGCATCCCAATACGGCATCGGCTACCTGCCGCTGACGGTGATGCAGGTTGACAAGCTGGTAGAGAAGCATCTGGCCAAGGCCAATCTGGGCAGCACCAAAGTGTCCTGGATGCGCGTGGCGGCAGGTGCGGCAGCCAATGATGTTTTGCTTTCTGGCGGGCTGCACTTCGCGTCAGGGGGCACCGGGCCGGCCATCATTCTTTGGGACAAGACGCGCAGCTCGCTGGATGTGCGTGGCGTCGCCGCGCTCTCTTCGATGCCGAACCTTCTGGTGACACGTAACCCTGCCATCAAGACCGTACGTGACTTCACCGAAAAGGATCGCATCTCGATGGCCGGCGCCGGATCTTCGGTGCAGACGGTGTACCTGCAGATGGCAGTCGCCAAGGAGTTCGGCATCGAGAACTATCGCAAGCTCAACCCGTTGATGGTGAATCTGCCCCACCCCGACGGGCTCCTGACGATGCTCTCGGGCTCGGCCGAGATCACCTCCTTGTTCAC
>CAIJIT010000021.1 GCA_903820745.1 uncultured Burkholderiales bacterium
ACGACGCCTATAGGCGAAGCCTGGCGCGGGGATAGTCACGCAGGTGTTTGATCGCCGACCACCTCATAGCCGCGGGATCGTGGGTCAGCTATTAAACGACTCGCTTGCAAGAACATGGGCTGGGAACTTTGATTTTCCCGCCATAAATACGGCTGATCGAGTCAAGGCTCGAAAAGTCTACGGGGTTTTCGTGTCCGCCGCCTTGGAGGTGCGCTTCTGCAAGGAGGCCTTTGAGCCTTTCTGCTGCTTCGGCCTGAAGAGGATTGTCGGTATTCGGTGCGGATGCGTTGGGTCGTTCGGATCTGGGTGGCTGAATACGGCCATAATTTTCACCGTGGCTTGGAAAAGATATGTCGATGGGATAGGCATGCAAATTATACTTGCCGCCCATATTCTTTGGATGGATCCACTCGAAGTGAGTTTGTTCGATGCCTGAGAGCGACGGTTGCAATAGCCATGGCGCTAACTGCTCTAAGGTATCGGCTCGGGTGGCCGCATTGATGAGGCGCCGCCGCTGTTCACCCTTGACGGTCCCGAGCAGAAAGGTTGCGCCTGGCAGCTTGAAGATGCCGTCAGAGGGCCTGAAGTGCAGATCGATGCCATCAGACAAGGATGTGTACTTATTCATGGGTTTTCCCCTGATTTGCACGGGGAGATCCCGCGTGCTCTGGGGCTATGATCGAGACGGGATCCGTGCAAAGACCCAGTTCCCGTGCGTCTGCCAAAGTCACTATCGGGACCGCTGGCTGATCATCGGTAACGCCGTGCTGCAGGCAGGCCAAAGACCGAGAATCGCGTGTATCAAAAGTCGACATATCGCTCTCCATTGATTGATGACACAGGCATCAAAAGAGCGTTTGCGGACGTTGCACCATCAGGACCTCGTGGGTTGCCTGATTCGGCCACATCCCGCTTTCGCGGAAACCACCTTGCCCGAGTTGGCAGGTTGGTGAGGGCTAACCCTCTCTTGATGTACGCGCAATTATGCGCGGTCGATCGCATTTGTACAATGCGATTACGTTAGATGTCGATTACCGAATGCTATGAGGGGTCGAGACGTATTATTTGTGTAGACCCAGCCGCTGATGGAAACTGATTCGTCACCACACGGTGAACGCGGGTCACCCATTGGTAACCCGCATCCTGCGACTTAGAACGTCCAACCGATACTCAGTGCAGGACCATGCGCCTGTGCGCCGTTTTTGTCGTAGTAGGACATGTAATCGATCTGCACATAGGCCGAAGTGCCTATACCGACATGAGCGCCTGCACCATATGCAGCGCTTGTACCGGTAGCCGTCACAGAGCCACCGTATCCGGCCGCATTCACGCTCGCATCAATCGCACCAACCTTTGCGAAAAACTCCAAGTTCGGCATGGGATTAATCGAGCCTTTGACGAACAATCCGCCACCGCTGACCCGAATGTTAAAAGGCACTGCGCCTAGAACGCTCGGTACATAAACCGTTGCATGCTGCGCCGTTGCAAGGCCATCCGCCTCAATAGCAACGTTCGGAGTGATCTGGTAGCCGTAGCGCAGGATCGCAACCCCCGGCGTGGCCGAAAAGCCCGAGTCGTGAATTTGCACAAAACCGTAGCCTAATTCAACGTAGTTCGGGGACTCTTGTGCATGGTATGCAGTGCTTCATCGCGAGTATCACCTGTAAAAGCGCGCGTTAGGCAGAGTGTCGCGGCATTGCAAGATGCCGCGTCGGGAGGACCGATACGCAGAGTATAGGCAGATCCGAGTCCCCTGCAGCGCTGTTATCGCAGCGCCCTTGGGCAGCGGACGGGGAACTGGTTTGCGAATTAGCGTTGCACGAGCTCTACCAGACCCATGCGGGTGGCGAGACGGGCCATAGAGCATGGCAAGTGCCATGCCGCCTTGTTCTGATCGGACGCGTGCTGAGCGACACAAAACGGGCCCGCAACGCGGGTACTTGGCATCAACATCCCTCGCACAGTAACCACGACGACGTCCTGATGCGCCATACCCAAAGCCGCGTGCGCATGCGATCATAAAAGCGCCTGAGATGGCAGATGCTCACCACCTTTTTGTACCCGCCGAGAACTGAAAGACCCATCCGTGACCACAGTTGTTCCACCACGCGTTTGTGCCGCCTTTGAGGCGGGCTACACCGGCCTACCTGCACTGTGTTTTAGCCGTGTGCTGCCCACCACTGTGAGCGATCCACAACTCATTGCAGTGAATCGCGCGCTCGGGGATGAACTGCAATGGGATCTGGCAACCCACACAGATGCCACCTTGGCCGCGCTCTTTGCCGGCAATGTCATTCCCATGGGCGCGAACCCCATGGCCCTTGCCTACGCTGGCCATCAGTTCGGGCACTTTGTGCCGCAGTTGGGGGACGGACGTGCGATCTTGATGGGCGTGTCCTTAGACCGCTCAGGCATCCATCGCGATGTGCAGTGGAAAGGCACCGGCCCCACGCCGTACTCGCGCAACGGCGATGGCCGCGCCGCATTAGGTCCTGTGCTGCGCGAATATCTGGTCAGCGAGGCGATGCATGCGCTGCACATCCCCACCACCCGCGCACTCGCCGCCGTCACCACGGGTGAGTCCGTGCGACGCGATGGGTTACTCCCTGGCGCGATTCTCACGCGTGTCGCGAGTAGTCACGTGCGCGTGGGTAGTTTTCAGTATCTGGCAGCGCAGCGCGACCCGGAGGCACTGCGTGCACTCGCCGATTACGTGATCGACCGACATTATCCAGCGACGCGCACGGCCCCACAGCCGTATTTAGCCCTGCTGCAAGCGGTATCTGATCGGCAAGCCGAGCTCGTGGCGCGCTGGATGCATGTGGGCTTTATTCACGGCGTGATGAATACCGACAATATGGCCGTGTCGGGCGAGACCTTGGATTTTGGTCCGTGTGCCTTCATGGACTCGTATGATCCCGACACAGTGTTTAGCTCCATTGATAGGCAAGGCCGCTATGCCTATGCCAATCAACCACATGCCGCACAATGGAATCTCACCCGTTTAGCGGAGTGCCTCTTAAGTTTAATCGATGCAGTCCCAGAGCGTGCGGTCGAGCACGCAACCGTGGTGATTGAGCAGTTCTCCGAGCGATTTGCCGAGTACTGGCTGCAGGGCATGCGCTTGAAACTGGGTTTGATGACAGCGCTCGAGGGAGATTTGGAGTTTGCGCAGCAGTTCTTAACCACATTGCACCGCAATCACGCAGACTACACCGTGAGCTTTCGGCAGTTAGCGGCATGTGCTTTATCAACCAACAACGATGCGTCATTGCGCGCAGGCTTTACAAACCCCACTGAGTGCGATCACTTACTCGTCACGTGGCGCTCACGTTTAAGGCTTGAGACCCAGAGTCCCGATGAGCGCGCACGCGTCATGCGCTCGGTGAACCCCGCCTACATACCCCGCAATCACCAAATTGAAGCCGTGATACGTGCGGCTGTTGATCGGCGTGATTTTGAGCCCTTCCACACGCTCAGCAAAGTGCTGGCCGAGCTTGTGTGGAACGGGCGGAGTATGCCGCGTTCGCGTTACCGCCCACGCCGACTGAGCGCGTGACGCACACCTTCTGCGGCACGTAACTCGTTTTAAGTCAGGTGCCGCTGATCACACGAAGCGCTGTGTATTCGGCCCTACTTTTGCGAGGCCCGCTCACAGGCGTTGGCAGTCCCCTCTTGTAATGCAAGACAACGGCCGTCTGTGTCGGCGGCCGCTAAGGGGAAGCCGATCAAGGCCGCCAGCGTCGGGACGATATCCACGGTTTCCACCGGCAGTGGCTGCTCAAAGCCATGGATCCCCGGCCAATAAAATAAAATAGGCACGCGCCGGTCGTAGTTCCACGGCGAGCCGTGGGTGGCAAGCGAGCCGTTGGTGCCAGCAATGGGTGTCACGTGTGGACGCAAGGCCACGAGCACATCCCCTGAGCGCGTCGGATCAAAACTCGCACTGAAGCGCTCCGCGAGCGACCACTCATCGACTGGGTGGCTGGGGCCTTGAACGCCTGCGAGCGTATTGGCCGTGAACGTGGCAGCGATTTGTGGATGACTGTTGTAGGCGGCAAGCGTCGCACGTAACACCTGTGGGCGCAGTGTGGCCGGCACGGTGCTCGCAATATAGACGTCTCCAAAAGCTGATCGACCCACGAGCGCGGAGCCGGGCAACCCAAACTGCCCCGCAATCGTGGTACCGAGTGTGTTGGGTAGTAACGCCGGATCCACGCGCAGCGCATCAGCAAAACCGCGCTGCTGATTGCGTTCCGGCGCGTCATGGCCACCGTGATCAGCGGTCAAGACCACCACGTAGGACACGTGGGTGGCGTCGAGCGCGTCTAAAATAGCGCCCACATTGCGATCCACATTCAGCACTTGCGCGCACATCTCGCTACCTTCAGTCCCAAAACGGTGCCCCACGTAATCAGTGGCCGATAGGCTAATGGCGAGAATGTCGGTGGCAGGTCCAGAACCAAGATGTAACTCTTGCAGCAAGCCGATGGCAAGTTCGGTGGTGGTGTCATCAAACGCCGGCGATGTCCGAAACGCTGGACTGCTCTGAGTACCCGGCGCTGCCGGTACACCGATGGTCTGCGTCCCGACGGTCAGGGGCGTCGCATGGCTTTGGCACGTCGCTGGCAGCGCTGTCGGTGTGGGATGCGCAAGCCACGCACTGACATGGGCGTTGACGCGCTCGCTGCTGCTCGTTGGTGACGGCGTAGCCTGAGGAGCTGCACGTGTGGGGTCTGCCGTGGGGCTGACATAGGCGCTGCCATTGAAGTACCACAGCGCGTCCGCTGCATGGCCGCCGAGCATCACGGCGGCTCGGTCCTTGCCCGACACGGACACCACGCGCGTACTGGGTGTGCTGACCTTTAAGCGATCCCCCAGCGTGGGCACCTTGAGTTGCACGGCAGAGACAGTGTAATGAGTGCTTGAAGATCCAGGGACTGAGGGGTCTTCTGCGCAATAGACTTGCTTATCACTGCGTGCGAGGGATTGATCAAACCACTCATTGGCAATGATGCCACTACGCGCCGGATGCACCCCTGTGAGAATCGTTGAATGCCCCGGGCAGGTTTCGGTGGCGGCATGGCTTTGATAGCCGGCTGGGTACACAACCCCCGTACTTAAGCGGCGCAGGCCCGCGGTGTACAAAGATCGATACTCGGCATACAAATCCGCCGAGAATTGATCCACCGCAATCACGACCATTAGGTGTGGCGGACTGGGTGCTGCCGCGCGGCACAGTAGCGGGCTCAACAATAGCGTGGCCATGCACCCGACATAGGAGCGCAAGGCACGGCTGCGGATGGGACGCAAAAGAATCGATAGAGTCATGTCGGTCTACTGGGGGTCCTGCAAGGCAACTTAGGTAAGCATAGCAAGTGGCGACGACTTTTTGATGACAGCATCTGCGCGATGTTGTCGCCGTATCGAGGGTACGGTGGATGTGTGTGATATAACAGCCCATCGAGTCTTTGTGGACCAACACCCAATGTCTGTGGATTTTCAAGCACTGCGGCGGCAGTTTCCGATCTTTGAGCACAAAACCTATATCAATAGCTGTGCGTATGGCGCTTTGGCCGTGGGGGTACAAGAGGCCATAGAACAGTATGTGCAGGAGCGCCGGATGGAGGGCGCCTTGTGGGGTCCGTGGATTACCAAATACGAGCAGGTGCGCGCGTTGATGGCGCAGGTGCTCCGTGTGACGACTGGTGAGCTCGCGATCACCGCCTCGGCCTCAGCCGGCATGAATGCACTGGCGAGTGCGCAGGTGTTTAACCGCGAGCGCAACACCATCGTGATCAGTGATTGCGAGTTCCCAACCACCGCGCAGATTTGGCATGCGCAGCAATCAAGGGGCGCACACTGTGTGCACGTGCCGCGTGCAGCCGACGGCACCATCTCGGTGGAGCGTTTTGCTGAATGCATTGACGAGACCACAGCGCTCGTGGTCATCACGCACGTGTGTTTTCGAAATGGCGTGATGCTTGATATCCCCGCGATTGTCAACATCGCCCATGCACGTGGCGCGAAGGTGTTGCTTGATTGCTATCAGTCTGTCGGCGCGTTGGATTTAGATTTGCACGCCTTGGGCGTTGATTTTGCGGCAGGCGGGATGCTCAAGTATTTACTTGGAACCGCCGGCATTGGATTTTTGTACGTGCGTGAGCAGTTGATCAAGGAGTTCGTGCCCACGCACACCGGCTGGTTTGCGCAAGCGGTCATTGAAGACATGGCAATTGATCGCAATGAGCCGGCACAGACGGCGCGGCGCTTTGAGGCCGGGACACCTCCGGTGATCAATTGCTATGCGGCGGCAGCGGGGTTGCAATTGCTGTTATCCATCGGGACGCGATCCATTGAAGAGCGGATTCGCGGTTTAACCGAGCACTATCGCATGCGCTTACATGAGATCGGTTGGCCTGCAGTGACGGCCAGCAGCACAGCGCGTCATGGACCACTGGTGTGCGTGGCGGCTCGTAACGCTGCGGGTCTGGTGGAGGTGCTCGCCGAGCACGGGATCGTCACCTCGCAGCGCGATGATCATTTACGCGCGAGCTTTCACTTTTACAATAATGAGGACGATGTGGAGCAGTTAATCGCCGTATTACGCACCGAGCACAGCGCACACGCTGCCTGATTTTACTGCCGGTGGAGGCATGATAAAGTGCCCATTGCATATGAATACGGCTAACAGGATGATTCGCTTATGATGGAGTACACCCACCCGATGAGGGTCTGGTTGTTGGGGGCAGGCTTGGTCGAGGCGGGTGTTGCGGCCGAGGCAGATACCGCGGTGGTGGTCACAGCGACTCGCGACAGTCAACCGATTGACGCAGTCCCTGCGTCTATTGATTTGATTGATCGTGCGCGCCTCGCGGATGGACAGTTGCAAGTCAACCTGTCGGAAAGCCTCGTCTCGGTCCCCGGTGTGGTCGCGCAGAGTCGCCAAAACTATGCGCAAGACCTGCAGATCTCGGTACGTGGCTTTGGCGCGCGTTCGAGTTTTGGTGTGCGCGGCTTGCGTCTGTATTCGGATGGAATTCCTGGCACGATGCCGGACGGTCAAGGTCAGTTCGCGCAGTTTGACTTAGGATCGGCCGGTCGCATCGAAGTGTTGCGTGGGCCCTTCTCTGTTTTGTACGGCAACTCATCCGGTGGCGTGGTGTCCTTATTTACAGCGGATGGTCCCTCGGGACAGGCGCTTGATGCCACCATCAGTGGCGGCTCGTATGGCGAGGAGCGCGAGGCGCTGAAAGCTGCAGGTACGGCTGGCATTACCAATTACGTGGTGGATCTCAGTCACTTTCAGACGGATGGCTACCGCGCTCACAGTCGGGCTGAGCGCAATCTGTTCAATACCAAAGTGCGCTTTGATCTTGCCGGTGGCGCGACCCTGACGCTGATTGGCAATGCGATTCAAACCCCCTTTGTACAAGACCCCTTGGGGCTGACCCACTTGCAGCGCCTCACCGATCCCACGCAAGCAGGCAGTGGTGCGGTCAGTTACAACACGCGTAAATCCTTGGAACAAGAGCAGGTAGGGGCAATTTATCACCGTCAGTTGGGTGAGGATGGAGAGCTCGAGGCAACCGCCTATGGTGGGCACCGCCACACCGTGCAATTTCAGTCGCTACCGGCGAGTGCACAAGGTAGCCCCAATAGCTTGGGCGGTGTCATTGATTTAGGACGCGGCTACGGTGGGCTCGATGTGCATGCGAGTGAGCTGTGGCTGTCACAGACCACGCCCTTGCACCTCACGATCGGCGCCAGCTACGATCGCTTGGATGAGGCGCGCCGTGGGTACTTGAACTTCGTAGGCACCACGTTCGGCGTACCCGGCGCGTTGCGTCGCGACCAGAATAATCAAGTGTATGACCTTGATGAGTATCTCGAAGCCCGCTGGGAACCGTCCGCGCAGTGGCGTCTGATGGCCGGTGTACGCAATAGCACTGTGGATGTCAGTTCCAACGATCATCGCGCAGTGGCAACTGTGTCCCCGGTCACCGGTGTGCGGTTTAACGCCACCAATCCCGTGGCAGGCGTGACGTTCTTGGTCAGCCCCTCTGTCCACGTGTATGGCGCCTTTGGTCGCGGCTTTGAAACCCCGACGCTCAATGATCTGGCGTACCGTTCCACCGACGGCAGTGTGCCGGGACTCAATCTTGGACTGAAGCCCGCACACAGCGATAACTACGAAGTGGGCGTGAAGGCAACTCACAGCGGATTGTTGGCAACTGCGGCGCTCTTTGACACCAAGACCCACGATGATCTGGCGATCGCCGCGAATTCGAATGGCCGGTCGGTGTATCAGAACATTGGGCAGACCGAGCGCAAAGGCGTGGAACTCAGTGTGGGTGGCGCGCTGACCCGTGCGTGGACAGCGCACCTTGCCTATACGTATCTGAGCGCTAAAACGCTTACGTCTTACTCGACGTGCGTGACGACCCCCTGTGTGCAGCAGGTGATCCCTGCGGGAAATCGCCTGCCGGCCGTGCCGATGAATTCAGTGTATGGCAGTCTCACCTGGCAGCCGGTCTCGCACGTGACGCTGACCGGTGAGATGATCAATCGCAGTCAAATTTATGTCGATGATCGCAACAGTGATGCAGCCAATGGCTATTGGCTCTTTAACCTGCATGCCACGGTCCGCCAAGAGTGGCCGCACTGGCGCTTGTCAGAATCAGTCCGCGTGGACAACGTTGCCGATCGCAACTACGTGGGTACCGTGATCGTCAACGAAAGCAATGCACGCTTTTTTGAGCCCTCACCGGGCCGCACCGCCTATGTCGTTCTAAACGCTCTTTTTCGATAGAACGTTATCAACCGATCAGACGCCGATCATCCCTGCGCCATAAAACAATAAAAAAAGGGTAGCCCCGTGGCTACCCTGTTGTGTGCACGGCACTTCAGCCGACTGCTGTGCGC
>CAIJIT010000022.1 GCA_903820745.1 uncultured Burkholderiales bacterium
ACCTTCATGTTGCACTCGCAACTCGCGCATGTGGGCATGCTTCGAGCCTTCGATCCCAGAACTATGCGGGAAGCCGAGATTCGGCTCCTTCTCTTCGAGCAGCCTCACCGATGAGTCGATCGATTCCTGCTCGGATTCACTCAAATCGGCCCACCACTCTCCTAGCTCGTCGGTGTACTCAACATCCCACTTACCTGACATTATTCCTCATGGAGAATATTCCGTCAAAAGCATATTCGGTCGACGCCGACCCTGCTCCGTTCGTGGTGAGCTTGTCGAACCACCCTGTCGGACCCTTCGACAGGCGAACGGTGGTCTTTCTTCAGCGAGCAATCCGAGCCAGGTGAGTCTGCCCTCAACCCCGGTCGAACTTGAACACCGCCATGCTGGCCAGCAGATTGGGGCTGGTGCGGATCTGGCGGCCGTTCTGGATGCCGAAACTGTCGAGAACGCGCAGGCGGTTCTTGCGCGCCAGGATCTCGAAATCAGCGAAAGTGCCGACGCGGATATTCGGCGTGTCGTACCACTCATAGGGCAGCACGCGCGTCACCGGCATGCGGCCGAGCAGCATCTGCAGGCGGTTCGGCCAATGGGCAAAATTGGGGAAGCTGACGATGCCGATACGGCCGACGCGGGCGGTCTCGCGCAACATGCCTTCGGTATTGCGCAGATGCTGCAAGGTCTCGAGTTGCAGCACCACGTCGAAGCTCTGGTCGGCAAAGATCGACAGACCTTCCTCTAAGTTCAGCTGGATCACGTTGACGCCGCGCTGCGCGCAGGCCAGCAGGTTCGCATCATCGAGCTCGACACCATAGCCGCTGCAGCCGCGGTGCTGCTGCAGATGGGCGAGCAACTCGCCGGTGCCGCAACCGAGGTCGAGCACGCGCGAGCCTTCGGGCACCAGGGCGGCGATCTGCGCCAGGACAGCGCTGGCAGTCATTGGAATTCTCCCGCGATGCGCTGGAAATAAGCCCGCAGCAGGCCGTGGTAGCGCGGGTCGTCGAGCAGGAAGGCGTCATGCCCATGCGGCGCGTCGATCTCGGCATAGGAAACATCAAGGCGGTTGTCGAGCAAGGCCTTGACGATTTCGCGCGAGCGCGCCGGCGCGAAGCGCCAGTCGGTGCTGAAACTGGCGAGCAGGAACTTGCAACTGGCACTGGCACTGGCAAAAGTGCGGCTCAGGTCACCGCCGAAAGCCCGTGCCGGGTCGAAGTAATCGAGCGCCCGGGTGATCAGCAAATAGGTGTTGGCATCGAAATATTCGCTGAACTTGTCACCCTGGTAGCGCAGATAGCTTTCGATCTGGAACTCGATGTCCTGGGTGCTGTAACCGAGCTCGGCCTCGCGCATCTTGCGGCCGAATTTCTGCTCCATCACATCGTCAGACAGGTAGGTGATATGCCCGATCATCCGCGCCACCCGCAGGCCGCGTTTGGGCACCACACCATGCTCGTAAAAATGACCGCCGTGGAAATCCGGGTCGGTAATGATCGCGCGCCGCGCTACCTCGTTGAAAGCGATGTTCTGGGCTGACAGATTCGGCGCAGTAGCGATCGCAATGCAATGGCGCAGCATCTTCGGATAGCGCAGCGACCAGTCGAGCGCCTGCATACCGCCGAGCGAGCCGCCGAGCACGGCGGCCAGTTGGCTGATGCCCAGTCGCTCGAGCAGCAGCGCTTGCGCGTCGACCCAGTCTTCGACCGTCACGACCGGGAAGTCGGCGCCGTAGACGCGGCCCGGCGTATCGGGGTTGGCATGCATTGGCCCGGTCGAGCCGAAACAGGAGCCGAGGTTGTTGACGCCGATGACGAAGAAGCGGTCGGTGTCGAGCGGCTTGCCCGGCCCGATCAGGTTGTCCCACCAGCCTTCGCTTTTGTCCTCGCCCGCGTAACTGCCGGCCACATGGTGGCTGGCATTGAGCGCATGGCAGACCAGCACCGCGTTCGAGCGCTCGGCGTTCAATTCGCCATAGGTCTCGTAGACGATGTCAAAGTCGCGCAGCCTGGCACCACTGCGCAAAGGCAGGGCGGCATCGAAATGCTGGCTTTGCGCGGTCACAAAGCCGAGGCTCGAAGCGCTCATGAAGGCATCGCCGATCTCAGGGTCATCGAAGTTCCGGTGGGCTGTTACTCAAGGGACGCGACATAAGCAATGCACGAGGGTCGCGAACGGCATTTTGCCTTGTCCGTTGGCAGCCGAGAGTTCGCCGAGCCAAGCCAGTTCGCGCCCGGCCTCGACCAGCAGCGCCGGCGGGGCAAAACCGAGCTGGGTCTGCAGCGCTTGCAGCAGCGCCGGCGCCAGCACATCGCCAAGGCTGGAAAGCAGGCGCTCGGTGCGGCTGAGCTCGCGCTCGACATAGCTCACATGAGGTTCGCCTTCGAGCTTGGCCAGCTTTGCAGCGGCCTGCACCGCATCGTCAAAGCTGCCAAGCCGGTCGATCAGGCCGCGCTCCAGCGCCTGCGCAC
>CAIJIT010000023.1 GCA_903820745.1 uncultured Burkholderiales bacterium
CAGCGCAGGCGGTGCGCCACGGGAAACCATCAAGGCTTACGTCGAGGCGCAGCGCGCTTGCTCTGCACCGTCAGCAGCCCTCACGGGCTGCCCCTCTACCTCCCCGCCATGACTGGCGGGGTTTCTCGGGAATTCCGATGAAAACCTTGATTCGTTGGCTGTTGCTGGCCGGGGCCTTGCTGCTGGTGGCCAATCTATATCCCGGTGTAGAAGTGAAGAACTTCACTTCGGCTTTGATTGCTGCATTTGTGCTTGGCCTGCTCAACACCTTGCTGCGACCGATTCTGGTGCTTCTGACGCTGCCGGTCACGGTGCTGAGTCTGGGCTTGTTCTTGTTCATCATCAACGCGCTGATGTTCTGGGCAGCAGCCAACCTGCTTGATGGCTTTGCCGTCGCCGGCTTTGCTGCGGCACTGATCGGATCGCTGATCTACAGTTTGTGCGGCATGGTGATCGACGTGCTGATCGAGCGACTGTTCCCGCTGCGGGATTGATCGCTGCCGCGAGGCTCAGTTCGGCAATTCGGCCCCGGCAGGTGCACCCCTTGGATACAGTTCCGACAGCAGTTGACGGCGCTGGTACAGCAAGGCCCGCAGCCTGGCGTCAATGACCGCTGCTTCGATCTGGTCGACATCGCGGCTGCGCGACTGGCGCAAGCCCGAACGCAGACGGTCTATCGCGCCGTTCAAGTCACCCGCGGCCGCTCTGGCCTCGCCTTGTGCACGCACCGCACGCAGCGGTTGATCGAGTTTGTTCCACAGTTGCGCCAGTTGGCTCCAGGCTGGCGCATCGTTGGCATTGACGCTCAGATGGGTTTGCAGGGCACTGGCCGCTTCCCGGGCTGAGGCGGTACCGGCATCGACCATCGCCAGTTGTGCATGCGCGAGCAACAGCGGGCGTGATGGCTCGCCGGCCAGCGGGCGCAGCGCGGCGAAGCCATCATCGGCCCTGTCGCGGGCGAGCGCCAGTTCGGCACGCAGATACCGCAGCAAGCGTGTTGCTTGAACATCGCCACCGAGTTGTTGCAAGGTCAGCTCAGCGCTGCGCATGGCTTTTTCGGCGCGTTGCCAGTCGCGCATCTTGATCGAAGCCAGCGCGCTGGCATAGCGTGCGCCGAGTTGCTCGTAGCTCTTCGTCTGCGCCGATCCATCGCCTTGCGCATCGCGGGTCCCGGCATCAAGGTTTTGCAACTGTGTCCAGGCTTCGGCGCGTTGATCCATCAGCACGCGCGACCTTGCCGCCATCAGCGCATGTTCGGCCATGCCGCGCGGGCGCACGAAGTCAAGAGTTCCCAATCTGATGCGGGCATCGCCGATTCGCTCGCTGGTCAACGGATGGCTGCGCAGATAGGGGTAGTTGCCTGAATCCATCAGGTGATAAGCCTGTTCCATGCGTTCGAACATGCTGACCATTCCGGCCGGAGCATAGTCAGCATGGCTCATGACATTGAAGCCAACCCGATCGGCCTCGCGCTCCATATCGCGCGAAAAATTCAAGGACATCTGGGCAGCGGCGGCTTGGCTGCCGACGATGGCCGCATTGGCGACATTGGCATTGCCGCCGCGTGAGGCCGCAATCAGACCCGCCAGCATGGCAGCCGTGGCCAGCAAGCCGCTGCGCGAATCGCCGGTCATGCGCCGGGCGATGTGGCGCTGGGTCACGTGCGACAACTCATGCGCGAGGACTGATGCCAACTCATCGCGCGATGAAGTCATCGCAATCAGACCCAGATGAACGCCGACAAAGCCGCCTGGCAGCGCAAACGCATTGACCGAGCGATCGCGCACCAGAAAGGTCTCCCAGGCAAAACGATCCCGGGTTTCG
>CAIJIT010000024.1 GCA_903820745.1 uncultured Burkholderiales bacterium
CGGTGCGTGCCAGCGCTGACGATACCAAGCTGGAACTATTGATGTTCCTGAGCTTGCTGGCGATCACCCAGCCGCTGATCATTTGGGTGACCGCCAAGCTGGGTGCCTGGCTGGCCCCCGGCTTCAAGGACTCGCTGGCTGCTTTGCCCTGGTGGGGCATGGTGGGCTTGCTGCTGCTGGCCGATGATCTGACCCAATATTTGTGGCACCGGCTGTCGCATTCGTCCCTGTTCTGGCCGCTGCATCGGGCGCACCATTCGGCGCCCTATATGAGCATCCGCATCACCTTCCGCAATAACTTTTTCTTCTATCTGATGATGCCCGGCATCTGGTTTTCCGGCGCGCTTTTGTACCTGGGTGTCGGCGGTCTGGTTTATGCCCTTTATGTCGCTTTCAAGCTCTTCGTCATCATCGGGGCTCATTGTTCCTGGCGCTGGGACCTGGCTTTGTATCGGGTGCCTGCGCTGCGTCCGCTGATGTGGCTGCTCGAGCGCACCATTTCTACCCCGGCCACCCACTGGGCCCACCATGCCATTACCGATGCCGATGGGGTGGGTCATTACAAGGGCAACTTCGGCAACTTGCTGTTCATCTGGGACATCATCTTCGGCACGGCGTTGATTTCCAGGCGCTATCCGGAGCAGGTCGGCCTGCGTGACGATCAGTTGTTTGGCCATGAACGCTGGTACCACCAGATGTTCTACCCCTTGCTGCAGTCCAAGCGTGAATGCACCGCCCTGAAATTCGGCGGAGTGATCTACAAAGAACCTGAAGCAAGTCCTCACCAAGCAGCCTGAAGGCCGGCGGCCGAAAGTCGGCATTGCCTGGATGCGCGACTGTTTCGCGCCGAGGTGACCTGGCTGTGTTCAGTCGGGCAGGATGACCGCGGGTGACAAACTGAGTTTTTTGGTCCGGCCCGAGAACTTGCGGTCATCAAAGGAAGCCACTTTCGCGCAGTTCGTCCGGTAGCTTGCGTAATGCAAGGCATCTGCAAAGTCCAGCCCGGCTTCGCAATGCGCCACCGCCTGCTCGACCGCGCTCCGGTCCTCGATCGTGAGGTGGGGAATGCTCAGTAAATGCCGCATCACTGACAAGACTTGTGCGGGTTCAAAAGCGTAATAGCCACGCATGACCCATTCCAGTTCCAGCAGCGCCGTTTTGCACATCATCAGCGGCCGGCCCGATTCGACCAGACGCTTGGCCGCCAGGCGTTGCCGGGCTGCTTCTGTGTCGGTCTCATCCTCGATGTAGTAGCGGGCCAGGACGTTGGTGTCGAGGCCGATCATGGCTTCAGGAGTACGGCGGGATCAAAGTCTGCCGGCATCGAGGCAAGGCCGGTTTTTTTAAGCATGCCGAAACCGCTGTTGAGCAAGACTTTCGGAGCGCCCTCGACGCGCATTTCCACATGGTCACCAGCCAGCACGAACTCGATGCGACTGCCCTTGCGAATGCCCAGTTGCTGCCGGACTTCTTTCGGGATAGTGACTTGACCTTTACTTGTGACCGAAGTTGCGTCCATGCTTTACTCCTCTTCTGTAATACATGGTAATACTACCAGTTCGGCCGATGCTGCGCATCATCAGGCTGAAAGCCGCTTCAGCCCAAGCTGGCGGGCGGCGATACTCTGCGGCATGACGGATCATTCAAAACAAAGCCCTGCGCCTGCGATGCGCTGGCTTGATGCCGCTGCCACCGCGCAGGCCTTGCCCTGGGCGGCTTTGCTCGACGAGTTGGCGGCGGTCTGCCGCGAGCATCGTGCCGGCAAGATTCATTGCCCGCCGCGGATGGTCCTGCCATTGCCCGGCGACGCAACGCTGCTGGTGATGCCCGCGATCAGCGCCGACATCAGCATCACCAAGTTGGTTACCGTGCATCCACACAACCGCGAGCGCGGCCTGCCGACGATTGCCGGCGAGGTGGTCGTGCTCGACAGCGTGACAGGCGCACGCTTGGCTCTGCTCGACGGCCCGACCTTGACGGCCAGGCGCACCGCCGCGGTGAGTTTTCTGGCCTTGCGCTATCTGGCGCTGCAAGCGCCACGCGAGGTGCTGATCGTCGGTGGCGGCGCGCAGGCGCTGGCCCATGGTCAGGCTTTACGCGCGCTGTATCCGGAGGCCCGACTCTGGCTGCAAGGCCACCGTCAAGCGCCCGGATTCGCCGTTGAATTGCAAGCCGAGCTGCTGGCTTTTGAAGACCAGGCCAGCCGCCGCTGGGACCTCGTCATCGCCGCAACCACCAGTCGCGTGCCAGTCCTGCAAGCCGGGGTTGGCGCAGGCGCGCTGGTGCTCGGTGTGGGCGCTTACCGGCATGACATGGTCGAACTGCGGCCCGACATGTTGCGTAGCGCCCAGGTCTTTGTCGACGACCCCGTGGGCGCGCTGGCCGAGGCGGGTGATCTGCTGGCGGCTGGTCTGAACCAAGCTCAGCTTTCGCTCGAAGATCTGGTGCTGGGGCAGGGTGTCTTGAATGACGGCCGCACGCGGGTCTTCAAAAGCGTCGGCTGCGCACGCTGGGATCTGGCGGCGGCGCGCTTGGCAGCGCGC
>CAIJIT010000025.1 GCA_903820745.1 uncultured Burkholderiales bacterium
GTTCAGACGTGTGTCTTCCGATCTCTGACGACGCAATACACGGCTCAGATTCCGACCAACTGGAAGGAGTACGAACTCGTCTGCCTGATCAATTACGACCCGGCGGCGGTTGCAGTTTCTGCCGCGAGCCCGTACAAGTCGGTGGCTGACATCGTGACAGCCAGCAAGGCCAAGCCGGGCTCGATCAATGTCGGGATCAATCCGGGTAGTTCTGCGCATGTATTTGCAGCATCCTTTTTCGACGCGGTAGGCGCAACTGCCACGTTCATTCCCTTCAAGGGCGGCTCTGAACGGTCGCTGGCGCTGAGCGGTGGGCATATTGACCTGGACTTCGACATCGTCGCGGCCATGAAAGCATCGCAAGAATCGAAGAAAGCGCAGATCCTCGCTATCGCAGCAGATCGGCGCAATGAGCTCTACCCTGAAATCCCGACCATGCGCGAGCGCGGCGTGGACCTCGTGATTTCTTCGTGGCATGGCGTGTTTGCCCCCAAGGGCACGCCTGCCGCTGTCGTAAATCGTCTGGACAAGGCGATGGAAAGCATCTCGCGCAAAAAGGAGTTCATCGACAAGATGAGCGAGCAGTTGCTGGCTGTGCGGTATATGAATCAGACTGAATTTGAAAATTTCTACAAGGACCAGGACGTGATCTTCAAGCGGATCATCGACAGGTTGGGCATCAACGCAGGGAAAGGGACCCAATGAACGAAGCCACTGGAGGCAAGGTTACGCACGAGACCGAGGTCGTCGCACTCAAGAGGAGGCTGGCCAAGGTTCACCGCATCATCACCGCTGGCGGTTTGTGGCCGCTGACCAAGGGGCATGTGAGCTGCCGCATCCCGGGTACAGACAAGGTGCTGATCCTCGCGCATATCCATTCGACCGGGCGCAACCTGGCCAATACCGATGTCGATGACATCGTTACCGTGGACGTCGAGGGTGGATTCATCGAAGGTATGGTCGAGCCGGTGGATGAGCGGTACGCGCACACCGAGATTTACAAGGTCCGGCCCGACGTGCAGGCCGTTGCGCACGCACATTGCCCTATGGCCACCGCCTTCGGTATTGCCGGTGTGAACATCCTGCCGGTTGGTAATCGCGGTGCGATCTTCGCGCCCAGGGTGCCCATCCTGGATTTCGACAAGCAGATCGACACGCCGGAGCGCGGCCGCAGAGTGGCTGAAAAGATCGGCGATGGCTGTGCTGTTGTGTTGAAGAACCACGGTGTGGTGGTTACGTCGGACACGATCGAGAATGTTTGCATCACCTTGTTTGCATTGGAAGAGACGGCAAAACTGCACTGGAACGCCGCACAGATCGGCAAGGTGGACCCTCTTACAAACTCCGAAGTGGCGAGCGTACTGACCGGCCACCGCTATGAGGAATACTTCTCGCATGTCTGGGGCCACTATGCGGCGCTTGATCCTTGGAGCGATTCGCAGCGTTAGGGCAACCCGCAACTTGCACTTTGGTCCTCCGCGTCGGCTGCAGCGGGCCAATCGGCTGACGATCCCGGCGACTGCTCGGCTCGCCCTCGGGGCACAGTTGCAATGATGGCAAGCTGCCTGATCAGGCTTTATCCCCCTGTGCGCATTGGTGCACCCTTTTCGACTTTTATCGAGCCAAAGCCGATCTGGCCCGTGGCATTCCTGGCTCAACGAGAGCTTGCTGAGCGACCCTGGCGCAAAAAATACGGGATTTGGAGTGGGGAAAAGCCGCCCGGCGTGCATAAGATGGGGGCCTGTCCCTGAATGGAGTGCTGAATGTCAAATTTGATTGCCGACAAACTGGAATTGAACGGCTTGCTGGATCGACAGGCCTTGCAAGCGTTGATGGAAAAGTCGGCGGCCGGTGCGCGCGCCGCAGGACAGTCGATGGCGGTCTTGACCCTGGATCTCGACCATTTCAAGGCCTATCTGGATCAGCAAGGCCACGCGCAAGCCCAGGCTGCGCTGATGCGAACAGCCAAGTTGTTGAACGCCCATCTGCCGGTGGGCGCGAGCCTGGCTCATCTGGGCGGTGATGAATTTGTCATGCTGCTACCGACTTCCGATCTGGGCGCGGCAGTTGACACCGCCGAAACCCTGCGCGGCGCGGTCGAAGCGGAGTTCACATCACCGGCTGACCCGGCGGCGCTGACCGTCACCCTGGGTGCTGCCGCCAGCCCGCCAGGGACCGACTGGACCGCAGACAGCCTGCTTTCGCTGGCCGATGCTCGCAAAACCTTTGGCAAAAAGCGTCTGCAGCCGCATCACAACCGGGTCTGGGCCGGCGCCTTGCCATCCGACTGGTACCCGCGCTTCAATGTGCAGCCCGAGGTATGGCCTAGTCAGTAACCTTCCTGGCAAGAGGGCCGGCTGACCGCCTGGGTGGCAGGCGACCTGAGCCTCGCTCCAGCGTCGCGTTCAGGCGGCTCCTCGCAGCCATCGCCGAAGGTGCCGGCAGCGCCCCGGAATTTTTGGGGCGGAACTAAGGGCGATGATTGCCCGGGTATTGCAGAGGCAGACTCAGTCGTGGTGGTATGTTGCCCAACTCAGTCTGCAAGACGATATGGCAGGCCCGTTTCACGGCTGGACGGCTGGTTCGATGTGTAAAATTTATCTAGATCTTTGCACAAGGGACCTCATGCCTGTCACGTCACACAGACCGGCCGCCGGCCAATGTTTGACTACCGCCAGCCTGTTCGCGCTGACCTTGCTGGGCGCCTGCGGCGCTGGCGGTAGCGGCAGCCCGGCGCCCACCGTACCTGCAGCCACCACAAATGCCAGCGCGATTGCCGCATCCAAGCCGGGAGATCTACTCAATAGCATCAAGGTCACGCTGGCCGCGCGGCAAGCCCAGGGCTTGTCCAGCGCCTCCCCGGTTGTCTGGCTTTCTGGCGCACCCGCGGGCGCCATCAGCGTCACTTCATCGGGCGATGCAGTGGCGAGCTCGAACACTACGGTGCAAGAGGCCGGTGTCGACGAAGACGACCTGATCAAGTCGGATGGTGAATTGATCTTCACGCTCGACTCATTGGGCTCGAGCAGCAGCGGCCGACCCCAAAGCCGCATGCAGGTCTACCGCCGCGCTGCCGATGGCAAGTTGGCTTCGCTGCAAACCTTGAAATTGCCGGTGGACGAATCAACCTACCCGGTCTCGCGCGGCATGGTGCTAGCGCGCGCAGCCAACCGGCTGGCGGTGTTGGCCGAAAGTTCGACCCCCATCGCCTTGCCCGTCGCATGCCCTGCCGGCAATGTATGTGTGGGTACGGCCTCGTCGATCTATTTGCCCAGCGCCATCCAGAGCGAAGTCCGCGTGCAGCAGGTCGACATCGCCGCTTCTGGCCAGGTCAGTACCGGCAATCTGGCCGTGATCGACGGTCGCCTGGTTGGCAGTCGACAGATCGACAACATCCTGTACCTCGTGACCACTCACGCGCCCAGGCTGCTACCCGATTTGCTGCCGACCACCGCGACCGCTGCCGAACGAGGGGCAGCGTTGGATGCGCTGACCCTGACTGATGTGCTGCCGAAGATCCGCATCAATGGGGGTGCTGCACAGACACTGGTGGCCGAGACCGATTGCTATGTGCAGCCCAAGAATGCCTCGCTAGACCTGTCCATCACCACCATCACGGCCATCGATCTGGCGGGCACTGGCTTGTCGCGTACGAGTCGTTGTTTCGTTGGTGGTACCGAGGCCATGTATATGTCGAACGCCAGCATCTACCTGGCGACCACCCGATATGCTTACGGCTCGGTTGGCAATGGCATCCGCTATTCGCCGCAGGCCAGCACCGACATCCACAAATTCACCGTCAGCGGCAGCAATATCGACTACCGCGCCTCGGGTGAGGTGGCGGGCCATCTGGGTTGGGATACGCAGCGCAAGCCCTATCGCATGAGCGAGTACAACGGCGACCTGCGCGTGCTGAGCTTCACTGGCGAAACTGGCTGGGCCTGGTTGACCGACGATGGCTCACCCACTGCGCCGCCACCTTCACCGGCGACTCTGAGTCTGCTGCGTGAGCGCAGCAGCGACACCAGTTTGCAGCTTGTGGCCAAGCTGCCCAATGCCCAGCGCCCTGCGGCCATCGGGATCACCGGCGAGCAGGTGTATGCGGTGCGTTTTGCCGGTGACCGCGGCTATGTGGTCACCTTCCGCCAGACCGATCCGCTTTATGTTTTGGACTTGTCCATCCCGTCCGATCCGCGTCAGGCGGGCGAGCTGAAGATGCCGGGCTTTTCGGATTACCTGTTTCCGATGGGTGACGGCCTGCTGTTCGGCGTTGGCAAGGACGCTGATGCCAGCGGCCGCCTGGGCGGCATCAAGGTGGCGCTGTTCGATGTGCGGGACATCGCTGCACCCAAATCGCTGGGTTCGCAGGTCATGGGCTTGCGAGGCAGCCAGTCTGCGCTGGACTACTCCAGCCATGGTATCAATCTGTTTACCCGCGGCAATACAGTGAGGGCGGCATTGCCGGTAACGCTTCAAACGAACGATCTCTCCGGCGCAGCACAAAGCGGCTTGCAACGCATCGAGATCGACTTGTCGGCCCGTGCCATGACCGTGAAGCCGTTGTTGCCTGTGACCGCCAACAACGGCTATGTTGACCTGGGCAGCGAGCGGAGTTTGCAAATTGAAAACCAGGTTTACCACCTGAGCCAGGGCCAACTGCGTACGTTGGATTGGTAAACACACCTGAGCGCTGAGCCCTAAACGCCAAGCTATGGTCGCTGGCTTCCCGGCCCCCTGACCAGTTCGCCGCCCTTCATCACGGAGCTGATTTTTTCGATCAGCTTGACCTCGACCAAGGGGTTGCCTGCGACGCCCACCAGCGCGCCACCTGCTCGCGTTGCGCCGGACTGTAGTGCAGACCCAGCTTGGTACGGCGCCACAGCACGTCGTCAGCGCTGCGTGCCCATTCGTTGCGGTGCAGGTGGTGCAGTTCGGCTTCGTACAAGCCTGGCGCCACTTCGGCACCCAGCGCATCGGCTGAGCTGCCCTGTCCCAACAGCCGATCGACCCGGCTGCCGTAACAGCGGGCCCAGCGTTCGAGCGTGGACGCCGGCAACTCTCGGTGCTTCATTGCCAGCGCGGCGATGAAGCGCGTCATATCGACATCGGGCTGTTGCGGCGGGCCTATCCAGGCCGACAGATCGCCGCCGGGCAACAAGGCCGATGCGGTCCAGGCCGACCGGCTTTCACCCAGGCGCTGTAGCAACTGGTCGGCTGCCTCTTCGGCCAGCTTGCGGAAGGTGGTGATTTTGCCGCCCCACACGCTCAACAGCGGCGAGGTTGTGTCGGCATCGAATTCCAGCAGGTAGTCGCGGCTGACCGCCGATGCGTCGCCCGACTCGTCGTCCAGCAGCGGACGCAAGCCCGAGTAGCTCCAGACCACATCGGCCGGCCGCACCGGTTGGGCGAAATATTGGCTGGCCTGCTCGCACAGGTAGCTGATCTCGGCGGCATCGATACGGGCCGCAGCGGGCGCGCCGCCAACCTCGATGTCGGTGGTGCCGATCAGTGTGAAATCGCCTTCGTAGGGGATGGCGAAGATGATGCGCTGGTCCGGGTTCTGGAAGATGTAAGCATAGTCATGTTCGAAAAGCTTGCGCACCACGATATGGCTGCCCTTGACCAACCGCAGCGAGCGTGCGCTGGCCAGTTGCGCGCGGTCGCGCAGGAACTCGCTGGTCCAGGGGCCGGCGGCGTTGACCAGCGCGCGCGCCTGCACCTCGACGGCGGGACCTCCCTCAGGCTGCAGGGTGGCGCGCCAGCCTGGGTGGCTGCGTGCGACATGCTCGCAACGGGTGCGGGTCAGGATGGTGGCGCCGCGCTCAGCGGCGTCGATCGCGTTCAGCACCACCAGCCGCGCGTCGTCGACCCAGCCATCGCTGTATTCGAAACCGCGCTTGTATTGCGGCTTCAGCGGCGCGCCGGCGGGGTGGCGGCGAAGGTTGACGCTGAGGCTGGCCGGCAGCCAGTCCCGCCTGGCCAGATGGTCATATAAAAACAGCCCGATCCGCACCATCCAGGCCGGCCGCATCGACGCGTCGTGCGGCATCACGAAGCGCAGCGGCCGCATGATGTGGGGTGCAATCCTGAGCAGCAGTTCGCGCTCGGCCAGCGCCTTGCGCACGAGGCTGAATTGCCGATGTTCGAGGTAGCGCAGGCCGCCATGAATCAGCTTTGTCGACGCGGATGAGGTGTGGCGGGCCAAATCATCCTGTTCGCACAGCAGCACTTTCAGGCCACGCCCGGCCAGGTCGCGGGCGATGCCGGCACCATTGATGCCGCCACCGACCACCAGGGCGTCGTAGATCAAGCCAGTCGACAACGGGACAGCCGCAGCAAACCGCTCCAATGGGTCGTTCAAGCCGATCTCCTCGATCCTGGGTTGGCATCCGCCTGGGCAGCGCCGGTTCGTTTGATCGTCATAAAATATTCTTTTTAATTCGTTTATTTTTTATTATGTTCGTTTGCAGCCGAAGTCTAGCCATATCGCAAGCCGGCAAATCCTGGACCGCTGCCGGGCCGTCGCTTAATATGGCGGCGTCAACCTCTGGAACCTGATGTCGTGAGCGCCTTGATCCCCAACCCTCGACAGGCCGGTGTGCTCGACACCGTGCGTGAACTCGGCAATGTGAAGGTCGAGGCTTTGGCCGAGCGTTTCGGCGTCACGCTGCAGACGGTGCGGCGCGATGTGAAGCTCTTGTCCGATGCCGGAATGCTGGCGCGCTTCCATGGCGGCGTGCGCTTGCCGGCCAGCACCACCGAAAACATCGCCTATCGCCAGCGCCAGCAGCTCAACGAAGATGCCAAGCGCGCCATCGCCCGCGCGGTGGCCTCGCAGGTGCCCGAGGGCTGCAGCTTGATCCTCAACATCGGCACCACCACCGAGGCGATTGCCCGCGAGTTGCTGGCCCACCGCGGCCTGCGCGTGATCACCAACAACCTGAATGTGGCGACCATCCTCAGCGACAACCCCGACTGCGAGGTGATCGTGGCCGGCGGTCTGGTGCGCAGTCGCGATCGCGGCATCATCGGCGAGGCGACGGTAGAGTTCATCGCCCAGTTCCGCGTCGACATCGGCGTGATCGGCATCTCGAGCATCGAGGCCGACGGCACGCTGCGCGATTTCGACTACCGCGAGGTGAAGGTGGCGCAGGCCATCATCCGCGCCAGCCGGCAGGTCTGGTTGGCCGCCGACCACAGCAAGTTCAATCGCCCGGCGATGGTGGAGGTGGGCCGGCTCGACCAGGTGGACAAACTGTTCACCGACCGCGCGCCACCCCCCGCGTTCGACAAACTGCTGGGCGAAGCGGCTGTGCATTGCATTGCCGCCGATGCTGCGTCCCAGGATCCAGGAGACAAGACATCATGAGCTATCTACTGGCCCTCGACCAGGGCACCAGCAGTTCACGCAGCATCGTCTTCGACCAAGCCGGCCGGATCGTGGCGATGGCGCAGCGCGAGTTCGGTCAGATCTTTCCGCAGCCTGGCTGGGTGGAACATGACCCGGAGGAGATCTGGCAAAGCCAGCTGGTCACCGCGCAGGAAGCGCTGGCTAAGGCCGGCATCACGGGCGCCCAGGTCAAGGCCATCGGCATCACCAATCAGCGCGAAACCACGGTGGTCTGGGATCGCCGCACCGGTCGCCCGATCCACAACGCCATCGTCTGGCAAGACCGGCGCGGCGAGCCCTTGTGCGCGCAGCTGCGCGATCAGGGCCATGCCCAGGCCATTCACCGCAGCACCGGACTGGTGGTGGACGCGTATTTCTCGGCCACCAAGATCCGCTGGATCCTCGACCATGTCAGCGGAGCCCATATCGCCGCTGCGCAGGGCGAGCTGGCCTTCGGCACCGTGGACAGCTGGCTGCTTTGGAAATTGACTGGCGGCCGGGTGCACGCCACCGATGTCAGCAACGCCGCCCGGACCATGCTGTTCGACATCCGCCACAACCTTTGGGACCCTGAGTTGCTGAAGCTGCTGCGCGTGCCCGACAGCCTGCTGCCGAAGGTGTACCCCAGCAGCCATTGGTTCGGCGAGACCGATGCTGCGTTGCTGGGGGCTTCGATCCCTGTGGCTGGCATCGCCGGCGATCAGCAGAGCGCGCTGTTCGGTCAGGCCTGCTTCACACCCGGGCTGGCGAAGAACACCTATGGCACGGGCTGCTTCATGCTGATGCACACCGGTGACAAGTTTCGAGTCAGCGAGAACGGGCTTATCACCACCAGCGCAGCCCAGGTCGACCAGAAGCCGCAGTACGCGCTGGAGGGCAGCGTGTTCATCGGCGGAGCGGTGGTGCAGTGGATGCGCGACGGCCTCAACGCGATCAAGGCCAGCAGCGAGGTGCAGTCGCTGGCCGAGAGCGTGCCCGATGCCGGCGGCGTGATGTTCGTGCCGGCCTTTACCGGCCTGGGCGCGCCCTACTGGAACGCCAACGCCCGCGGTACGCTGACCGGGCTGACCCGCGGTACGACGATGGGCCATATCGCCCGTGCGGCGCTGGAGAGCATTGCCTTTCAGAGCGCTGCGCTGCTGCTGGCGATGAGCCGCGACGCGGTGGCGGCCGGCGGTTCACCGGTGGCCGAGCTGCGGGTGGACGGCGGCGCCTGTGTCAATGACCTGCTGATGCAGTTCCAGGCTGACCTGCTGGGTATCCCGGTGGTGCGCCCCCAGGTGACCGAGACTACGGCTCTGGGTGTGGCTTACCTGGCTGGCCTGGCCATCGGGGTCTACCAGGACCTGAGCGAGTTGTCGGCGCAATGGCAGGTGGAACGGCGCTTCCTGCCCACGCTGCCGCGCGCGCGAGCGCAGGCCCTGATGGACGATTGGGCGCATGCGGTGCGGCAGACCACGGCCGCCTGATGCATAGGCCGAAGCAGAGTCTCCTGCATCAGCTGCCCCGGCCGCAACGGCGTCTGCCCGGTCTGGGGCGATGCCACCACAGCAGACGAGCGGCGCGACGTGTTGGCGGCGCTGGCACGACAAGGGCGCTGGGTGACGGTGTATGACGGTTGGCGCCCCAACTTGCCTGACGAGGCGGACAACCATTTGATCGAGCTGGCGTTGGCTGGCGGGGCGCAGGCCATCGTCACCCACAATTTACGGGATCTTCGAGGCGGCGAGTTGCGCTTAGGTAATCTGCGGGTGCTGACACCCGCGCAATGTCTGGAGGAATGGAAATGAGCACCTTGACCATAAGGCTGCCCGACGACACAGCGCAGCGGCTCAAGTCGCTGGCACAAAGCCGGGGGCTGAGCATGAACAAGCTGGTAGAACAGCTCAGTGCCCATGCGCTGTCCGCCTGGGATACCGAGAACCATTTCCGCGCCATGGCGGCCACGGGGGATGTGCAAAAGGCGCTGGCCGTGCTGGACGGCCTGGACGCAGCTGAAGCGAAATTTTGATGCCCACTGGCCGGCCCCATCGAGCGCGGAGCGCCAGGCTATGGCTTCTGGCTTCCCGGCCCCCTGACCAGTTCGCCGCCCTTCATCACAAAGCTGATTTTTTCGAGCAGCTTGACGTCGACCAGGGGATTGCCTGCGACGCCAACCAGGTCGCCGAAACGGCCCAGGGCGATGCTGCCGACATCACCTGATTTTCCAAGTGCTTCGGCGGCGTTGAGCGTTGCTGACTGGATCGCCTGCAGCGGGGTCATGCCCCAGGTCACCATGGTGGCGAACTGCTTGGCGTTATCGCCGTTCGGATAGACGCCGCCATCAGTGCCATAAACCATCTTGACACCGGCCTTGACGGCAGCCTGGAAGGTCTGGCGCTGCTTCAAGCCGATCATCCTTTCTTTTTCGAGCGACTCCTTGAAAACGCCGTTCTTTTCGCCTTCGGCGAGGATGTAGTCGTCGTTGTAGATGTCCATCGAGAACCAGGCGCCATGCTGCTTGGCCAGCTGGAAGGCCTCTTCATCGGCGAGGCTGGCATGCTCGATCGTGTCGGCGCCAGCGCGCAGCGCATCCTTGATGCCCGATGCGCCATGGGCATGGACGGCGACCTTGAGCCCGAGCATATGGGCCTCGTCGACCACCGCCTTCATCTCGGCCAGGTCCAATTGCTGACCGCCGACCGTGTCGGTCTTCGAGAAGACGCCACCAGTGCCGCAGAATTTGATCACCTCGGCGCCATATTTGCGCAACTTGCGCACAGTCGCGCGCAGCGCTTGCGGGCCATCGGCGACCGCTGGTGTCGGAGTGGTGATTGATGGCGGGAACTCGGTCGCATCGCAATGCCCGCCGGTCGCGCCGATGGCATAGGTGGCCGGTACGATGCGCGGGCCGGTGATGAAGCCGGCTTCGATGGCCTGCTTCAAGGCCACATCGTCGTAGCCACCGGAGCCGACGTTGCGGACGGTCGTGAAGCCGGCGTCAAGGGTTTTCTTGGCGTTTGCCACGCCAACGATGGTCCAGAAGTTGTCGGTGAATTCGAGCCATCGATAGCCGCCATAGCGTGGGTCGCCGGTCAGGTGCACATGCATGTCGATCAGCCCGGGCAGCAAGGTGATGCCCGGCAAGTCAATGCGGCGCGCGTCCTTGGCGATCGCATCGCCTTGTTTGCCGACTGCGCTGATGCGCCCGTCGGTAATCGTCAGTTGAGGTTTTTCGACCATTTGTCCGCTGCTGACATCGATCATCCGGTCGGCGCGCACCACCACGGTA
>CAIJIT010000026.1 GCA_903820745.1 uncultured Burkholderiales bacterium
GCGCCGGTAATTGATCACATGCGAGGCACCCGCAGCCAGCGCGAGGGCGCATTTTTCGTCCGAGCCAGCCGTGCCGATCAACTGCAGACCGAGCGCGCGCGCCCATTGGCAGGCGATCAAGCCGACACCGCCAGCCGCAGCATGGAACAGGACGAAGTCACCGGCCTTCAAGCCGCCTTGCGGCAAAGTGCGGCGCAGCAGATATTGGACCGTCATGCCCTTGAGCATCATCGCGGCGCCGGTCTCGAAGCTGATGTCGTCAGGCAGACGCACAACGGCCCGCGCCGGCATCACCCGCGCGGTGCAATAGGCGCCGGGTGGCTGGCTGGCATAGGAGGCGCGGTCGCCCACCCGCAGATGGGTGACATCGGCACCGACGGCTTCGACGATGCCCGAACCTTCCATGCCCAGATTCAGCGGCATCGGCAGCGGGTAATCGCCGCGACGCTGATAGATGTCGAGGTAATTCAGGCCGCAGGCCTTGTGGCGGATGCGGATCTCGCCGGGACCGGGCTCACCGACCTCGACATCGACCAGATGCATCAGTTCGGGGCCGCCATGTTGTTCGATGCGGATTATTTTTTCTTGAGTTGACATTCGAAATCCTGGGCTATTTGGAAGAACTCCGCTATGGTGCCAGCAATTCCAATTCTTTGCTGTGCACATCGCATGAAAATTTCGCCTCGATTGGCCTTGCTGCTGACCTTGCCGCCGCTGCTCTGGGCTGCCAATGCGGTGGTCGGGCGGATGATGTCGGCAAGCGTGCCGCCGCTGGCCCTGAACTTCATGCGCTGGGGCGTGGCCCTGTTGCTGTTGCTGCCGCTGGCCTGGCGTTTGCTGGCAAACCCGGCGCCGCTGCTGCAGCGCTGGCGCTACTTCGCCATCGTCGGTTTTTTGGGCATGGGCAGCTACAACGCGCTGCAGTACCAGGCGCTGCACAGTTCCAGCGTGATCAACATCACCTTGATCGCATCGGGCTTGCCGGTGGCGATGCTAGCGGTCGGGATGCTGGTTTTCGGTGTGCATCCGACCAGGCGGCAACTGATCGGCGCCGGCTCATCACTGCTTGGCGTGGTGCTGGTGATCACACGCGGTCAGCCTTCGGCTATCGCCGAGGTGCAGTTCGTCAAGGGCGATTTGCTGATGTTGCTGGCGATCTTCTGCTGGGCGATCTACAGCTGGATGTTGGCCAGACCGCCGGCATCGCTGCGTGGAGACGCCAAACCCGACTGGAACTGGGCCGAGCAACTGGCGGCGCAAATGTTGTTCGGCGTCATCTTCGCTGGCGCGATGGCTGGCATCGAACAGGCATTCAATCCGCCGCCGGTAATCTGGGGGCTACCGATGGCGCTGACCGCCGCCTTCGTGGCCATCTGCCCTTCCTTGATTGCCTACCGCTGCTGGGGCATCGGCGTGGCCGAAACCGGCCCCTCGATACCGGCGATTTTCGGCAACCTCACGCCGATTTTTGCGGCCCTGATGTCAGCGATCATGCTGAGCGAATGGCCGCAGTGGTACCACGGCATCGCCTTCGCGCTGATCGCGGCGGGGATCCTGGTGTCGACGATCGGCGCGCGCAAAGCGACGGGGTAAGCCCCGCCAGAACCTAGAAGACGCCGGGGTAGCCGCCACCGTCAAGAATGATGTTCTGGCCCGTCAGATAGCTGGCATGGCTGCTGCAAAGCATGGCGCAGATCGCGCCGAACTCGGCTGGGTTGCCGAAGCGTTGCGCCGGGATGGCAGCGCGGCGCTTGTCCATCGTCGCCTCGAGCGTCTGGCCGGTTTTGGCAGCGCCGGCAGCCATGGTTTTTTTCAATCGATCGGTGGCGAAGGCGCCGGGCAAGAGGTTGTTGATCGTCACGTTGCGTCCGGCCAGTTGCGGCTGGCGGGCAATGCCGGCGACAAAACCTGTCAGCCCCGAACGTGCTCCGTTCGACAGACCCAGCACGTCGATCGGCGCCTTCACCGCGCCCGAAGTGATGTTGATGACCCGGCCGAAACCACGCGCTGCCATCGCATCGACGGTCGCCTTGATCAGGTCGATCGGCGTGAGCATATTGGCTTCCAGCGCGGCATTCCAATCGTCGCGAGTCCAGTTGCGGAAGTCGCCTGGGGGCGGGCCGCCGGCGTTGTTGATCAGGATGTCGATCTGCGGGCCCGCGGCCAGCGCGGCAGCGCGGCCTTCGGGCGTGGCGATGTCGCCGGCCACGGTGCGCACTTCGACGCTTGGGTTCAGCAAGCGCAGCTCGGCGGCGGTGGCTTCGAGCGCCTCGGCACCGCGGGCGGTGATGACGACGTTCACACCTTCAGCCACCAAGGCCTCGGCGCAGCCGCGCCCCAGGCCCTTGCTGGCCGCACATACCAGGGCCCAACGGCCGTTCAGTCCCATGTCCATTGCTTCATCTCCACTTTGTAAGCAGCCAAACGCCACCCAGAACCAACAATGTGCCCGCCGCCACCCAAGGCGTAAACGGTTCACCCAGAATCATCACACCCATCAAAATCGTCGAGATCGGCCCGACCATGCCGACCTGCGCCGCGAGCGTAGCACCGAGCTGCTCGATCGCCATCATCATCATCAGCACCGGCGCGAAAGTGCAGACACTCGCGTTCAACAACGACAGCCAGATTACTTCGGGGGCAACGGTAAAGCCCATGTCGAGCGGCCGCAGCAGCATGAACTGGGCGATGCAAAGCACGCAAGCCACCGTCGAAGCCAGGCCGGTCAAGCGCAAGGCACCGAGTCGCTTGACCTCTTCGCCGCTGTAGATCAGGTAAAAGGCATAGCTCAGCGCGCTGCCCAGCACCAGGGCGCCGCCGAGCAGCGCATGCGCACCCTGGGCATGCAACTCATGGCCAAAGACCAGCAGCAGGCCCGCATAGCTGACACATAGCGCCATCATCTGCCCCCCGCTGACGCGGCGCTTGAACAGCAGCCAGCTGATAAACAGCACGAAAGTCGGGTTCAGGTACAGGATCAAACGCTCGAGACTGGCGCTGATATAGGCCAGGCCGGCAAAGTCCAGCGTGCTCGCCAGGTAATAGCCGGAAAACCCCAGCCCGATCACGACGATCCAGTCGCGCCGGGTCAAGGCGGGCTTGCCGCGCCCGGCCCACCAGGCCAGTATCAGGAACAAGGGCAAGGCGAACAGCATGCGCAACATGATCAAGGTCACCGCATCGACACCATGCCGGTAAGCCAGCTTGACGATGATGGCCTTGCCCGAAAACGCCACCGCACCGAGCATGGCCAGGACCAGACCTGGCCACAAGGGTTTGGGGGAAACGGCAGCAGTCATTGCCCCGATTCTATGAGCCTGCGCGGCCGGACCTAGATCGTTTGCGGGTCGGGTCCGCCCAGCATGCGCGCCATCAAATCGCGCACCGACCGGATCTCAGCACCAAAGGGCAAGGCGCCAACACCGCGAAAAAACAGGCCGCGGGCGGTTTCGCCGCGCAATGCAGCAGCGAGTTGGTTGTCGATGCAGAACTGCCCGGCCTCTTTCAAGCCATCGCGCAGCCCGCATTGCGCCAGGCAATCAAAGGCCTTGGTGCAACGGCTCTTGACATGGGCCATCGCCTGCAGCTTGGGCTCAGCGCGCAGGTAGTTGCGCAGCCAGGGCGTGGCCACCGCACGCGCCGGCAGCCCGGCCACACTGGTGAACTCGATCATGTCGGTTTCGCTGGCTTCGGCCAGCACACGCTTGAATTCGGGGTGGGCATCGCCCTCGATGGTGACTGCAAAAGCAGTGCCGAGTTGCACCGCCGCTGCACCCAGGCCTTGCAGGCGCTGGATGTCGGCAAAGCTGCGCACCCCGCCAGCGGCGATCAGCGGAATTTTTCCGGCGATGCCGGCTTTCTCGAAAAATTCAAGGCAAGCCGGGATGACGCGTTCGAAATCAAAGCGTGGGTCATTCAGGTCGGCCACCTTGGCAGCGCCGAGATGGCCACCAGCGAGACGCGGATGCTCGATCACGATCGCGTCGGGCAGGCGCTGCTTGCGCTCCCATTTCTTCACGATCAACTGGACCCCGCGGGCATCGCTGAGGATGGGGATCAAGGCCACCTGCGGATGCTCACGCGCCAGGTCAGGCAGGTCGAGCGGCAGACCGGCGCCAACGACGATGGCCTCGATACCGCATTCCAGTGCCTTGGCGATTTGCGCGGCATATTCGCTGACCGCACGCATCACGTTCAAAGCCACCAGGCCGCGCCCTTGAGATCGTGCCCTGGCGCCGGTGATCTCGCGCTCAAGCGCAATCAGATTGACCTCGTTGATCAACTGCTTGGCCGCAGCGCCGGCGCTATGGCCCTCAGTTCGCGCCATCAGGTCAGGATGGTGCCTGCGCAAGTCGACCGAGCTCAGCGTCCCCACGCCACCGGCTGCAGCCACGGTGCCGGCCAGGCCCTGTGCGCTGACGCCAATGCCCATACCACCCTGCACGATCGGCAGCAACTGCCGGCCCTTCAACAGCAAGGGCTTGAGTCCGCTGCGCTCGAAAATCTGCTGCAGGAATTGGTCAGGGACTGCATCGGTCATGTTGTCTGCGGCTGCTGCGCAGCCGCTTGGAGGAAGGACCCGGGAGGGTAGGCGGCAAGCAAAGGCCATCGCTTGACCTGAATCAGGTCCAACTCGATCAGCCAAAGTCTATTGCAGCAAAGGTGAGTCGGCCCCTTCCAGCTCCAGCCCCTCGATCAGGGCCTCGCCTGCGAGCAGGTTCAGGTATTGGCGCAAGGCGGTGACATAAGCCTGCTGGCGCAAGGTCTGCTTGATCGCCGCCTGCACAGCCTCAAAGACCTGGGCCTGACCCGCTTCGCGCGCTTCAACCAGGATGATGTGGAAGCCGAAGCGGGTACTGACCAGCCTCGGCAGCACACCGACATGGGCATTGGCCAGGTCCTGGGCGAACAGCGCGGCGGCGAACTCGGGCGCGCAGTCGGTACGCGCGAGCCAGCCCAGCGAACCGCCTTCAGCACCGCTTGGGCAATTCGACGTTTCGGCAGCCGACTTGGCGAACGCTTCGATGTCAGCGCAGCGCAGCGCCAGCAACAAGGCTTCAGCCCGTTGGCGCAAGGCAGCGACATCAACACCTGGCGTCACCGCGAACAGGATATGTCGGGCGAGAACTTTTTCGCCAATTGAAAACCTTGCCTGATGCGCATCGAAGAAGCGGCGGCAGGCGCTGGCATCGGGCTCGGGAATGCGGATCTGGCCTTCCAGCAGCAGCTCGATCGCGTTTGAAGCGGCTTCGCTTTGCACACCGTCGAGCGCCGGCCGGTCGGCATCAGCGAGGAACCCGTCGCGCTGTGCAGCCTGGCGCAGCAACTCGCTGTAGGCGCGCTGGCGCAGGCTTTCGGGATCGGGTGACTCGGCCGCACCATGCAAGGGGATGCCGTTGACCGTCGCCACCGGCAACACAATGTCACTGGCATGGGGATCGGCCTGCACCGTGACCGGTTCATCGAGTGCGGCTTTGCCGCCACCACCACCACAACCGCAGCTGGCGCCACCGCCACCGCAGCCGGTTTTTGCTTGTTCCATGACGTTTATCCTAGATTTGGTAGTTGGATGCGGCCGACTGGGCAGCGATGGGAAGTGAAGAATTCACGATCACCCTCAATGCGGGTTGTGACCGGGACGCAGCGACAGCCTGCGGCTGCGCACCATCTGGTAAGGGCGCAGCAGATAGCTGAGCGTGCCGAAGCCGCTCCAGACATGGACCAGGCGGGTGAAAGGAAAGACCAGGAACAAGCTCATGCCGAGGAACATATGCAGTTTGAAGACCCAGGAAGCCGATGCCAGCATCTCGACCGCACCGGATTGGAAGGTGACGATATGCTGAGCCCAGCCGGCCAGCAACATCATCATGCCGCCGTCCAGATGCTGGGCCGATAGCGGAATCGTCGCCAGACCGAGGGCGAGTTGCAGCCACAGCAGCACCAGCAGCACGATGTCGCTGGTCTTCGAGTTGATGCGGATGCGCTCGTCGACCAAACGCCGGTGCAGCAGCAGCGTCACGCCGACAAAACCCAGCAGTCCGGCCAAGCCGCCGCTGACCATCGCCATCAGCTGTTTGCTACCGGCGCTGATGAAATGCTCATACATGAAATGCGGTGTCAGCATGCCGACCAGATGGCCGAAAAACAAAAACAGCACACCGACGTGAAACAGGTTGCTGCCCCAGCGCAGCGTGCCGGCGCGCAGCATCTGCGATGAGTCGCTTTTCCAGCTGTACTGGTCGCGATCAAAGCGCAACAGGCTGCCAAGCAGGAAGACTGCCAGGCAGATGTAGGGATAGATGCCGAACAAGGCAAAGTCGAGCGAGTTCATGCCTGCACTCCTGGCTGGTTTGAAGTTTTTCTGACGATGTGGATGGGCTGGGCTGCGCCCGGTTTGCTTTGCCCCTTGCTGGAACAACCGTCAAAAGCTGCCGGTTCCTGCCAGGCTTCGTCGAGCGCCTCGTCGACGGTGATCTGCACCGCCTGTGGTTTTTCGCCCGCCAGCTCAAGCACCGCGCCAAGCGCAGCCGCATAAGGGTCGCCGCGCTTGATCAAGGCGCTATGGATCGCATTCAGGATATGCGCCATCTCGCCCAGGAATGCGCGCGCCGTCTCCGGTGGCTGGGTCGACGCGAACTCGAGCACCACCGGCAAGAAATCAGGCAACTCGCTGGCTTCGAAAAACATGCCGCCAGACTGATAAGTCTGCTGCAGGTCGACCAGGGCCGGACCACGCTCGCGCGAATCGCCATGCACATGCTCAAACAGATGCAGACTGGTGGCGCGGCCGCGGTCGAAGCTCTCCACATAGCGCGCCTCCACGGCGTAGGTATCCGCTTGCTGCAGAGTCGCCATCAAGGCGTTCAACTCGGCCAGACGTTCCGGCGTCAGCGTCTGCTCTTCGACCAGGACCGCAAGCAGCCCGGGCAAAGCAGCACGCATTTCAGCGCCGGGATAGTCGAGCAGGCGTGCCAGGACGCGGCAGGACTTGGAAATGGTTGATGTTTTCATGATTACCCGCTCAATCAGTTGGGGTCAGAGCTACTCGCTACGCTCGGGCGGTCTGACCCACAATTACTAAAGTGTTGCTTTAATCGGAATGGTTCGCTTCTTGTTGCCACCGAACAAGCTGGTTTCGGTTTGCCCGTCAGAGCAACCGTTGCCGAAGCTGAAGCCGCAGCCGCCGCGCATGTCGTAGGCGTTTTCAGCGTATTCACGGTGCGTGGTCGGAATCACGAAGCGGTCCTCGTAGTTGGCGATGGCCATGGTCTGGTACATGTCCTCGACCTCATGCTTGTTCATACCGACCTGATCAAGCACTTGCTGGTTTTCGACCCCGTCGACATGGCGTCCGCGCTGGTAGGCGCGCATCGCCAGCAAACGCTCAAGCGCCCGCTCGACCGGTGCCACATCGCCAGCCGTCAGCAAATTAGCCAGGTATTGCACCGGGATGCGCAACTGCTTGACATCGGGGATCAGGCCGTTCACTCCCAGATGCCCGGCATTGGCAGCCGCACTGATCGGTGACAGCGGCGGCACATACCAGACCATTGGCAAGGTGCGGTACTCGGGATGCAGCGGCAGGGCCACCTTCCATTCGACCGCCATCTTGTAGACCGGGCTCTTGCGCGCCGAAATCAGCCAGGCTTCGGGGATGCCGTCCTTGCGCGCCTGGGCAATCACCTTCGGGTCATTCGGGTCGAGGAAGATGTCGAGCTGGGCCTGGTAGAGGTCCTTGTCATCGACCACCGATGCGGCTTCCTGGATGCGGTCGGCGTCATATAGCAGCACGCCGAGGTAGCGGATCCGGCCGACACAGGTTTCCGAGCAAACAGTCGGCTGCCCGGCTTCGATACGCGGGTAGCAAAAGATGCATTTTTCGGCCTTGCCCGATTGCCAGTTGTAATAGATTTTCTTGTACGGGCAACCCGACACGCACATGCGCCAGCCGCGGCATTTATCCTGGTCGATCAGGACGATGCCGTCTTCTTCACGCTTGTAGATCGAGCCCGAAGGGCAACTCGCCACGCAGGCCGGGTTCAGGCAATGCTCGCAAAGCCTGGGCAGATACATCATGAAGGTGTTTTCGAACTGGCCGTAAATCTCCTTCTGGATGTTGTCGAAGTTCTTGTCCTTGCTGCGCTTGGCGAACTCGCCGCCGAGTATTTCTTCCCAGTTCGGGCCCCATTCGATCTTCTCCATCCGCTTGCCGGTGATCAGGCTGCGCGGGCGCGCGGTGGGCGGCGCTTTCGACTTCGGCGCCGACTGCAGATGGTCGTAATCGAAGGTGAAGGGCTCGTAGTAATCGTCGATTTCAGGCAGATTCGGATTGGCGAATATGCGCATCAACAGTTTCCATTTGCCGCCCTGGCGTGGTTCGATCTTGCCGTTCTCGCGGCGTACCCAGCCGCCGTTCCAGCGTTCCTGGTTCTCCCATTCTTTCGGGTAGCCGATGCCGGGTTTGGTCTCGACATTGTTGAACCAGGCATATTCGACGCCCGGCCGGTTGGTCCAGACGTTCTTGCAAGTCACCGAGCAGGTGTGGCAACCAATGCACTTGTCCAGGTTCAGCACCATGCCGATTTGTGCGCGTATTTTCATGTTCTCTCCCTATGACTTTGTTCGAAGCCCTGCGCTGCAAGGCGAAGGCTTGATGCGGGCGCCACTGTCGGATCCCGCATTGCGCTGCGCTTCATGCCGGGCTACGAAACGGCTTCTTCTTCAAGCCAATCGACCTTGGCCATCTTGCGCACCAGCACGAACTCGTCGCGGTTGGTACCGATCGTTCCGTAATAGTTGAAGCCATAGCTCAGCTGCGCATAGCCGCCGATCATGTGGGTCGGTTTGGTCACGATGCGGGTGACCGAGTTGTGGATGCCGCCGCGCGTGCCGGTGATTTCCGACCCCGGAGTGTTGATGATCTTCTCTTGCGAGTGGTACATCATCACCATGCCCGGATTGATGCGCTGGCTGACCACCGCCCGCGCCGCGATCGCGCCGTTCGAGTTGAATAATTCGACCCAATCGTTGTCGACGATGCCGCCATTTCTGGCGTCATCCTCCGACAGCCAGATGACCGAGCCGCCGCGGTTCAGCGTCAGCATCATCAGGTTGTCGCTATAGGTCGAATGGATGCCCCATTTCTGGTGCGGCGTGATGAAGTTCAGCGCGATCTCCTTGTGACCATTGGGCTTGACCCCCTGCACTTCGACCAGCGCCTTCAGATCGACCGGCGGCCGATAGCTGCTGAAGCCCTCGCCGAAGGCCTGCATCCAGGGGTGATCCTGGTAGAACTGCTGGCGGCCGGTCAAGGTGCGCCATGGGATCAGCTCATGCACATTGGTATAGCCGGCGTTGTAGCTGACTTTTTCGCTCTCGAGTCCCGACCAGGTCGGCGAGGAAATGATCTTGCGCGGCTGCGCTTGGATGTCACGGAAGCGGATCTTCTCGTCCTCACGCGACTTGGCCAGATGGGCATGCTCGCGGCCGGTCTGTTTGCTTAAGGCATCCCAGGCTTTCACCGCCACATGGCCGTTGGTCTCGGGCGCCAGCATCAGCACGACTTCGGTCGCGTCGATGTCGGTTTCGATTTTCGGCATGCCGAAAGTCACACCCGGCTCGCGCACCCTGCCGTTCAGTTCACCCAACGCGACCACCTCGTCGTCGGTGTTCCAGCTGATGCCCTTGCCGCCGTTGCCGGACTTGTTCAACAAGGGGCCCAGCGCGGTGAAGCGCTTGAACAGATTGGGGTAATCGCGCTCGACCACGGCAATCTGCGGCGCGGTCTTGCCCGGAACCAGCTCGCATTCGCCCTTTTTCCATTCCTTGACGTCAAAAGGCTGGGCCAACTCGGCCGGCGTGTCGTGCATCAAGGGTGTCAGCACCAACTCCTTTTCGACGCCCAGATGGCCGACGCAGAGCTCGCTGAAGCTCTTGGCAAAGCCCTTGTAGATTTCCCAGTCGCTGCGTGCCTGCCAGGCCGGGTCGACAGCGGTCGACAGCGGGTGGATGAAGGGATGCATATCGCTGGTGTTGAGGTCGTTTTTCTCATACCAGGTGGCGGTCGGCAGCACGATGTCCGAATACAGACAAGTCGTGCTCATGCGGAAGTCCAGCGTCACCAGCAAGTCGAGCTTGCCCTCGGGTGCCTTGGCATGCCATTCGACTTCCTCGGGCTTGGCGCCATAGACGGCCACGCCCCCTTGGGAGGACAGGGGGCCTACTTGTTCGCCGAGGTCCTTGCCCTGCACGCCATGGGTCGTACCCAACAGATGCTTGAGGAAATACTCATGCCCCTTGCCCGACGAGCCAAGGATGTTCGAACGCCAGACGAACATATTGCGCGGCCAGTTGGCCGGATGATCCGGGTCTTCGCAGCTCATCCGCAGCGTGCCGTCCTTGAGCGCCTGGATCGCATAGTCGCGCGGATCGAGGCCGGCTTCTTTCGCGTCCTTCACCACCTGCATCGGGTGGGTCTGCAGTTGTGGCGCCGAGGGCAACCAGCCCATCCGTTCGGCCCGCACGTTGTAGTCGATCAGGCTGCCACCATATTTGGCCTTGTCGGCCAATGGTGACAACACTTCCGACACATCGAGCTTCTCGTAACGCCATTGATCGGTATGGGCATAGAAGAAGCTCGTGCTGTTCATCTGCCGCGGCGGACGGATCCAGTCGAGGCCGAAAGCCAAGGCGGTCCAACCGGTCTGCGGACGCAACTTTTCCTGGCCAACGTAATGGGCCCAGCCGCCACCCGACTGGCCGATGCAGCCGCACATCATCAGCATATTGATGATGCCGCGGTAGTTCATGTCGCAGTGGTACCAATGGTTCATCGCCGCGCCGATGATGACCATCGACTTGCCGCGGGTCTTGTCGGCGTTGTCACCGAATTCGCGCGCCACCGTGATGATCTGCTCACGCTTCACGCCGGTGATGGTTTCGGCCCAGGCCGGCGTGTAAGCCAGATTGTCGTCATAGCTGGTCGGGGTCTGGTCACCGAAGCCGCGGTTGATGCCGTATTGCGCGACCTGCAGATCGAACACCGTGGCCACCAGCACTTCACCCGCGTCAGCATGTTTACCAAGCTTCATGCGCACGACCGGCACATGCCGCTCGAGCACATCCTGCTGCTTGTTGGACTGGAAATTGGGCGTGTCGATGCCGCCAAAATAAGGGAAGCCGACAGTGGCGATTTCATGCGCCTGCTCGCCGTCCTCGATCACCGAGAGCTTGAGCTTCACATCGGTGTCGCTGCGCGCTTCCTTAGCCTCCAGATTCCACTTGCCCAGGTCTTCGCGTTCGGCCGCACCCCAGCGGAAACCGATCGACCCGTTCGGCACGATGACTTTGCCATTGGTGTCAAAAGCCAGCGTCTTCCAGTCGGGGTTGTTGTCCTGACCGAGCTTGCCGCCGAAATCGCTGGCGCGCAGATAGCGATCGGGCACCAGCAATTCACGGCCGTCAGGCGTGGTCGTCTTCTTCAGTTGCACCAGCAAGGGCAGGTCGGTGTAGCGGCGCGCGTAATCGTCGAAATAACTCGACCTTTTGTCAAAATAGAACTCCTTCAGGATCACATGGCCCATTGCCATGGCGATCGCTGCATCGGTGCCCTGCTTCGGGTGCATCCAGATGTCAGCGAGCTTGGAGACTTCGGCATAGTCAGGCGTGATCGCCACCGTCTTGGCGCCCTTGTAGCGCACCTCGGTGAAGAAATGCGCGTCGGGAGTGCGCGTCTGCGGCACATTCGAGCCCCAGGCGATGATGTAATTGCTGTTGTACCAATCGGCACTCTCGGGCACGTCGGTCTGCTCACCCCAGACCTGAGGACTGGCTGGCGGCAGGTCGCAATACCAGTCGTAAAAACTCATGCAGACGCCGCCCATCAGACTCAGGTAGCGGCTGCCCGCAGCATAGGAAATCATCGACATCGCCGGAATCGGCGAGAAACCGATGATGCGGTCAGCGCCGTATTTCTTCACCGTGTAGATATTGCTCGAAGCGATGATTTCATTCACTTCATCCCAGCTTGAGCGAACGAAGCCGCCGAGGCCGCGGTCTTTCTGCCATTCGCGCTTTTGCTCCTGGTTCTCAACGATATTGGCCCAGGCATCGACCGGGGTCTTGGCGACCATGCGCGCGGCACGCCAGAACTTCAAGAGCGAGCCTCGCACCATTGGGTATTTGACGCGGTTGGCGCTGTACAGGTACCAGGAATAGCTGGCGCCACGGGCACAGCCACGCGGCTCATGGTTGGGCATATCGGGCCGCGTGCGCGGGTAATCGGTCTGCTGGGTTTCCCAGGTCACGATGCCGCCCTTGACGTAGATCTTCCACGAGCAGGAACCGGTGCAGTTGGTGCCATGGGTCGAGCGCACGATCTTGTCATGCGCCCAGCGGCTGCGGTAGGCATCTTCCCAGGTGCGGTCCTCGGCCGTGACGCGGCCATGGCCGTCAGCGAAGTCTTCTTTGGGCTGGGCGAAGTAGCTCAGGCGGTCGAGAAAATGACTCATTTTTTGGTTCCTTCTTTTGAATTTCTATTCCCGCGGCAAACCGCAAGCGCTCAATCAGGCCAGCATCCGGATCAAGGGTTTTTCACATAAGCATTGGCGCGCAGGTAGAACCACCAGTTCAGCAACAGGCACAGCGCATAGAACACCGCAAAGCCGTACATCGCGTATTGGGGTGTGGCGGCCTTGATCTGCTGCCCGATCACGACCGGGGCGATGAAAGCGCCGTAAGCTGCAACGGCCGAAGTCCAGCCCAACACGGGGCCGGCCTGCTGGCGGTCGAAGATCACGCCGATGGTGCGGAAGGTGCTGCCGTTACCGATGCCGCTGGCGGTGAACAACAGGATGAATAGCGCCATGAAGGGCAGGAAATACTGCTCGGGCGTGGCCGATTGATAGGCCTGCATCATCACGTAACCGACAGCGCATGACGCCACCACCATCACGGCCGAGATCCACTGCGTCACGATCGAGCCACCGACCTTGTCGGAGATCCAGCCGCCGATCGGCCTGACCAAGGCGCCGACGAAGGGGCCGATCCAGGCATAAGTCAAAGCCGAGGGCGCGTTCGGATTCTTCAGCACATGCTGCATCAGGCCGGTAGCATCAGGCAGATGGCAGACACCGAAGATCACCGTGATTGCCAGCGGCAGGGCCATCGAGAAGCCGATAAAAGAGCCGAAAGTCACGATATACAAAGCCGTCAAGGCCCAGGTGTGCTTGTCGCGGAAGATCAGGAATTGCTTGGCAACGTTTTCCTTCATCGCGCCGAATGCCGCCAGCTTCATCATCAGCAAGGCGCAGACGATGTCCAGCGGGATCGCCACCCACATGCTGATCAGGCCCAGCCCGGTCGGCTTGGGCAGGTAGAGGTAAAGCATGAAGATCGCAGGCACGAAGGCCAGCGTGTACAAATAGATGATCTTGCCGAAAGCGACGAGTGGACTGCCGGTGTCGGCGGACACGGTCTTCAAATTATTCATGCCCCACCAGCACAGGGCGGCCAGCGGCACCAGCGACAGCACCCAGGCGAAGCCGGCGTTCTGGATCCAGGTGGGCGTGCCGGCAACGATCTTGCCGAGAATCCAGCCGCTGTCCTTCATCAAGGTCATCGGCTCGCCGCCGAAGCTGCCGAACAGGCCCACCGTCATCACCAGCGGAATGACGATCTGCATCGTCGTGACGCCGAAGTTGCCAAGCCCGGCATTCAGTCCCAGCGCCGTACCCTGCAGGCGCTTCGGAAAGAAGGTGCTGATATTGGACATTGACGAGGCGAAATTGCCGCCACCAACACCCGACCACAAGGCCATCAACTGGAAAGTCCAGAGCGGCCAGTCCGGATGCTGCAGCACGACGCCGGTGCCGAGAGCCGGCGCCAGCAACATCGCGGTGGTCAGGAAAATCACATTGCGTCCCCCAGCCAGGCGGATCAGGAAGGACGCGGGGATGCGCATCGTTGCACCCGAAATGCCGGCGATCGCCGTCAGCGTGAACAGTTCGGCCTGGGTGAAGGGAAAGCCCAGGTTGAGCATCTGCACAGTGATGATGCCCCACATGCCCCAGATCGCGAAACCGCAGAGCAAGGCCGGCACCGAAAGCCACAAGTTCCGATAAGCGATCTTCTTGCCGGTCTGTTCCCAGAAGGCATCGTCTTCGGGACGCCAATCCTGGATGGTTGCCGCACCGGCCGGGTTGTTCTTGCTATTCATGGCTGTTTCCTGTCTGAATTGCGGGGGATTGGGTGGTTGACTTGCCCAGCAAGTCGGCATGGCGCACTTCGGTCCAGTACATCCAGATCAGCGAGACCCAGACCACGGCATACATCAACATGAAAGCGCTGGAACGGATGCCGGTCAGGTCCATCAAGGCGCCGAACAGGATCGGCAGCACAAAGCCACCCAATCCGCCAGCGAGTCCGACGATGCCGCTGATCGTGCCGATGTTCTGGCCGTAGTCATCGCTGATGTACTTGAACACCGAGGCCTTGCCGAAGGCCCAGGCGATGCCCAGCGTGAACATCAGCCCGGTGAAGGCGTAGACGTTCAGGCCGACGTGCAAGGTCAGCGCGCCATTGACGGTCTGGATCGACAGATCGGTCTGCGGATAGGAGAGCAGGAATAGGCAGATCCAGCTGACCCACAGTACCCACCAGGTGACGAAATGCGCGCCATGCTTGTCCGCCAGCCAGCCGCCCGCAGCACGCAACACGCCGCCGGGCAGCGAAAAGCAAGCTGCCAGCAAAGCGGCGTAGCGGATGTCGAGGCCATATTCGCCAACGTAGTACTGCACCATCCACAAGCTCATCGCCACATAGCCGCCAAAGACGATCGAGTAGTACTGGCAATATTTAAGGACCTTGGGATCCTTCAGTGATTTCAATTGCGATGCGAAGCTGGCCTGACTGGTGACCAGATGCTTGTCGTCGCTGTAGCTGAAAAACCAGAACAGGATCGCCGTGCCAAGCAGCACCGCCGCATAGACATGCGGCACCATGGTCCAGCCGAATGCCACCACCAGACCGGGGGCGACGAATTTGTTGACTGCTGCACCCGAATTGCCGGCGCCGAAAATGCCCATCGCAAAGCCCTGACGCTTCTTCGGAAACCAGCGTGCGACATAGGGCGTGCCGACCGAGAACGAGCCGCCGGCCAGACCGACGAAGAGCCCGATCACGAGGAAATGCCAATAGGCCGTGGCATAGCTCATCAGCCAGATCGGGCCGACGCAGGCCAGCATCAGCAGGAAAAAGACCAGGCGGCCGCCGAACTTGTCGGTCCAGATGCCCAGGGGGACGCGCGCCAGCGAGCCACTCAGAACCGGCATCGCCGTCAGCAGGCCGAACTGGGTCGAATTCAGATCCAGCGCTTTCTTGATCGGAATGCCGATCACGCCAAACATCATCCAGACCATGAAGCAGACCGTAAACGCCAGGGTGCTGACGATCAGCACCGAAAGCGCTTGACGGTTCGGCCTCGCATCGGCAACTGGCGTGACTGACATGGTTGAACTCCTCGATTCCATGGTCACCACTATCCTTGCCAGGCCCGTTGCTGAACATCCTTCTCAAGCATGGGGCGCGCGGTGCAAGCGAACTATGGAATGGCTTCGGCCATCGTTCGGAAGAGCTATTGCGCCCGCGGCCTGCAGGGCTGACAGTTCGGGCCACCATGAAAATACCTGTGCCACTTAAAACAACTGTGATGCCATCGCGCGGCTGGCCGCTGCTGCGGCTCGGCTTTCGACCTTTCTACATAGCAGCCGCCGCCTTCGCCGCCCTCGCCGTGCCGCTCTGGGTGGCGGCCTGGTTCGGCCAGATCGCCCTGCCGATCGCGCTGGCGCCGATGCTGTGGCATGGCCATGAAATGCTGTTCGGTTTTGCCGTGGCCGTGATCATTGGCTTCCTGCTGACCGCAGGCCAGGCCTGGACCGGCTTGACCACACCGCGCGGCCCGGCGCTGGGTGGACTGGCCGCTCTATGGCTGGCAGCAAGAGTGGCGGCGCTGACGGCGCCCTACGCCATTTATGCGGCGCTCGACATGGCGCTGCTGCCCTTGGTGGCGGCCCTGCTCACCCGCTTGCTGCTGCGTGCAGGCAACCACCGCAATCTGCCGCTGGCGCTGATCCTGCTGCTGCTGGCCTTGGCCAATGGCGCTTTCCACCTCGCCGCCTTGGGCCTGACCGCATTCAACCCGCTGATGGCTTTGCACGCCGGCCTGGCCCTGGTCGTGATGGTGCTGTGCGTGATGGCTGGCCGGGTGGTACCCGCATTCACGCAAGCCGCCACACCCGGCATGGTCTTGCCGCCGCCAAAGCTGGAGCGTTGGACGATGACCCTCACGGCCTTGGGGTTGGCGGGCTGGGTGTTCGCGCCGACAGGCCTGGCCACGGCGGCTGTACTGGGTCTGGCCGCCGCCCTGCATCTGCGACGCCAATGGGCTTGGCAGCCCTGGCTGACGCGGGGTCGGCCCATCCTCTGGATCCTGCATGCCGGTTATGCCTGGATTGCCGTCGGACTGGGCTTGCTGGCGCTGGCCCAACTGGGTCTGGTGAGCGCGTCAGCCGGCTTGCATGCGTTGACCGTCGGCGCCACCAGCGGCTTGATCATCGGCATGATCACGCGCACAGCCAGGGGGCATACCGGCCGCAACTTGCAGGCCGGCAAAGCCGAAACCAGCGCCTACGCCCTGGTGATGGCAGCGGCCTTATTGCGCTCGCTGCTGCCGATATTCGGCCTGCAGTCACTGGCAATGCTGGCGGCCGCCCTGGCCTGGAGCAGTGCCTTCATCATCTACCTCTATGTCTACACGCCCTGGCTGCTGGCCGCCAGAGTGGACGGCAGGGACGGCTGAAACTCAGCCGAAACCGCGCTCACTGGCCCACACAGCGACCTGCACCCGCGAGCTGAGTTGCAGCTTGCGCAGAATATGCTGGACATGGATCTTCACCGTGGTTTCAGCGATGCCCAAGGTGCGCGCGATTTCCTTGTTGCTGGCCCCGCGCGCGATTTCCTGCAGCAATTCTTGTTCGCGTGGCGACAGGGCCGCGATGTCCTCGGCCTGGGTTGACAGGCTTGCGGCTGTTGGCGCAACGCTGCTGGCCTTGAAGGCCAGCACCAGCTTGTTGGTCATCTCGGGGCTGACCACCGCCTCGCCCGCCACGGTGCGGCGTATCGCTGCGGCCAGATCCGCGCCGTCGATGGTCTTGAGCAGATAGCCCGCCGCCCCGGCGCGCAAGGCCGCGGTCAGGTCCTGCTCGTCTTCGCTGACCGTCAGCATAAGGAAATGAGTCTGCGGTGCGGCTTCAAGCAGGCCGGGCAACAGGTCGACACCGCGCACACCGGGCATATGGTTGTCGAGCAGCACGACCGCCGGTTGCAGATCCTTGATGCGGCGCAGCGCTTCGCCGCCGTCGGAGGCCTCGCCCACCACTTCAAGGCCCTCCTCCTGCGCCAGCAAGGCGGTCAGCCCGCGCCTGAACAGACTGTGGTCGTCAACCACCATGATGCGGATCAGTGCGATTTTTTCTGCCTTGTTCATGCTGCCACCTCTTCACGCTCGACCTGCGCCGGCAGCAGCAATGAAATCTGCGTTCCGCCGCCCGGCTGGCTGCGGATCTGCAACTGCGCACCAATGCGCTGGGCGCGCTCGGCCATGATGCGCAGGCCGACATGGGTTTCATCGAAGGCGTCAGCGCCAGCGTCGAAACCCGCGCCATCGTCACAAACTTCGAAACGCCATTGCGGCGCCTGCAGCACCCGCAACTCGACCCGCTTGGCGCCCGCATGCTTGCGCACATTCGACAAAGCCTCCTGCAAAATATGCAGCACCTGCACCTGCTGGTCGGGCGGCAAGGGCAGGCCGTGGCCCGACATCGTCAGCTGGATTTCAAGCCCGCTTTGCAGCTCGAACTTCGACAAGGTGCTGCGCAAGGCATGGACGATGTCTTCATGATCCGGCCTGGTGCGGAAATGCACCAGCAACTCGCGCACATCGGCATAGCTTTCGCGCACGCCGGCATCGATCTCAGCCAAGCTGGCTTCCACCTCCGCAGGTCGTTGCTTCTGGATGGCGCCGCGCAGCAATTGCACCTGGATCTTCAGGAAAGCCAGCGACTGCGCGATCGAATCATGCAGTTCCTGCGCGAGCATATTGCGCTCCTCGCTGACCGCCATTTCACGGTCGCGTGCGGCCAGTCGCAGGTTGTCGAGCTGGGTCGCGACCAGGCCGGCCAGCGCGTCAAGCAGATGACGCTCGCTTTCCAGCACCACCCTCTCGCCGAAGAAAAACAACTCCACTTCGCCGACCGTCCGGCTCAAGGTGCGCATCGGAATCGTCACCACCGTCTGGTAGCCGGCCAATTCGCAATGTTTGAGGCCCTGCGGAACCAGCGGGCTGATCGAAATGACGCGCGCGCCCAGCGCAGTTTCGAGATGTTCGCCGCAAGCACAATCGCCGCGAAAAACGCAAAGCTCGGCTTCCGTCATGCTGTGCGGCAGCCGCACTTGCCCGAGCAGCAGCAGGCGTTCGCCATCTTCGGAGGCCAGCCGCACTGCCGCCGCATCGGCACCGGCAATGCGGCTGATCTTCTCGGCAAAAATCTGCGCCAGCTCCTCCAGGCTGCAAGGGCTCATCACCGCCATCAACGCCACATCGTAAAGCGCTGCCAGGCGCTCGTTCTGCTGCGCCAGGTCGGCGGTCTTGCCAGCCACCTTGTCTTCGAGCCCGCGGTAGGACTGCTGCAAAGCGTCGGCCATCTGGTTGAAACCCAGCGCCAGGGTCGCGAATTCCTCGACCGAGTTACCCTCGTCGACACGCTGCGTGAAGTCTCCTGCGGCCATCAGCGAGAGCCCATCGCGCAAGCGCTGCAGCGGCTTGACGATCCAGACAAAGGTGCCCGAAACTAACATCACCGAAGCCGCCACAACCAGCAGCACCAAGCCGAAACAAAGCCCGCCGAGCATCGCGGTGCGCGTAGCAATCGTGCGTTCGATGGCCAGGACGAATTTTTCGACGGTCTCGACAAATCGGTCGGCATTTTGACGCAATGCCGGATCACCAGCATCGGCGAGGAAACGCGATCGCAAAGGCTGCCAGGCCTGCTCGACGGCTGCAAAGCCCTCAAGACAGGCCGGGTTGTCAGGAATGAACAGCGGACGCGAAGGGTCGCCGTTGCGCAAATTGAGCATCATCGCGTCAAAGCGCTTGACCCCTGCTTCGACCTCGATCTGCTCCCCGGACTGATGTGCCAGCGTCAGCTTGTAGGTCAGCATGCGCATGCGACCGGCTTCGTTGATGGCACCGGCGCCGCCCTCGAGTTGCCACGACACCCATAGCGTGAAGGCGATCGAAGCCAATGCCACGACCAGGAAGGTGGTCTGGATCAGGGCGAGTTTCCCCGCCAGACTGCGAAGGATCTTGGGCATGCCGACACCCTATGCGGGCGCCGGCCTGATGGGCTTGACTTATATCAAGACGAGGTCAAGCCAAACAAGAAGATCTTCAGTTTGAAGCCGCTGACGCGGGCGCAGAAGCCGCCTCGGCATGGGCCGTCACGTCATGCTTTTCACCGCCCATATCGATGTCGCCACCCTTGCTCATGACATAGATGGCTAGCGCTGCAAACACCGCAAACCCCGCAAGCAATTTCCACATGATCGTTCCAGAAAGTTGAATTGCCGCGATTGTTGCGGTACAAGCTGACAGGGGGCTGAGTGCGGCTTCAGGCCAGACTTATGTCTGCAAGCAGGCCTTGTTCATCGCTGAATCTTCTTCAGTCAACGATTGCTGACTAGCTCAAACTGCCAGGGCTCGAAAAAAACGTCATCAGCCGGTACCGGCCCGCGTTGGCTGCATAGGGCGCAGGCATAGCGATTCGCCAGGTCGAGCGCCCTGGGCAAGGGCTGCCCGGCCAGTGTTGCTGCCAGCAGCATCGCGCTGAAACCATCGCCGGCGCCGACCGTGTCGGCGAAATGCTCGACGGCGATGCCGCTGCTGCTGGCGATTTGCTGACCCTGCCCATCAAACGCCGCATAGCCCTGCTCACCGCGCGTGACGACCAACAGTTGCAGAGCGAAGCGCAGCATCAGCCCTTTAACGCCGCCGGGAGCTTGGCCGGCATCGAACCAGTCCAACAGCAGCAGCAACTCGTCCTGATTGACCTTGACCCAATCGGCCAGATGCAATGAAGCCCCGGCCAGCTCGGCGCTGCTGCTGCCATCGCGTAGATTGAGGTCCAGATAGCGCAAGCACTGCTGCTCACCGGCCAGCGCGAGCAGGCTGCGCAGACTCGTGCGGGCGACCGGATGACGCTGCGCCAGGCTGCCAAAATAGACAAAGTCCGGCTCTTGTTGAATCAGCAAGGCCGGCAGGACAGCACCGTCCAGGTAATCCCAGGCTGCGTCGGCATGGATCTCAAAACGGTGCGCGCCATCGACCTCGATCACGCTGACCCGACCGGTCGGGTGCTGCTGATCCAGTTGCAGACCCTGCTCGCTGAGACCGAAGCGTTTCATGCTGGCTCGCACCAACTGGCCGCCGGCATCGTCAAAACCGATTCTGGTGGTCAGCAAGGCTGGCACGCCGAGTGCTGCCAGGTGGCGAGCCACATTGAACGGCGCGCCACCCGCCACATGCTGATCGGCGAATTCATCCACCAGGGCTTCGCCCAGCAGCAACACGCCAGCTTGTTTCGATCGCATCAATCGCCTCGCAAGACCTTCTACTTGAATCCGGCCCGGGCCGGCCGGCCGTTCGCCAATGGCGCGATTGTGCATTCTCAGAACGAACAAAGGCGGCCCTCGGGCCGCCTTTGAATTACAGAGGAGAGGCCCGTCGGGCCTCGCGACTTCAGTCGTGCTTGTAGATGTCGACGTCTTTGGTTTCCTTGACGAACAGCAGACCGACGACCAGAGTCATGGCTGCCACGCCGATCGGATACCACAGGCCGTGATAAATGTTGCCGTTCTGCGCCACCATCGCGAAGGTGATCGAAGGCAGCAGGCCGCCGAACCAGCCGTTGCCGATGTGGTAAGGCAGGCTCATCGAGGTGTAGCGGATACGGGTCGGGAACAATTCCACCAGCATCGCGGCGATCGGTCCGTAAACCATCGTGACGTAAATCATCAGGATGAACAGGATGCCGACAACCACAGGCTTGTTGATCTTGTCCGGGTCAGCCTTGGCGGGATAGCTGGCTGCCTTCATCGCGTCAGCAAGCTCTTTCTTGAAGGCGGCAATGCCCTTGGCACTGGCTTCGTCGAACTTGAAGCCGCCAGGCATGACCGTGGCGTTCAAGCCGTTGATGACAACCTCGCCGACCTTGACCACAGCAATCGAGCCCGCTGCGCCAGGGAGGGTTTCATAGCTGGCCGATGACAGCGCCAAGGCACGCTTGGCAATATCGCAGCTGCTGGTGAAGTCAACCTCGCGGGCAATCGGGCTGCCCTGGAACGAGCAGCTCGACTGGTCCACCGTCAGCGTCAGCTGAGCCGTGGCCTGGGCCTTGGCAAGGTCAGGATTGGCCGCGTTGGTCAATGCCTTGAAGAGCGGGAAATAGGTCACGATGGCGAGCAGCAGACCGGCCATGATGATCGGCTTGCGACCGATCTTGTCCGACAGGGTGCCGAAGACAACAAAGAACGGCGTGCCCAGCAGCAAGGCCACAGCCACCAGAATGTTGGCGGTCGAGTTGTCGACTTTCAGGACGCTGGTCAGGAAGAACAACGCATAGAACTGGCCTGAATACCAAACCACGCCCTGCCCGGCCACCAGACCGAAGAGCGCCAGCATGACGATCTTCATGTTCTTCCACTGGCCGAATGATTCAGTCAACGGTGCCTTGGACGTCTTGCCCTCGGACTTCATCTTCTGGAATGCAGGCGACTCATTCATCGACAAGCGAATCCAGACGCTGACACCCAGCAGCAGGATCGAAACGATGAACGGCACGCGCCAACCCCATTCGCCGAAGGCAGCTTCACCGATCAAGGTACGAGTGCCGAGAATCACCATCAACGACAGAAATAGACCCAGCGTGGCTGTGGTCTGGATCCATGAGGTGTAAGCACCGCGCTTGTCTTGCGGCGCATGTTCGGCCACGTAGGTCGCAGCACCGCCGTACTCACCGCCGAGTGCCAGGCCTTGCAGCATGCGCAGTGCGATCAGGATGACCGGTGCGGCAATGCCGATGCTGGCATAGGAGGGCAGCACACCGACGACGAACGTCGACATACCCATGATCACGATGGTCACCAGGAAGGTGTACTTGCGACCGATCATGTCGCCCAGGCGGCCGAACACCAGCGCGCCGAATGGACGCACGATGAAGCCTGCAGCAAAAGCCAGCAGCGAAGCGATGAAAGCAGCTTGCGGATCGAGACCCGAGAAGAATTGCTTTGCAATGATGGCTGCGAGCGAGCCGTAAAGGTAAAAGTCGTACCACTCGAACACCGTTCCGAGGGAAGAGGCGAAGATGACCTTCTTCTCTTCCGCCGTCATCGGCGCGCTGGTCGACACCGCGTTTGCAGTTGCCATTTGTGCAGTCTCCGTCATTTCAGTCCAGGAAAATCACCGCCCGGTGATCCTTGGACATGACTATCGGGGACTCCTCTGACCTGTTTCTGACGCCGGACTGAATCGGAGCTTACAAAATAGGACGAAACCCGCAATGAAAATTTCGTAATGCGGATTTTCAGCCCAATCGAGGGTAAGCACTGAGTCCGTTCAATGCCCGGAAAGTTGGCCAGTGCGCCGGCTTTAAAGGTGGCGTCCCGCTGCGCTGAATCGCCGCATGTCGGCAGGACCTTCGCGCAGGCTTGCGCAGCGTTGTCTTCAGGCCTTGGGCAGGGTCACGCCGCGCTGGCCCTGGTACTTGCCGCCGCGGTCCTTGTAGCTGGTTTCGCAGACCTCGTCGCTCTCGAAGAACAGCACCTGCGCACAGCCTTCGCCAGCGTAGATCTTGGCCGGCAGCGGCGTGGTGTTGCTGAATTCAAGGGTGACAAACCCTTCCCATTCGGGTTCGAACGGGGTCACGTTGACGATGATGCCGCAGCGCGCATAAGTGCTCTTTCCCAGGCAGATGGTCAGCACATTGCGCGGGATACGGAAATACTCGATCGTCCGGGCCAGCGCGAAGCTGTTGGGCGGGATGATGCAGAAGTCACCTTCCATGTCGACAAAGCTCTTCTCGTCGAAATTCTTGGGGTCGACGATCGAGCTGTAGACATTGGTGAACACCTTGAACTCAGGCGCGCAGCGGATGTCATAGCCGTAGCTGGAGGTGCCGTAGCTGACGATCTTTTCGCCGGCTGAATTGAGACGGACTTGCCCAGGCTCGAAGGGCTCGATCATGCCCTGCTGCTCGGCCATACGCCTGATCCATTTGTCGCTCTTGATGCTCATCTCAAATCCCCTGGGGTAAGGATGAGCATTTTAGGCGCGGCGCATGAAGGCTTTACCAACGGTGCCTGCGGCCTCCGCCACCGAAGATGATGGCGCCGCCCACATAGGGCCAGGGATTCATGTACGCCGGCGGCCCGTAGTAGCCCGGCTGCTGCACATAGACCACGGCGGGCGGGGGAGCCTCCCGGTAAACGGTTGGGGGCTGCTGCTCATAGTAACCATCAACGGGCGGCGGCGGCGCGGCCATCCGACCCTGCGGCATCGCGCCGCTGGCGGTCACATTGGTTTCGAGCGCGATCCGGTCGCCCGGATCCTGCGCCATCCTGGCCACGCGACGCACGCCCTGGTAGTCATAGGCCACGTCATAGCCGATATTGCGGTTTTCATAGCGCACGATCACGCGGCAGCGCTGCACCAGGGAAGTTGCCGGCGGGTTTCCGTTGGCCTCGGCCCGGTCACCGATCACCGAGCCGGCCACCATGCCCAGGCCGGTCGCGGCGGCTCGGCCTGCGCCGGAACCCATATTGCTGCCGATCGCAGCCCCTGCAATCGCACCGATCAAGGCGCCCGCGCCGCTGTTGGGCTGCTGGTAGGCGACTTGTTCTTCGGTGCATTGGCGCTGCTGCACGGGCACTGCGCCAACTACCGGGATGACCGACACCACGGTGCCATATTCGGTCGCGAGTGCCGATACCGCAGCGGCGCACAGCAAGCTGGCGACGGCGGTCTTTTGCATGAATCTGCTTGTCATTTGCAATCTCCCAATCTGTCCTGGCCACGCCATTGCGCAGCAGCCCCAATGCTACGCCAAGCCGGCGCAGTTGTCGGGCCACCATGGGTAAAGATCGGTAAAACCAAGCAAGTCAGACCTCTTCAGGCCGCATATCAATCGATCCGCTCGGGCATTCGGCGACACAGACGCCGCAGCCTTTGCAGTAGTCGTAGTTGAACTCGTAGCCCTTCCCGGGGCCGAGCTTGATGACCGCGTTGTCGGGGCAAACGCCGTAGCAGTTGTCGCATTCAAAGCAATTGCCGCAACTCAGGCAGCGGCGCGCTTCGAACAAGGCGTTGTCTGCGCTCAGGCCGCCCTGCACTTCGTCAAAGCTGCTGGTGCGGCGGGCAATGTCCAACTGGGGCTGCAGGGTCTTGGGTGCGTCGCTGTAGTACCAGGTGTTGAGCCGCTCGAAGGTGGCAGCACCATGCTTGGCCGCCGCTTCGACCTTCGCGCCGCGCAGCCAGGCGTCGATATGGCGCGCGGCCTTCTTGCCATGCCCTACGGCGACGGTGACATTGCGCTCGGCCGGCACCATGTCGCCGCCGGCAAATAGACCCGGATGGCCGGTCATCATCGTCGCCGGGTCGACCTGCACGACCCCGTCTTTCAGCGTCAGCCCGGGCACATCGTCGAGCAAGGACAAATCCACATCCTGGCCGAGTGCCAGGATCAGCGAATCGGCCTCCAGCGTTTCGAATTCCCCGGTCGGCTGCGGCAGACCCTGGCCATCGAGCACCATCTTCTCGATCGTCAGCGCACCATCGCCGGCCGCCTTGATGGTCGACAGCCACTTGACCAGCACGCCTTCCTGAAGCGCCTCCTCGACCTCAAAATCATGGGCCGGCATTTTTTCGCGGGTACGGCGGTAGACAATGATCGCTTCGGTAGCGCCAAGCCGTTTGGCCGTGCGCGCCACATCGAGCGCTGTGTTGCCGCCGCCATAAACCACCACACGCCGGCCCAGCATCGGCTGCTCCGCACCGTCGGCACCCTCCATCGAACGCAATACGGCCACCGCATCGAGGATGCGCGAGGAATCCTTGGCCGGAATATAGGTGCGCTTGGCAATATGCGCGCCAACTGCCAGGAAAGCCGCGTCGTAGCCACCTTCCTTCATCGTCCTGGCCAGATCGAAGACCTTGGTGTTCAGTTGCACCGTCACACCCATCGCGACGATGCGCTGCATCTCCGCATCCAGCACCGCACGCGGCAGCCGGTATTTGGGTATGCCAAAGCGCATCATGCCGCCGAGCAGCGGGCCGGCCTCGAGCACGGTGACGGCGTGACCCAGACGGCGCAACTGATAGGCCGCCGACATGCCTGAAGGGCCGGCGCCGACGATCAGCACATGGCGGTCGGTAGCGGCCGGTGGGGCATCAAACGCCCAGCCGCGTTCAAGCGCCTGGTCGCCCAGAAAGCGCTCGACCGAATTGATGCCGACTGCAGCGTCGAGCTTGGCGCGGTTGCAAGCGCCTTCGCAGCTGTGGTAGCAGACCCGCCCCATGATGGCCGGGAAGGGGTTGTCGCGCGTCAGGTGGCGCCAGGCGGTTTCATAGTCACCCGATTCGGCGTGGAACAACCAGCCCTGGATGTCTTCGCCGGCCGGGCATTGCGCATTGCAAGGCGGCAGGCGATCGACATAGACCGGGCGCTGGGTGCGCCAGGTGCCGGTCTTGTTGGCCAGCGAAGATCCGGGGTCGAGCGTGATGGCGAAAGGCTTGTCCATCTCATTGTTCCTCTGGCGAGTCGAGCAGCTTGAAACGGCGGATATTGCGGTCAGCATCGGCCTGGATCCTGGCCAACATGCCGGTTTGCGGCTTGGCGCCGAACAAATGGGCGAAGCGTTTTTGCGGTTTCAGGTACTCCTCGACCGGCAACTGCCGGCGGATCCGCGTGACCTGGGTGACTTCGCCATGTTCGGCCTCGAACACCGGAAAAATGCCGGTCTCGCGCGCCAGTCGGGCCAGCTTGATGGTGTCGTGGCTGGCCGAACCCCAACCCAGCGGGCAAGGCACAAGGACATGCAGATAGCGCGCACCGTGCAAGCTCATGGCCTTTTCGACCTTGGCTTCCAGGTCATGCAGATCAGCCACCGTGGCGGTGGCGACATAGGGGATTTCATGCGCCATCGCGATCTGCGGGAGATTCTTGCCACGGCCGAACTCGGCCCCCGGCTCAGGCCCGACCGCCATCGTCGTGGCCGTGCGCGCACCCGGCGGTGTGGCCGAACTGCGTTGCACACCGGTGTTCATATAAGCCTCGTTGTCGTAGCAGATGTAGAGCACATCGTCGTTTCGCTCAAACATGCCCGACAGGCAACCGAAACCGATGTCGGTGGTGCCGCCATCACCGCCCTGCGCAATCACCCGCACCGGACTCGCAGCCAGGCCCGCTTTGACTGCCTTGACCTTCAGCGCCGCCGCGATGCCGGTGCCCACCGCCGCGGCATTGCCGAACAGCGAATGGATCCAGGGCAACTGCCACGAAGTCTCGGGATAAGGCGTCGAAAACACCTCCAGACAGCCAGTGGCGTTGGCGGCGATCAACTGCCCCTGGGTCGCGCGCATCGCCGCATCCACCGCGTAGCGTGCGCCCAGCGCCTCGCCGCAACCCTGGCAGGCGCGGTGGCCCGAATTCAGCGAATTGCTTCGCTCCACCGAGGCCTGCACGCTGCGCTGCTCAGGCGCCAGCAGCCGGTTGCCGACGGTGAAGGTACCGGTCTGGTAAAACTTGACTTGTTGTTGCGACATTGCTCGGGTTCCCTTCGACGACTGGCGTTATTGCGGATGCCGGTTTTGCGCTTGCCCAGACTTTGGTGAAAGCAAGCCCGGATCAACTGACTTTGGAGGCCACCATGCCGACATCGCGCAACAGGTTTTCGGCAATCGGGCCGCTGCGGCGAATCAGCGCTTCACGCTCCAGCTGGCGATTGACGATGCGCCAGTCGAGGTCCATGAAGGTCAGCGGTTCGAGCTTGTCGGCAATCGCTTCGCGCAGCGTGCGGTGCAGCGAGGACTTGGTGATCGCGCGCCCACCCAGACCGGCAATCACGGTATAGCCCTGCTGACCTAGACGGTGCAGCGCCAGCCGCACATCATTCGACAAGACGCCGCCCAAGCCGACTGAAAAACTCTTTTCCAGCACCACGACGCGTTTGGCTGCCTGCAGCGCGGCGCGCACCGCCGCAATCGGGAACGGTCGAAACGACTGGATGCCGAGCACACCGATGAGGACGCCGTCGGCACGCAACTCGTCAATCGTGTCCTTCAAGGTACCGAGCACCGAGCCCAGCGCCACGACGATCGTTTCGGCGTCTTCGCAGCGATAGGGTCGCACCAAGCCGCCTGATTGGCGTCCGAAGCGGGCCTCGAATTCAGCCGCGATGTGGGGAATCCGCTCCAGCGCCGTCAGCTGTTTCGCATGGGCCAGATAGCGCACTTCCATGAAGGCCTCGGGGCCGACCATCGCGCCGATCGAGACCGGCTCCAGCGGGTCGAGCAACTGCCGCGGCTCATAGGGCGGCAAGAAGGCATCGACCTCGGCCTGACGCGGAATATCCACCCGCTCATAGGCATGGGTGAGGATGAAACCATCCATGCAGACCATCACCGGCATCGACAATTCCTCGGCCAGCTTGAACGCCTGGATATGCAGGTCGAGGGCCTCCTGATTGCTCTCGGCGAAGAGCTGGATCCAGCCACAATCGCGCTGACTCATCGAGTCGCTATGGTCGTTCCAGATGTTGATCGGCGCGCCGATCGCGCGGTTGGCCACCGTCATCACGATCGGCAGACCCAGGCCTGAAGCGTTGTAGACCGCCTCGGCCATGAACAGCAAACCCTGGCTGGCGGTTGCTGTGTAGGTGCGCGCGCCGGCAGCCGAAGCGCCGATCGCCACGCTCATCGCCGCGAACTCGCTCTCTACGTTGATGAACTCGCAGGGCGTCAAGGCCCCGCTTTTGACCATTTCGCCCAGGCCCTCGACGATATGGGTTTGCGGCGAGATCGGGTATGCGCAGATCACCTCGGGCCGACTCAAGGCCACCGCCTCGGCCACGGCCCGAGACCCTTCAGTTTGCTTCAACATCAGCCAACTCCTGCATCTGCTTGGACACGAACAGAAAAGCCTCGGCGGCGGCGGCTACATTGCCATCGGCTACCTTGCCTTTGAACTTCTGGCCGATCGCATGGGCCAAGGCGTCCAGCGTGATCAAGCCAGACAGCGCGGCAAATCCGCCCAGCATCACCGCATTGGGCAAGGGCCGGCCGAGATGCTTCAGCGCGATTTCGGTCGCGGGCACCGTCATCAAGCGGTCAGCGCGAAAGCGCAATTCAATCTCGCTCAGACCCAGGGCATGAAAATCGCGCCGGCTGTTGATCAGCACATAGCCATCGGCTTGCAGACCCTGGAACACATCGACTTGGTGCAGCAGCGTTGGGTCCTGAACGATCAGCACATCGGGCGCGACGATCGGCTCGCGCAAGCGAATTTCACTGTCGGCGATGCGGCAAAAAGCCACCACTGGAGCCCCTGTGCGTTCGGAGCCGAAGCTTGGAAATGCCTGCGCATGGCGGCCCTGTTCAAACGCTGCGACTGACAGCATTTCGGCCGCAGTCACCACGCCCTGCCCGCCCCTGCCGTGAAACCGGATTTGCAACATCTTGCCCTCCTGCGCCGAGTTGTCCGCGATTTTTGGGCCCCGACTCCACAACGAGCTTGAGCCGCATCAAGGCACCACGCGATGCCCCACCCGAGCATTTCCCACCCACACCCTTCAAAAAACGGAGCGCCCTCAATGAACGACTCAAAATACATCCGCTGGTTCGGCGGAATCTCGATGGCCGACCTGCCGCTGGTCGGGGGCAAAAACGCCTCGCTGGGCGAGATGTTCCAGCAATTGCAGCCGCTGGGGGTGCGCATTCCCGATGGCTTCGCGATCACCTCCAGCGCCTACCGCGATGCGCTCGACGCGGCCGAGGCCTGGGGGCCCTTGCACCGACTGCTCGACCGGCTCGACAAGCGCGACATCGATTCTCTCGCCCATGCCGGCTCGCAGGCGCGCGAGATCGTCTATGCCGCGGCGATGCCGCCTGCGGTGGAAGCCGGCATCCGCCAAGGCTGGCGCGATTTGCTGGCCCAGGTCGGCCCGGGTTTGAGCGTGGCCGTGCGCAGTTCTGCCACCGCCGAAGATCTGCCCGGCGCCAGCTTTGCCGGCCAGCATGACACTTACCTGAATATCCGCGGCGAGCAGATGCTGATCGATGCGGTCAAGCGCTGCCAGGCATCGCTATTCACCGACCGCGCGATCTCCTACCGCATCGACCAGGGTTTCGACCATTTCAAGGTGTATCTTTCGGTGGCGGTGATGCAGATGGTGCGCAGCGATCAGGCCGCCAGCGGCGTGCTGTTCACGCTCGACACCGAGTCAGGTCACCCTGATGTGGCATTCATCACGGCCGCATGGGGCTTGGGCGAAAACGTCGTGCAGGGCAGCGTCGACCCGGATGAGTTCTATGTGCACAAGCCCACTTTCAAAGCCGGCTACCGCTGCGTCTTGCGCCGGCGGCTGGGCCGCAAGCAGATCCGCATGGTCTACAGCGGTGGGCGTACGCGCGAGGCGGTCATCAACCAGCCGACCCCGGCCGCAGACCGGGCGCGCTTTTGCCTCAGTGACGCTGATGTGCTGGAGCTCGCCGATGCGGCGATCAAGATCGAAGACCATTACACCGCGCTTGCCGGGGCCTGGCGACCGATGGACATCGAATGGGCCAAGGATGGGCCCGACGGCAAGATCTTCATCGTCCAGGCCCGGCCCGAAACTTCGGCCTCGCAGCGCCAGGTCAACCTGATTGAGGAATTCGTGCTGGAACAGACTTCGACGGTGCGGGTGCATGGCCGCTCGGTCGGCGAACGCATCGCGGCCGGCAAGGTGCGGCGCATTGCCAACGCCAGCCAGTTGCACCTGTTCCAGCCTGGCGAAGTGCTGGTGGCCGACACCACCACGCCCGACTGGGAACCGGTGATGAAAACCGCCGCGGCCATCGTCACCAACCGCGGCGGGCGCACCTGCCATGCGGCGATCGTCGCGCGTGAGTTGGGCATCCCGGCCGTCGTTGGAGCGCAAGGTGCAAGCGAGTTGCTGCAGGACGGCGAGTCGGTTACCGTCTCATGTGCCGAAGGCGACATCGGCCGCGTCTATGCCGGCCTGCTGCGTTTTCGCGTCGACCGCAGCGACCTGAGCGGCTTCAAGCATCCGTCAACCGCGGTAATGGTCAACCTGGGCAACCCCGAACTGGCCTTCAAAACTTCGCTGCTGCCCTGCGACGGCGTTGGCTTGGCGAGGATGGAGTTCATCATCAACGAACACATCAAGGTGCACCCGATGGCGCTGCTGCACCCGGAGCGGATCGTCGACGCCGCGGTGCGTGACAAAGTCCAGGCGGCCTTTGCCGGCTATGCCGATGGCGCCAGCTTTTTCATCGAAAGGCTGGCCGAAGGGGTCGGCACCATCGCCGCAGCGTTTCACCCGAGGCCGGTGATCGTTCGGCTGTCCGACTTCAAGAGCAACGAATACGCCGCGCTGCTGGGCGGGCGCGATTTCGAGCCGGTCGAGGAAAATCCGATGCTCGGTTTCAGAGGTGCGGCGCGCTATATCCACCCGGCTTATGAGGAAGGCTTCGCGATGGAATGCGCGGCATTGAAGCGGGTGCGCGAGCAGATGGGCTTGCTCAATCTGAAGGTGATGGTGCCCTTTTGTCGCAGGCTCGACGAAGCGCGCCAGGTACTCGAGACGATGGCCCGATATGGCCTCAAGCGCGGCGACCAGGGCCTCGAGGTCTATGTAATGTGCGAGATCCCGAACAACGTCTTGCTGATCGACGAGTTCTCTGAGCTGTTCGACGGTTTCTCGATCGGCAGCAACGATCTGACGCAGTTGACGCTGGGCGTCGACCGCGACAGCGCCATCGTCGCCAGTTCCTTCGATGAACGCGACCCCGGCATGCTGAAGATGTTCAAGCTCGCCGTCGAAGGCGCCAAGCGCAACCACCGGCACAGCGGCATCTGCGGTCAGGCGCCGTCTGACCATCTCGAGATCGCACGCTATTTGGTCGAACTGGGCATCGACAGCATCAGCCTGACGCCCGACCGGGTCTTGCGCACGATGCAGGCGCTGCGCGAGATCGAGGACCAGCGCGCGAATCGTTGAGGCGATTGGGGTAAATCTGAACAGGCTGTTCGAAAAATCCGGCTGGCGCGGACCGGCATGAAGCCTCATGATGCGGCAACTCCACCTCGACCCGAGACACATGCTCAGCCAGCGATTTTTCTTGCGCCCTTCGCACCCTAAGGATGTTCCGGGTTGGCCGGCATGACCATCCGGCCGCTCGACGGCATCACCGTCCTGGCGCTGGAACATGCCGTGGCCGCACCGGTCTGCACCCGCCATCTGGCCGACCAGGGGGCCCGGGTGATCAAGATCGAACGCCCGCAGGTCGGCGATTTCGCCCGCGCCTATGACCAGCGGGTGCTGGGCCAATCGTCCTATTTCATCTGGGCCAATCGCTCAAAAGAAAGCCTGACGCTCGACGTCAAGCATCCCGAAGCCGCGCCGCTGCTGCAAGCCTTGCTGGGCCAGGCCGATGTGCTGGTGCAGAACCTGGCGCCGGGTGCGGCGGCCAGGCTCGGCTTGTCGTTCGAGCAGTTGCAGCCGCGCTATCCGAAGTTGATCGTCTGCGATATTTCGGGCTATGGCGACTCGGGCCCTTACCGCGACAAAAAAGCCTATGACCTGATGGTGCAGGCCGAAGCGGGTTTGCTGGCGGTCACCGGTGAGGGCGAGATGATGGCCCGCGCTGGTTTTTCGGCTGGCGATGTCAGCGCTGGCATGTATGCCTACTCGGGCGTGCTGAATGCGCTGCTGCTGCGCGGGCGTACCGGGCTGGGTTCCAGGGTCGATGTGGTGATGCTAGAAACATTGGCTGAATGGATGGGCAACCCGATGTATTTCACCCACGGCGGGCAGGCAGCCGCGCCACGCAGCGGGGCCTCGCATCCGAGCATCGCACCCTATGGCCCGGCGCTGGCGGGTGACGGCCAGTCGCTGTTGCTGGGGGTGCAAAACGAACGCGAATGGCGGCGTTTTTGCGCCGAGGTGCTGCAGGATCCGGCGCTGGCCGAAGACCCGCGCTTTGCCACCAACTTGATGCGCACCGCAAACCGCAAGCTGCTCGACGACAAGATCAGCGCCTGCTTTGCGGACCTGAGCGCCGACCAAGCCGAAGCAAGGCTCGACGCCGCCGGCATCGCCACCGCCCGCATCAACAGCCCGGCCGCGCTCTGGCAACATCCGCAACTGCAGGCGCGCGAGCGCTGGACCAGCGTGCAGACGCCTGCCGGCGCGGTGCCCGCGCTGCTGCCGCCGGCGCAGAACAACCGCTACAGCGCCCGCATGGACGCCGTGCCGGCGCTGGGCCAGCATACCGATGCGCTGCTGGCCGAGCTCGGCTGCGACAGCGCCCGCATCGCCGCCCTTCACGCAGCCGGCGTGGTCTGATTTTCTTTCAACTGAATCTTTATCACGTTCGCCCTGAGCCCGTCGAAGGGCCGAAACTCGCAGTCCTTTCTTCGACAGGAAGAACAGAAATCATCTTGCGCAAGACCCATAGAGCAGAGGAACTCAATGAACAGCAACAACCAATACCAGGACATCCGCGATGCAGTGCGCGCACTCTGCGCCTTGTTCCCCGATGAGTACCACCGCCGAATCGACGCAGAGCGCGCCTATCCGCAGGAATTTGTCGAAGCGCTGACCAAGGCCGGCTGGCTGGCTGCGCTGATCCCGCAGGAATATGGCGGCTCGGGCCTGGGCCTGGCCGAGGCTTCGGTGATCATGGAAGAGATCAACCGCGCCGGCGGCAACTCGGGCGCCTGCCATGGCCAGATGTACAACATGGGCACGCTCTTGCGCCATGGCAGCGCAGCGCAGAAGCAGCATTACCTGCCGCGTATCGCCAGCGGCGAATGGCGCTTGCAGTCGATGGCGGTGACCGAGCCGAGTACCGGTACCGACACGACCAAGATCAAGACCACGGCGGTCAGACAGGGCGATCGCTATATCGTCAACGGCCAGAAAGTCTGGATCTCGCGGGTCCAGCATTCGGATTTCATGATCCTGCTGGCGCGCACCACCCCCTTGGCCGAAGTGACCAAAAAAAGCGAAGGCATGTCGATCTTCATGGTCGATCTGAAGGACTCGATCGGGCATGGCATGACCGTGCGGCCGATCCGCAATATGGTCAACCATGAGACCAACGAGCTGTTTTTCGAGAACCTCGAGATCCCCGCCGAAAACCTGATCGGCCAGGAAGGCCAGGGCTTCAGATATATCCTCGACGGGCTGAATGCCGAGCGCACCTTGATCGCTGCCGAATGCATCGGTGACGGCCATTGGTTCATCGACCGCATCACCAAATATGTCAAGGAGCGGGTCGTTTTCGGCCGCCCGATCGGCCAGAACCAGGGCGTGCAGTTCCCGATTGCCGAAGCGCATATCGAGGTCGAAGCCGCGAGCCTGATGCGCTGGGAAGCCTGCCGCTTGTTCGATGCCCGACAGCCCTGCGGCGCGCAAGCCAATATGGCCAAATACCTGGCCGCCAAGGCGAGCTGGGAAGCGGCCAACGCCTGCCTGCAATTCCACGGCGGTTTCGGTTTCGCCAGCGAATACGATGTCGAGCGCAAATTCCGCGAAACCCGGCTCTACCAGGTGGCGCCAATCTCGACCAACCTGATCCTCAGCCATGTGGCCGAACATGTGCTGGGCCTGCCGCGCTCCTTCTGAATTCGCAAGACTCTTGGGAACTGCCATGACCTCATCGCCCAGCGCCACCCTCGCCGCCTTTGCCGCCGAACTGCGCTTCGAACAGATCCCGGCGCCAGTGCTGCGCCGCGCCGAAGACCTGCTGCTCGACTGGCTCGGCTCGTCGCTGGCCGGACGCAATTCACGCGCGGTGCAAAGCATCGCCAAATTCGCTGCGACGATGGGGCCGATCGATTTGCAAGGCCCGGGTTCGGCCGAAATCCTGATCTCGCGCCGCCGCAGCACGCCGCTGTTCGCCGCCATGGTCAATGCCGCCGCTTCGCATGTGGCCGAGCAGGACGATGTGCACAACGGCTCGGTGTTCCACCCGGCCGCGGTGGTTTTTCCGCCGGCCTTGGCGGTGGCGCAGGCGATCGGCGCTTCGGGCCGGGAATTGCTGACCGCCGCCGTGGCCGGCTATGAGGTCGGCATCCGCATCGGCGAATTCCTCGGCCGATCGCATTACCGCGTCTTCCACACCACCGGCACGGCCGGCACGGTCGCGGCCGCTGCAGCGGTCGGTCATCTGCTCAAGCTCGATGCACAAACCATGCTGCATGCCTTCGGCTCGGGCGGCACCCAGGCCGCAGGTCTGTGGGAATTCCTGCGCGACGCGGCCGACAGCAAACAGCTGCACACGGCCAATGCAGCAGCCAATGGCCTGACCGCGGCCTACCTGGCCGCTGACGGATTCACCGGCGCACGTCGCATCCTCGAAGGCCCGCAAGGCATGGCCGCGGGCATGTCGAGCGATGCCGACCCGAGCCGGCTGACCGACCGGCTGGGGCAGCGCTGGGCGCTGGCTGAAACCTCGTTCAAGTTCCACGCCTCATGCCGCCACACCCACCCGGCGGCCGACGCGCTGCAGCAGGTCATGAACGAGCATGAGCTGAAAGCCGAGGATCTGGCCGAAGTCACCGCCCATGTGCACCAGGCTGCGATCGACGTGCTGGGGCCGGTGACCGACCCGCGCACGGTGCACCAGAGCAAGTTCTCGATCGGTTCGGTGCTAGGGCTGATCGCCTTGTTCGGCCGCGCCGGCCTGACCGAGTTCGACACCCATTACCAGGATCCGCGCCTGATCGCGCTGCGCGGCAAGGTCAGCATGCAGCTCGACGCCGAAGTCGACGCCGCTTACCCGCAGCGCTGGATCGGCAAAGTGACGGTGCACACCGTTGACGGCCGCATGCTGCAGGGCCGCGTTGATGAGCCCAAGGGCGACCCCGGCAACAGCTTGAGCCGCCCCGAAATCGAAGACAAAGCGCGCCGGCTTGCTGCCTATGCCGGCGGCGCCAGCGAAGCCGAAATGACCGCGGTGATCGCCAGAATTTGGTCGCTGGCCGACTGGCCGCAGGTCGGGTACTTGCTGGCCTGAGGAACGAGACTAGGCGGGCAATGCGGTGCTTGGGCGAGCACTCAACGTGTCGCAAAAACCGAACAGCCCGGCTTGACCGCCGGTATGCAGGAACATGACGTTGTCGGTGCTGCGGTAGCGGCCCTGACCAATCCAGTCGATCAGGCCGGCCATCGCTTTTCCGGTATAGACCGGGTCGAGCAAGAGGCCTTCCATGCGCGCCACCAGTTGCACGGCTTCAACCATCGCCGGCGTGGGAATGCTATAGCCCGCACCCAGATAATCGGCATTGACCTTGACCGCATCATTCGCAATATCCTTGCCCAATCCGATGAAGTCGGCCGTGGCTTGCGCCAGAGCCAGAACCCTGGCCTGCTGAAGGTTTGCGGTTTGGCTGACGGCAAAGCCCTGGATGGGGATCGCTGATTGAAGCTGCGCCATACCCACCAGCAGACCCGCTTGAGTGCCGGCGCTGCCGCTGGCCACCACGATGCTGTGCAGGTCCATTGATTTGTCGCTGGCTTGCTGCAGGATTTCTTGCGCAGCCACCACATAGCCCAAAGAACCTACCGGATTGGAGCCCCCACTGGGGATCAGGTAGGGCTTGCGCCCACGCGCTCGCAACTCGTCCCCGACTTCTCGCAGCGCCGCAAACATGTCGGTGCCGCCAGGTCGATAGATGATTTCGGCACCCAGCAAAACGTCGAGCAAGACATTGCCGTTGCGTAAATAGTCTGCATCCGGGTCCGGATGCCGATGTTCCAGGATGGCAGTGCACCCCAGCCCTGCCCGCGCAGCGGCCGCAACCGTTTGCCGCACATGGTTTGATTGCAAGGCCCCCACCGTGACCACGTGATCAGCCCCTTGCTGCAAGGCATCGCCCAGCAGGAATTCGAGCTTGCGGGTCTTGTTGCCACCGAGTGCAGTGCCGGTGCAATCGTCGCGCTTGATCCACAACTGCGGGCCACCCAGGTGGCGAGTCAGACGCGGCATGAATTCAAGCGGTGTGGGCGCATGGCACAGCGCAAGCCTGGCAAATCGATCCAGATTCATGTTGAAGGGCCTGACACCGCAGCCAGGCTGGCCCAGGCTTCTTTGGCCGAGACTCCGGGCGGCGGGGTAAAGGCGATGAATGCTTCCTGCCCCACAGCCTCCCGACCGCCGAACACTTCGGCCTTGGCCCGCTGCGCTGCCTTGGCCCTCGCATCCTCAACAACGGGGTCGCAGATCGCCAACAGCTTGGGCATCAACTGCTTCTCAATGGCATCCCCTCCGGGGGTGCCGTGCAGATCATGCAGTTCGTCAGGGTCGGCCTTGAGGTCAAAGACCTGGGTCGGCATGTCCACATGAACCATCATCTTGGCATCGCCTTGACGCATCAGATAAGACGCAGATAGCGAGCCTTGGGCATGGTATTCGCCGAACACTGGCCGATCCAGATCGTCGATGCCTTGGGTAGCTCCCCATAGCGACTGGCCAGGCAGATCGGCGTCTTCCTGCAAGAGCTGGCCGCCGGTCATTTCGACGATGGTCGGGAACAAGTCCACATGCGAAACCAATTGCTGCGACACATGGCCTTGCTGAATATCGGGCCCGGCAATGATCAGCGGTACGCCGCTCGAGCCCTCAAATAGCGAGCGCTTTCCGAACAAGCCTTGGGCGCCGAACAACTCGCCATGGTCGCTGGTGTAGATCATGCGGGTGGATTCGAATAGATTGAGCACCTCCATCTCTTCTAGAACCCTGCCGATTTGCTCGTCCATATGGGTGATCAAACCAAAATAGCTGGCCGCAATTCGGCGCAGTACCGCTGGGTCCAATGTCGGCGGCATCAGGTCAAGTTTGCGCATATGGGCGACCGAGGGGTGAATCGGCGCATCGCCCAGATCCGGAGGCAGGGGCATGGCTGACTCGGGGTACATGTCCAGGAACCTCTTGGCAACGGTGAAGGGCGGATGCGGACTGATGTAGGAGACGATCAGGACCGGCGGTTTTTCTTCTTCTGTCTGGTGTTGATGCAGCCAGGCAATCGCCTGCTCGGTGATTTGCCGGTCGTATTCCTGATAGTGGGTTTCACCTTCCTTGGACAGGTCGTTGTAAAGCGCCATCATGACGCCGGAGTCCTTTGGCTTTTCGGCATCAAAGCCCCTGAGCAGGCCTTTCAACGCGCCCTTGCCTTCGTGCAAGTGCATGGGCAAGATTTCTTCGGTCAAGCCGTTGTCGTCGTCGCTGCTGCGGAAGTGCAGCTTGCCGATGGCGGTGACGTGATGACCCTGATCGCGAAGGCGGTGCATCCAACTGGGAATGCTCCCGTCATAGGCCATGACGTTGTCCCAATAGCTGGTTTGATGGGGAAAGCGACCGGTGGCCATGGCGGCGCGAGCCGGACAGCACAAGGGACTGATCGTGTAGGCATTGGCAAATCGCGTGCCGCGACGAGCGATTTCATCGATGTGGGGTGTCTTCACCACTGGATGGCCATAGCAAGCAGCCACCGCCCGGCTATGGTTATCGGAGACAAAAATAACGAGGCGTTTGGCAGTCGGCATCGGATGTTCCTGGTCAGGCGGAAGGTTGATAAAGTATGCTTGTATTCCAGCGAACCAGCATACAATATTCAGCTTCCAACCGTCAAGGCCGAACCCATGCCGCCAGTTGACCCCGGCACCCATGACATGAGCCCGCTGTATCACCGGATCGCAGGTGCGCTCAGGTCCGAGATTGCCACTGGCCAGTGGCTGGTGGGGTCGAAATTGCCGACCATTGCTGCCATGGCCAGCCGCTACAACGTGGCCCCCACGACCGTGCGGGAAGCCTTTCGCTTGCTGACTCAGGAAGGTCTGATTCGAGCCCGCCGTGGCAGCGGTACCTATGTCAACGAACTGCCTCTGCGCAGAATTGCACCGGTCACGCAGGCGGGCTGGCCTCAACTGCCCGAAAATCTGCGACAGCACCGCGGCCAGATCCTGGACGCCGATGATGCGCTGCCACCGGCCCTGCCGCATGAAGGCCAACTGGCGCCTGCCTATCGACGCATGCGCCGGATCCACCTGGACGAGCACTCGGAGCCCTTCCGGGTGGTCGAACTCTTCGTCGCGCGCAGCTATTACGACCAGGCGCCAAAACGGTTCGACACTGAAATGGCGCTGGTCGTGCTGGAAGAACTGGACGCGGCCCATTTGGTGGAGATGCGGCAATCCTTCACTCTCACCATCGCAGACGCAGAAGTGGCCGGCCATCTGGGTCTGCATGCAGGCGATCCACTTGGACGGCTCAGACGCTCTCTGGTGGATTCGAGCGGCGTTGTGGCGTACTTTTCGATCGCCCTGATCCGCTCAGACCGGATTTCACTTTCCTGGTCGATGTCTCGGCCCAAGCCACTCAAGCCAAAGTCAATCGGTTCAAAAAAATGAACGGCCGCACCCTTGTTTTCTGCCGGCCAGCCCGAAGCCTTCAAACCATCATTCAATGCCCATCATGAAACTTGCATCGATACTGAATGTTGTCATCTCGATCGTCACGCTGGCGGTCATGTCGGTGGCCGCCCATGCGGAAAACTGGCCGACCAAAGGAATCACCATGGTGGTTCCCTTTGAGGCGGGTGGCGGCCATGACGCGATGGCTCGCATTGTGGCGGAGGGCCTGGGAGCGAGGTTGGGTCAATCGGTCATCGTCACCAACAAGCCCGGAGCCAGCGGCATGATCGGCGCCGAATTTGTCACCCGCGCCGCACCAGACGGCTACACCGTCTTGTTTGCCTCCCCATCAGAAACAATTAACGCTGCGATTGTTTACAAGTCAATGCGCTATGACCCAGAGAAGAATCTGACACCGGTCACTTTGGCGGGCACCTCACCCATCGTCGTTGTGGCCTATCCCGGCTCAGGTTTCAAGTCGATCGGTGATTTGATCGCCCAGGCAAAAGCGCAAACGGGGTCAGTCAGCTTCGGCACCGCGGGTAGCGTGGGAAGCACGCGGCTGGCAGGCGAACTGCTGGCAAAGATGGCCATGATTGACTTGGTGCACATTCCGTACAAAGGTGCGGGTCCGGCCATCAATGATGTCCTTGGCGGGCAGATTCCTGTCGCTGTCGTGGGCATTGCCCCGGTGATGAGTCATATCCGCGCAGGCAAGTTGATCCCTTTGGCCACGACCCAGCGCAACCGTGTCGCCTGGGCCAAAGACGTTCCAGCGGTCAGTGAGACGCCCGGACTTCAGGGTTTTGAAGCCGTTCACTGGATGGGGGTTTTCTTGCCAGCCAAAACCCCGACCGATATCGTCGAGCGCTTGCAACAGGAGATCGCAGCCGTCCTGCGCGAACCGGATCGTCGCACCCGTTTGGCCGGCATTGGGATTGAACCGGTCGGCAACACCCCGGCCGAATTCAAAGCCTTCCTGGTGGCTGATCGTGAACGCTTTGTGCGCATGTTCCAGGCTGCGGGCCTCAAGCCCGAGTGACCGCGCCGCCGGCCAGCCTCCGGTCGGGAAAACGTCCAGTTCCAGACTAGTGGCAGCGCCAGCTTCTGCATTCCGGCTGTCAAGCCGGCACTTGGCGGACCTGCGCCACAATCGCCCGATGCAATTTGACCTGCTCGACCTGCGCCTGTTTATCTTCATCGCCGAGGCCTCGAACCTGCGGCGCGGCGCCGAGCGGGCCTGCATTTCGGCGGCAGCGGCCAGCACCCGAATCAAACAGCTCGAAGACAGCCTCGGCGCCAAGATGCTCTACCGCAAGCCACAGGGCGTCGAGCTGACCCCCGCCGGCGAAGCGCTGCTGCAGCATGCCAGGCGGGTAATGCAGCAGGTCGAGCATCTGAAATGCGATCTGCGCGACTTCGCCAGCGGCGTCAAAGGCCATGTGCGATTGCTGGCCAACACGACCTCGATCACCGGCGCCTTGCCCGGCGCGCTGGCGAGTTTCCTGGCGCGTTATCCCGATGTCAGCATCGACCTGCAGGAGCGGCTGAGCCAGCAGATCGTCCTGGCGATCAAGGAATCCCATGCCGACATCGGCATCATTGCCGGCAATGTCGACACCGATGGGCTCGAGGTGCATGACTTCGCTGTCGACGATCTGGTCGTCGTCGTGCCGGCCGGCCACCGCCTGGCCGGGCAAGCCGGCATGCGGTTTGTCGACACACTCGATTTGCCCCACATCAGCCTGCCCGAAGGCAGCGCCATCGCCGGCTTCCTGCCGCCATTGGCAAGGGCGATGGGCCGATCCTTGAGCTTTCGCATCCAGGTCTCAAGCTTCGAATCGATCTGCCTGCTGGTCGAAGCTGGCGTCGGCATCGGCATCATCTCGCGCTCATCCGCGCTGCGCCATGCCATGACCATGCAGATCGCCCTGGTGCCGCTGAGCGACGAATGGGCCAGACGCGAACTCAAAATCGTCAACCTCGCCGGCATTCCCCTGCCCCGGCTGGCCCAGGATCTGATTCGGCATCTGGCGGGAGTCAGTTGAGCGAGGATTCACCCGCACACACGCACCCGTAGCCCACCACGCAGCGCAGCGGATTGCGGGGCTTTGCAAGCCAACCGCCCCGGTCAAGTCAAGCGATCAAGTTTGATTCAAACGAACAAAAAACGCCTCGGCGCTCAGGATCGGCCGATCGAATTCAGGTGCCAGATCCAGCAAATCCTTGTCGCCAGTGACAAGAAAATCGGCCCGACCGACGGCAGCCAATTCGATGAAAATTTGATCATCCGGGTCACGGCACCGCGGCAAGGTTGGCAGATCTGCCGGGATACGGATGATGCGACAACAAGGCAGATAGTCGGCCAACAACTGCTCGCGGTCATCGCTTGATAACTTGAACTTCGGGTAGCCCAAGACACGCATCAACTCGACGATGGTGGCGCTTGAAGCCAGGGGTAGAAATTGCCCGCGCTGCCAGGCCAAGCGCAGCCAGGCAAGTCGGCCACTGGCAAAAACCAACGCCGACAGTACAAGGTTGGTGTCGAGTACGACGATTGGCGGCATATTTCACCTCCGCTCGCGCGCCCAGGCAAGGGCTGCATCGACATCGGCTTCGCCCAGATCCAGTTCCGCCAATTTGGCCCGGACTGCATCACCAAGCTGAATGCGCACCGGCGTCAGGATGATTTGACCATCACGCACCATGACGTCGAAATATTCCGCTGACGCCACTGCAGCGGTGACGCTCTTGGGCAGCGTCAGCTGATTCTTGGAACTGAGTTTGGCAAGCATTGAGGTCACCGGCAGAAAGTAAGGAATTTTTACTTTAGCATTTTTTGGTGTCAGAGCGCTCCATGAATCCGATCAGACAACCGGCAGGTCAATAACATTTATGTGATAACTTTTCATGTCGTGCCTGATTGAACACTTCAATGCGGCTGTTCAAGCTGAGTTGGCAAGGTGGCCGGGACCGTATGAAAGAGGTGAAGTGATGGACAACAGCAATACCCTCAAGCCTGTGCCTTTTGACCCCGCAGCGGAGGCAAAGCGCCAGATCGGTGCCGACCCGGCTTTTGCCGCAGCCGGGCATGCACAAGCCGAAGAGTTCGCCGCGCTCGACGCCTTGCTGAAAGCCAGGCAGCGTACCGGACTGACTCAAGCGCGGGTTGCGCAGCCTATGGGTGTCAAGCAATCGGCGCTCGCTCGGATCGAGAGCAGCCTGGTTTCCCATACGCACGCACCCTCGCTGACCACGCTGCGCAAATATGCCGATGCGCTGGGCTGCAGGCTTGAAATCAAGCTGATTCCCGCCTGAGCCGATGATCCACGATCTGCGGTGGACGCCGGCTATCACCAATTTCCGGCTACGGATATGCGACGGATTCAACGCCATGTCCCTTGCCCTGTAGCCCGAAAAGCAGCGCAGCAGATTACGGGGTCTGGATTCGGGCAAATCGAACCCTGGTCAAGGACTCAGGGATAGACTCCGAACTGCGATGGGCTCAGTTCCTTGTGGGCGGCCAGCAGCAGGGCGAAGTAGTTGGCATGGGTGGCATCGGTATCAAGGTCCAAAGCGCCGGCAGCACCGGCATAGCTGCCGTCCACATCGCCGCGCAGCACGCCGACCAGGCCGACATGGATATTGCCTGTAGGCGACAGATCAGCGCTCAAGCTCGGCACTGTTCCTGGCAGCAAATTCGCCTTGCCCGGCACCGTCTGATCGATCTCATTGAAGAACAGCCATTGCGGCGTTGGCGCATCAAGACCGACCACATGCTTGAGCACGCCGATCGCGTCGCTCAGCTCGACCTTGCCGTTGCCGTCATAGTCGGCCGCAAAAGCTTGGTAGGGCGACAAGGCCTTGCCGGCGCCGTTGACATCCAGACCAACAATCATCTTGAGGATCGCTATTGCGTCCTGCAGATTGACCGCCTGGCTCACCGCTGACGTTTCGGCGGAAGGCACCGGCAGGCTGGCGCTCAACGCCAGACTCGTGCCGGTGACGGCCGTGAAGCTCACGGCACCGCTGTTGGCAGTGGCCCCACTATGGCCGTCGCCGGACAAGGCAACCCCGCTGAGCAAGGTATGCGCGTTCCAGCTGTAGGCCAGCAGGTCGACAGTTTTTCCGGCGGAGGCAGGCGCCTCAGTGCTGAAGTTATAACTGCTGGTTCCGGCATAGCTGTTACCGGCCAGGTCCTTGATTGTTCCGGCGGCGAACTCGACCGAATAGGCCGTGCTGTAGCCCAGGTCGGTGCTCGGGTTGATCGTCAGCGTGCTGCCCGAGATGCTCAGATTGCTGCTGCTGGCCACATCAAAGGTCGTCACGGTGACGCCTGCTACCGTCTTGAGCACAATGTTTCCCGTACCCTTGGCGATCGCTTCGCTGAAGTTCAGGACGATATTGCTGCCGATGGCGATGCCGGTGGCTTCGTCCGCTGGAACAGCCGTCACCAACAGCGGCGCTACGGTATCCGTTACAGCCGCAGCGATGCTCAGCGTCTGATCGGCGAATTGCAGTTTTTCGATGTTGAGCAAATTGTCGCTGCCCTCGACGCCGGTATTGGCCTGCACCCGGTAACCGCCGCTATCCATCGCGGTCACCGTGTATTGGCTGGCAGCCAGGTTGTAAACCGCCGTGTCGGTGCCAGCGCCGCCGTCGAGCGTGTCGTTCCCGGCGGCCCCGCATAAGCTGTCATCGCCAAGGCCTCCCGATATGTTGTTGGCCGCAGCGTTGCCGAACAGGCAGTCGCTGCCGGATCCACCGACCAGGTTCTCGATCACGCTGCCAAAATTCACCGTCACCTGGCCGGCTGCGGTGATCGTGGCTGCCTTGCTGCCCACGTAGCCCCAATAGCCCGGCTCCAGGTAGAGCGTCACGGCTTGCGAAATCGCGCTGGCGCTGAGCGTGTCGGTGCCGGCACCGTCCCAGATGAAATTGGCCCCGGTCGCACTGACGCTGTAGACATCATTGCCGGTGCGGGAAGTCAGGCTAGGCCCGTACAGGTATTGCAGCGCGGCAATATCCAGGGGGCTGAAAGCAAGATGATATTGGGCAGGATTTTGGTTGTACGACATGACCGTAAAGGTCGTGTTGTCCTCCGCGGTCGGCAGATAAGGCGCTTCATTCACATCGCTCAGGAACGGATGCTTGAGCCCGAGCGTATGGCCCAGTTCATGGATCAGCGTCAGCGCGGCATAGCTGCCATCCACTGGTGCGAGATTGTCTGCGTCACTGCGATCCAGAAAGAGATCGCTGGCACCCATGTTGTCCGAAGGAAGATAGGCATAGCCGGCACTGTCGGTCTGCGTGTTATTGGCAAATGTGATGGTGTTCAGCGCCGATACATTGTTGGTCTCGACAAAATGCAGGTCCAGCACCGTCGACACATAGCTCATCGCCAGCGCAGAAAATGCCTTTTGTTGCGCGTTGAAAGCCAGGAAGCCCAGCGCATCATCCGCACTTGTGTCGTAGGTCGGCAATGCGGTCGGATAAGCATATGAAAAGGTCTTGGTCGACCCTAGCAATGAAGCGAATTGGGCCGCATCGCCGCCCAACAAGTCGTCGATCCAATAGGGCAGCGCCTGAGCGCCGTCGATATATGTGACGCTTTCGATGCTGCTCGGCAACTTGACGAAGCTGACGCTGACGATGGCCGCGTCGGTGCCACCAGTGTCGTAGATGTAGAAATCCCGACTGGAGATCTTGTAGAGATCGTTGCCATCGCCGCCCCACAGCAAGTCTGTGCCCGTGCCCCCTGCCAGGGTGTCGTTGCCGCCGCCGCCGTACAGGGAATCATTACCGGCTCCGCCGTCAAGACTGTCGTTGCCCTCATAGCCGGAAAGGCTGTCGTTGCCATCGCCTCCGATCAAGGTGTCGTTGCCGATTCCTCCTGACAGTGTGTCATTTCCGACACCGCCATCCAGGCTGTCGCTGCCTGTGCTGCCATAGGTCGAAAGGATGTCGTTTCCTGCTCCGCCAAGCAGCGTGTCATTGCCCGAGGTCTGGTCGTACAACTGGTCATTGCCGTCGCCACCGGAGAGGATGTCATTGCCGGTGCCGCCAAACATGGTGTCATCCCCGGCGCCGCCATCCAGGCTGTTATTGCCCGCATCATCCTGGAGATAGTCATTGCCATCGCCACCGACCAAGGTGTCATTCCCCAGCCCTCCGGTCAATGAGTCGTTGCCGGCGCCACCATCCAGGCTATCGCCTCCGGCGCTGCCATAGGTCGAAAGCGTGTCGTCTCCTGCACCACCCAGCAGCGTGTCATTGCCCGAGGTCTGGTCATACAAACTGTCATTGCCATCGCCACCAGACAAGATGTCATTGCCGGTTCCGCCGAACAAGGTGTCGAGTCCGGCGCCGCCATCCAGGCTGTTGTTACCTGCATCGCCTTGCAGATAATCGTTGCCATCGCCTCCGACCAAGGTGTCGTTGCCAGCCCCTCCGTACAAGGAATCGTCGCCGCCAAGCCCGACGATCGAGTCATCGCCTGTGCCGCCGATCAAGGTCTCGCTTTTTTCAGTGCCAGTAAAGTTCGCCATGATTCAGGCCCCTCACCTATAAATTCGCCACGAAAGTGATTCGAACGAAGAATCAAACGATATCAATTACTTAATATTATTATACTTGTTCAAACCAATTTACACGAAATTTTATCACTGAACCGCGATGCTGCCCAAGTCAAAACACCCGCCGCTCGATCGTTCAGATCAAGCGCCGGGTGCTGCGACGGCATGCCAAGCTCAGGCGCGAATCAACGCTCCCGGAACGCGTTTTCCTTCAATGCGACCAGCGGTTTGGCGAGGAACTGCAGAATGGTGCGTTTGCCGGTGACGATGTCGATCTGCGCCTGCATGCCGGGGATGATCGAGAGCTTCTTGTCGATCGCCTCGATCACCGGCGTCTTGGTTTCGATCCGCACCTGGTAGAAGGCTTCGCCCTTTTCATTGGGCACGGCGTCGGCGCTGATGTTGACGACACGGCCTTCCATCGAACCGAAGATGGCGTAATCGAAAGCGGTGATCTTGACATTGGCATGCTGGCCGATCTTGGTGAAACCGATGTCCTTGGGCTGCACCAGCGCTTCGACAACCAACTGGTCATCACCCGGAACGATTTCGACAATCGGCTCACCCGGCTTGACGATGCCGCCGATGGTGGCGACAAAAACGCGGTTGACGATGCCCTTCATCGGCGCCCTGATTTCGGTGCGTGCCACACGGTCGGACAGGGCCGGCATCGACTGCTGCATCGCGTTCAGATCACCCATCGTACGATTCAGATCGGCCAGCGTCTCGCTGCGGAACTGGCCGATCGCAGCCTCGCGACGCGAGCGCATTTCAGCGATCGAGGCACGCACACGCTCCAGCGTCACAGGCGCCATATTGGCGCGGGCTTCGAGCTCGGCCATGCTGCGGTCGATGCGCACCAACTCGAGCCGTGGCTCCAACCCGCGCTCGACCATGTTGGCGACTGTCGTGCGCTCTTCGCGCCCGAGTTCAAGGCTTTGCACGCTCGATTTCAGTGTGATCTGGACTTCCTGCAGTTCGCGCGATTTTTGCTCGATCTGCGCGTCGATCACGCCGAGCTGGGCAGCTTGTTCAGTCTTTTTGGTCAGATACGCAGCGGTTTCAGCCGCCGCCACATCAGCCGCGTATTTGTTCACGTCCTTGCTGAAATGCAAGGCCGCACCACTGGCCTGGGCACTCAGACGCGAAGCCCGCGCGTCAAGCGCCAGCAGTTGCTGGAAGCGCGATTGCTTTTCGGCATCGGGCTGCACGGTCGACAGCGCCACCAGCTTGTCGCCGGCGTTGACCTGCTGTCCGGGCTTGGCAATGATCTCGGTGACGATGCCGCCTTCCAGATTCTGGATCACCTGCAGTTTGGCCGAAGGAATGACGCGGCCATCGGCGCGGGTGACGGTGTCGATCTCGGCCAGCGCGGCCCAGATGAACAAGACCACGAACAGCGCAGCGATGAACCACAGCAGCCACAAGGAGGCGAGCCGCAACTGCCCGCGCTTGCTGCCACTGCTGGCCACGGTGGTGGCGGCCTCGCCGGCCATGCGGTCGGTCCAGCTCTGGGGGGCGCCTTTTGCTTTATTCAACATATAAAAGTCCGCCTCTCAAACCACGGCCATGCCGTTGGATGGCGCAGCGGCCGCAGCTGCCGCCTGCGCCGCTGCTTGCTGCTGTTGCTGCGCGCGCACCAACTCTTCAGGCGTACCCTGCATCGTCACCCGACCTTGGTCGACGACGACGATCTTGTTGACCAGTTGCAGCATCGTGCTCTTGTGGGTGATGGTGACAAAGGTACGGCCATCGAGTTCCTGCTTCAGACGCTGCAACAGCTGCGCTTCAGCCGCCATGTCCATCGCGCTGGTTGCTTCGTCGAACACCAAAATAGCCGGCCTGCCCAGTAAGGCGCGCGCGATCGCGACCGCCTGGCGCTGCCCGCCCGACAAGCCTTCGCCGCGCTCACCCAGCCGCAGGCTATAGCCTTCGGGATGCTGGCGCACGAAGTCTTCAACACCGGCCAGTTGCGCGGCATGCAGGATCTCGGCATCACTGGGGAAATGCCCGCCCAGGGCGATGTTCTGCTTGATCGTGCCACCGAGCAGCCAGACATCCTGCAGCACCACACCCAGCGCTGCACGCAGGTCAGCCGGGTCGATCTGACGCACGTCGACGCCGTCGATCAGCACCGCGCCTGAGTCGGGTTTGAACAGGCCCAGCACCAGCTTGGAAATCGTTGTCTTGCCCGAGCCGACCTTGCCGATGATCGCTACGCGCTCGCCGGGCTGGATCTGGAAGGACATATCCTGCAGCGTCGGCCGCGATGCGCCGGGATAGGTGAACGTGACGTTGCGAAATTCGATCGCACCCTTGAATTCGGGCCTTGCCATGAAGACCGCACCGGGCTGGTGTTCACGCTCCTGCGCCATCACCTTGGACAGCGCACGGTAGCTGACGAAAGTCTGGTTCATCCGCGTCAGCAACTGGGTGATCTGGGCCATTGGCGCGATCGCCCGGCCGGCCAGAATCGTGCAGGCGATGATGGCGCCAAAGCCGAGCTGTCCATGCTGGACCAGCAGCGCGCCGACGGTGACCACGCTGACCTGCACGAACTGCTGCGCCAGGCTCGCCACATTGGCAGCGATCTGCGCCAGCATCCGTGACTTCAGCCCGATATGCGATTGGTGCGTGACCGCTTCCTGCCAGCGACGGCGCATCTGCGCACCGGCGCCCAGAGATTTGATCGTTTCCAGGCCGCTGAGCGTTTCGACCAGGATCGCCTGCTTGTGGTGGCCGTCTTCCTGTGACTCCTTGGTCAGGCGCTTGAGCTGCGGCTGCACCGCCATGCCGGCGATCACCATCACCGGAATCGCGATCAAAGGCACATAAACGATCGGCCCGCCGATCACGAAGATGATCACCAGAAACAGAATCGCGAACGGCACATCGATGAAAGTGGTCAAGGTGGCCGAAGTGAGAAAGTCGCGGATCGACTCGAATTCCTTCAGCGTGCTGGCCAGCGCGCCGGTGCTGCCGCGCTTGGACTGCAGGCGTGCGTCGAGAATCTGTTCGAACAGCGAATCGGCAATCGCTGCATCGGCCTTGGCGCTGGCCAGATCGAGGAAATAGCCGCGCAGCGTGCGGATCACGAAATCGCTGATGAAGATCACCGAGACGCCGATCAACAGTGCGATCAAGGTGTCAATCGCGTTGTTGGGGATCACCTTGTCATAGACGATCATCGAGAACACCGAGCTGGCGATCGCGAACACATTGACCAGGAAAGCGGCCAGCGCGACCTGCACATAGACCCAGCGGCTGCGCAATATCGGGCCCCAGAACCAATGGCCATGACGACCGACGGCATGGGTCGCTTCCTCCCCATCGGCACCCGAAGCCAGGTTGCGGCGCATCAGGCTGACGGTGGTGCCGCTCAGGCGTGCCAGCAGATCGGCCAGGGGCATCTCCATCGGGCGTTCCGAGCGGTCCGGGTCGACCACCAGTACGCAAGCATCGTCAACCATCGCCAACAGCGCCAGCACCGTGCCTTCATGCGTGTTGCACAGCGCGGGCAGTATCGGCAGGCCGGGCAAGGCCGGGTCGACCTCGCCGACCTCGGTATCGAACCCGAGGCTGTCTGCGGCTTCGAGCAAGGTACCCTGAGTCCACAACCCTTGGCCATGGGCCACGCGCGAGCGCAGCGAGGCCGAGGACATGCCCTGATCCTGGTACGCCAGCACTGCCCGCAAGCAGGCTTCCAGCGGATCAATGGCCGGGTTGAATGGAGGCGTTGCCGATGTCTGGGTCATGAAGGGAAAACCTATTCCTATGGAGCTGCGGTGGCAGTGCCGATTTCAAACAGCGGGGTCAATTCCATCGACAAATGCAGCAGACGATGGCGGGCCAGGGCATGGTCGACAACGCCGTCGATCAAGTCGCGGCCGGCCAGATAAAGCTCTTCCTGGGCTCGCAGCAGATCCAGCAGCGTGCCGCGCCTGAAAGCGAATTGCTCGCGCACCGACTCAAATGCCGAGGCGGCGACCAGCACCGCATCCTTGCGTGCGCCGATCAACGCATCGGTAAAGCGGGCATCAGCCAGAGTCTGACCAATCGAGCGTTCGAGTTGGCGACGCAGATTATCGAGCTCGGTATTGGCCTGCATGGCGCGCTGCTCGGCCTGGTTCTTGCGCGCTGTCTCGGCGCCCCCGGTGTAGAAGTTCTGCCTGACCGACAAGCCGATGGTCCTGTCAACACCCGGGGTGCCGGTTCCAGCCATGTCGCGCTTGGTCGCACTGACTTCAAAGTTGATGCTCGGCAACAGCGCTGCAGCCGCGGATTTCGCGTCAAAGCCGGCGGCCTGGGTCTGCGCCAGCGCTTCGGCATATGAAGCATTGTTGCGGATCAGCTGATCGGCGTTTTCAAAGCGATCCAGGTCCACCGCGACGACCTCGGGCAAACCGAGATCGGCCGCTGGCGCGGCACCAAAGGTTTCGCGAAAGCTCGCTTCGGTCGCCTTCAATCGGTTCTGGGTCGCCACAAGAGTTGCCTGGGCGTCCGACAAGCGCGCGCGGGCGCGCAGCACATCGCTTTTGGAACTGCCACCGAGTTGCTCGCGCTCCTCGATGAAGTTGAGGATTTGCTGGCGCGACAGGCGGTTCACCTCCGACAACTTCAACTGCTGGCGCGCCCTGAACACCTCATGCCATGCGGTGACCGCGCGCAGCACCAGATCCGAACGCTTGGCCTCTGAATTGGCTTCGGCCGCGGTCTCGCGTGAACGCTGTGCATCGACCCGGCCTCGCACTGCGCCGAAGTCATAGATCATCTGCCGCGCCGTGATGCCAACCGACTGCGAATTGTCCTTGTAGGCCGGAACGACGTTCCAGGGCTTGTTCACCGGATCGTTCTGACGGTTGCCCGTGTCGACATTGGCCGAGACCTGCGGCAGGTAGCCGGCAAAAGCCTCGCGCGTCGCAAAGCCGGCCGTCACCCTTTGCTGGCCTGCCAACTGGACCTCTGGATGGGCCATCACTGCCGCCTGGATCTGTGGCCTGATGCTGGCCAAAGTGACCCTTGCAGCCGAAGGGCCGATCCAGGCTACCGCCTCGTTCAAATACCCGATCAACTGATCGGCGACGCTGTGCACCCGCAATTGCTCCGCCGTCGTCACCGCAGGCGCGGCTGCCGGCGCCGCAATGCAATGACCAAGCGCAAGCAAGCTCAGGAAGCAAAAAGCCCCCCGAAGGGGGCGTTCGAACAAGATTTTTTTCGGCATCAAATCAAGGGAAGGTATAGGTCAGTGAAGCCGGCACCAGGGTTTTCGTCACATCGCCGTCGAAGTCCATTGCGATCACATTGCTCAGCGAAGTCGTACCAAACGTCGCGTTGGTGTCGTATTGGACCAGCAGGTGGGTGAGGTTATGGACCGAGTCATAACTCGTCGCCATATGGATCTGGTTGTCGGTGACCGTGGTCAGCGCTCCACTCGAGTCAGCGACGATCTGCAGCACGCCATTACTGCCAAGAGCAGCCCCGGCGATCTTGGTGATGCCGACATCGACGTTGCTCGTCACGTTGTTCGCCGTGACGATGGATGTACTACCACCCGACGCCACTGATTCCAGTCCGATAGAAAACGTCGTCACGAGACTGTTGACAATCAGCGTGACGCCGAAAGCCTTACCTGCTGTGTCGATGATCGGATTGACCGTGGTGCTCAGATCCGCAGTCAAGGCGATTTTGCCGTTGGCCGTAACGGTGGCCGAGGTTGCCAGATTCGAAACAACATTGGCCCAGACATTGACACTGGTGCCAAAAGTCGGATCAACAAAGGTCGTATTGGTGACCTGCGCCGCCGAAACCTTGCTGTAGTCATAGACCAGATCGATCACCGCACCAGTGATCTTCGAGCTGGAAATCGTTGCCGCGTCGAAAGTGACATCGAACTTGACTGTCGTCGTGCTCGTGCCTTGCGTCAAAACCAGGTTCTTCAGCTCGACAAACCCGAACCCGGTGTCCGCCACGGCAGTCGATGTGTAACCCGAGCCGCCAGTGCCCAAAATAGCTTTCAGATCCAGAAGATCGCCAGAACCGAAACCGTAGACCATATCGGTCGCTGCCGCCGTGGAGCCTGTTGCTGCAGTCATCACCACCGTGTCGGTACCGCTGCTGCCAAGGTAGACGGTATCTGCCGCCGTGCCAACCGTCAGCGAATCGTTGCCAGAAGTTCCCCACAAGACTGAGTGCAGGATCTGCGTGGCTGCGGTCGATGCATTACCAGCAGTATCAGCGGCAGCGCCTGCGCCAACATTGACCGTCATGCTGAGCGGTGAAGTCGACGAAGTCGGCGTGATGATCGCCGTGTAATGCGAGCTATCCACCATGGTGAAAGCACTGGCCACGCCATTGACGACCTTGATGTCAGTGAGGTCAAAGCCGGTCACCGCTTCGTTGAAATTGAAGCCGTAAAGTTCTCCGCCGGTGCTGTTCACCGTTGTGGCATCGACCAGGGTCGCTGTCGGCCCAGTCTGGTCGACAACCAAGGCCGAAGCGATCGAGGCCGCCGTGCTGGTGTTACCCGCAACGTCGGTTTCACGCACTTGCACCGCATTGGCGGCATAGGTACCGACGGCCAGCGTGAAGGCGGTGCCTGTGCCGGTCGTCCAACTCGTGCCTGCATTGCTGCTGTACTGCCAGCTGGCGCCAGATTCGATGCCAGCCACATTGACCACACCGCTGTTGGTGATGCCGTCAGTCGTCAGCGTGCCCGTATCAACGGCCGCCAGAGTCGGTGCTGCAACCGTCTTGTCGAGCGTAAATACCAGGCTGGCGGTGGAACTATTGCCGGCCGTGTCGGTATCGGTGACGACGACCGTATGGCTGCCGTCAGCCGTCGGCGCGGTGTAGGTGCTGCTGGAAGTACCGCCGTCAACGGCGTAGATACGCGTGACGTCACCAGCTGCCGTATTCAGACTCAGCAGCGCGCTGTTGGTGATCTTGTCGGTGGACGAGATACCGTTATCGTTGGCTAAAGCCACCGTCGTGGTGGCGATCGTCTTGTCGAGCGTGAAGGTCAGGGTCGTACTGCTGGCCGTATTGCCGGCCGTGTCGGTATCGGTGACGACCACTGTGTGGCTGCCATCAGCAGTCGGCGCGGTGTAGGTGCTGCTGGCCGTGCCGCTGTCGACTGTGTAAGTGCGCGTGACGTCAGACGCTGCCGAACTTAGCGTCAAGAGCGCGCTGTTGGTGATTTTATCGGTGAGCGAGCTGCCGGTATCGCTGGCAAGAACCACAGTCGGCGTTGCGATGGTCTGATCGACGGTGATCGCCGTCGTGATCTTGCCCAGATCGCTGACATTGCCGGCCGCATCGGTTTGCCTGACTTCAACTGCATTGGCTGCGTAGGTGCCAGCGGCCAGCATGAAGCTGGTACCGCTGCCGGTCGTCCAGGTAGCACCGGCGTCGGTGCTGTACTGCCAGGTCGCGCCTGTCTCGAATCCGGTGACGTCAATCGTGCCGGTCTTGGTGATGCCGTCGCTTGCAGATGAACCGCTGTCAAGATGCAATTTCACAGCGAGCGCCACAGGTGCCGTGGTATCAGCCACACCAGCTTGGGTCGTCGTCAACTGTGCTGCTGTGACCTTGTCAGCCGCTACAGCCAATGTCGTTGTGGTCAAGGTGACCGCCGTGCCGGCTGCCAACTGAGTGGTGACGCTGCCTTGAGCCACGGTCTGCACCTGCACCGCATCAGTCAAGGAAGCGAGGAACTGGTTGCTGGAAGTAGCGCCGGCGGTCACATTGCTTGCGGCCAGCGACATCGCATCTGACACCGCTTGGTTCGATACCGCCAAGGAGGTCGAGGCCGCTGTGATCAAGGTGGCCTTGGTCGCTGCGTTCAGACTGCTGGCGATGCTGGTGTTCGTCGCGGCGCTGGTCAAGAGCGTGCCCAGCGTCGCTGAACTGTTCAAGTTCACCGCAGTACCCGAAGAAATTTGGGTGACGAGGGCGCCGATGATCGCGGAGCTCGCGCCGACTGCAGTCACGCCACCTGCTGTGGTTGCAGCACCTTGCAAAGCGGCCGATCCGGCCACCAGCAAATTCGCCACGACAATCGCCTGTGACTGGACTGCCACAGCGATGGCTTTCTGTGCCGCCGTACCGCTGCCGAGAGCGACCTCGAACGGGTCATAACTGGTCAGGTCGACGCCTGTCGGCAAGGACAGCGCTGTGATGACGGTGGCTTGAGCTGCTGCCAGTTTGGCCGCTGTCGACAAGCTCGATGTATCGGCGCTCATCACCGCCTGCACCAGCGTGGTCAGCGGGCTGATCACGGTGGAGCCTGCCGGTGCTCTGAGCAGACCGGCAAAAGCCAGGCCGGTGGAAATGTCAGTACCGCCACTCACCAGCAGGTCATAGGCGTCCTGACCGGCGCTCAGGGCGACCGAAACCGAACCGTTGGCCAGCGTGGTGCCGACCAATGTGTCTCCTGTCGTGACGGTGCCGCTCTTGTCGACGTCGAGGTAAACGTTGGCGCCGCTGACATAACCGTCAGTGGCAGTGGCGTTGGCAAAGTAGGTGACCGCCAAAGCCGCGCTGGCGCTGCCGCTGTTGCCGGCAATATCGGTGTAGCTCGCATTGAGCACCGTGATCGACGCCGGGCCGAGTTTGTCAGGGTTCGGCGTGAAGTCGACGGTCCAGGTCGTTCCGCCATCTGCAGTCGCCAGATTGGCGAATGTGCCACCCTTGGTATCGACCAGATCAGCGGCGGTAAAGCCAGCGACTTTTTCGTTGAAGGTGATCGTCAGGCTGCCCGATGCGTTCAGGGCCAGCGCGGTCGTGCCCACTCGGGTGACAGCAGCGGTCGGGGTCACCGTGTCGAGCGTGAAGGTCAAGGCCGTGCTGCTGGCCGTATTGCCGGCGGTATCGGTGTCAGTGACGACTACTGTGTGGCTGCCGTTGACGGTCGGCGCGGTGTAGGTGCTGCTGGCCGCACCGCTATCGACGCTGAAAGTTCGGGTGACATCGCTGGCCGTGGTACTCAAGCTCAGCAGCGCACTGCTGGTGATCTTGTCGGTGAGCGAGCTGCCGGTATCGTTGGTCAAAGCCGCTGTCGGCGTGGCGATCGTCTTGTCGAGCGTGAAGGTCAGGCTGGCATTTGCGGTATTGCCGGCGGTATCGGTATCGGTGACGACCACGGTATGGCTACCGTCAGCTGTCGGCGCGGTATAGGTGGTGCTGGCAGTGCCGCTGTCGACGCTGTAAGTGCGGGTGACATCAGCAGCTGCCGTGTTCGTGCTCAGCAGCGCACTATTGGTAATCTTGTCAGTCGTCAAGCTGCCGGTATCGTTGAGCAAGGCCACCGTGGGTGCGGCGATGACGTTGTCAATCGTGATCGCCGCAGCGTTCTTGCCAGTCGTCAGGCTGACGTTACCGGCGGTGTCGGTCTGGCGCACTTGGATGGCACTGGCGGCATAGGTTCCGTCGGTCAGCGTGAAGCTGGTGCCGCTGCCTGTCGTCCAGGTGCTGCCTGAATCCTTGCTGTAGGCCCAGGTTGCACCGACCTCCAGGCCGGTCACATTGAAAATGCCGTTCTTGGTGATGCCATCGCTGCTGCTGCTGCCGGTATCGGCGGCCAAGACGAGCCCAGGAGCCACCGGCGGCGTTGTGTCCTTGTTGCCAGAAGAAGCTCCAACAGCAATTCCGACTATTCCGACCGCGCCAGCCGCAATCAAGCCCCAGGAAAGGCCGCCGCTCTCGGCGGCGACTGCCGGAGCTGCCGTGGCAGCTGATGCGGCTGCAGACTCAGCTGCAGCGTAAGGCGCGACTGAGGCATCCGCCATGAGGACCGGCGCATAGGCATCAGCGGCCACGGCCACAGCCAGTTGATTCACCTGGGCAGCAAAGTCGATTGGCAGAACATCGGCATCAGCCATTGCCGGCATTGCTGCTTCGGCGCCATCGTCGGCCACAGCGGCGGGCACTTGCAACTCGGCTGAAACCGGCTCATCTGCCGCCACCCTGTCATCGGCCACAAGCACAACTTGCTCATCAAGCCCGGGCACCAGCGGCTGGAGCCGATCAGAACTCTCGGCGCTGTCATCGCTAGAGACGGTCTGCGCATTGACGCTGGCTGCTCCGGCGAGCCCGAGCGCCATCAATGCCATCGGACTGAGCAAGGCATCGCGCGCTTTTTGTCCGTCGAAACGGCGGCGAATTTTCAGCGCAGGGCTCGTTGCACCGGTCTCGCTGAGCTGGCCATTGACGTTGCCTTGCTTGGAATCGCTGTGATTGCTCATTTCATCATTTCCAAAGGTTGTGCGGCCCGGGGCCTGCGTGCAAAAAAAGACATAGTTGACTCTACCTCGCTTAGCTCGCAATTGGGCCAGCGCAATCTGCAAAATTCGACTTTAAAACCACGTTTTCATTAGTTTACACGATACGGGGTAGATCCATATCAAAAAAAAAATTAATAATTTAGCAGCGTCTTAACATCGTAGAGCCGCTCGATCAAGTCCTGGTAGCCCGGCAGCGCGACGCGGCGGAAATCACAACGATCAATGGCCGTTTCACGCGCCCGCTGGCGCAGCGCCTGCGGCTCAGAGCGTTTTGCCAGTCCCATCGTCAAGGCATCGGCAATCGCCGCAACATCAAAAAAATCGACCAGCGTACCGTTGCGCCCCGATTCGATGAATTCCTGCACCGGTCCGGTTCGGCTGCCGACCACATGACAGCCGGCAGACAAGGCCTCGATGCAACTCCATGAGAGCACGAATGGGTAAGTGAGGTAGCAATGCACTGCAGACACCTGCAGCAACTGCAGATAAAGGCTGTAAGCCACCTTGCCGACGAAGTGAATTCGCTTGAAATCGAGTTGCCCCTGCAATTCCTCCAGCATCTTGCGTTTCCAGCCCCCGCCGCCTGCTGGCAGCGCGCCATAACTGACCGAGTCACCGCCCACGATCACCACATGAGCCGCAGGGCAACGCCGCAGCAACTCGGGTAGCGCACGCATGAAGACATGGAAGCCCCGGTAGGGCTCAAGGTTGCGCGACACATAAGTCACCACCGGATCACCGGCGCGCAGCGTCAAACCGCTGCCCAGACGGATGCTGGCGCCACAGTCGGGCTTGATCAGATCGGTACCGATGCCGTCAAAAATCACGCTGACCTTGGGGCTCATGATCACTGGCAGGCTGTCGAACTGCCACTGCGTCGGGGCGACGCCCGCGTCCATCGTCAGCATGGCTTCGAGCAACATCACGTTCTTCATCCGCAGCCTGCCGTTGTCGTCAAGGCTGGAGGATGGGAACTCAGGGTCAAAACCCATATCCAGCCCATGGGCAGAATAAAAGAACTCCATCAGGCACAGCAGCTTTGTGGCCGGCCAGACATCCTTGACGCACAAGGTCTCGCCCCAACCCGGATTGGCGATCACCAGATCCGGCATGAAGCCCTGCTGTTGGAGAGCAGCCATGGCCTGCATCGCCGCTTGCGCGCGCAGCACCTTGGCCTGGGTGTCACGCAGCCATGGGTGAGCAACTGCCGCCGCATCGGCAGCGTTCACGCTGTAGCGATGCAGTTTGACGCCCGGCACGCCATAGTCTGCGATCGAAACCGCATGCACTTCATGCCCGGCCGCCAGCAGCGCCGGCGCGAGTTGCCTGAACTGACCCGGAAAATTCTGATGAACGAAGAGAATTTTCAAACTTACCATCCGACCATCATATGGGCTCGCCCATCACCCCTGGGGATGCTCTGCTGCGCATTGCAATGCCGGTGTATTTCATGGGAAATAAATCCCGAACTGAGCTGGGCTCAGTTCCTTGTGCCTTGCCAGCAGCAGGGTGAAATAGTTGGCATGGGCGGCATCGGTATCGAGGTCCAACGCACCGGTAGTGCCCGCATAACTGCCGTCGACATCGCCGCGCAGCACGCCGACCAACCCGCCAAGGACAGGGCTTGTGCCTGACAGATCAACGCTCAAGGCGGGCACCGTTCCCTGCAGCAAATTCGCCTTGCCGGGCACCGTCTGATCGATCTCATTGAAGAACAACCATTGCGGCGTCGGCGCATCGAGACCGACCACATGCTTGAGCACACCGATCGCGTCGCTGAGCTCAATCTTGCCGTTGCCGTCATCGTCGGCAGCATAAGCTTGGTAGGGCGACAAGGCCTTGCCGGCGCCATTCACATCCAGGCCGACGATCATCTTGAGGATCACAATCGCGTCCTGCAGGTTCACTGCCTGATTGGTCGCAGCAGTTTCTGTTCCTGAGATGGTGTGGCTGGCGATCAGCGTTGCGTTGGTCGCACCGCCCAGGAGGGCATCGCCGCCGCTGCCGGTTGCGGTTGACGCGGATCCACTTGAAGCGGTCACCCCGGCGATCACGATATGCTGATTCCAGTCATAAGCGAGCAGGCTCAGACTCGACCCGACCGCCAAGGTCTGATCGGAGAACTGCAGACTTTCGATATTTCGCAACATATCCGTGCCGTCGAGCAGGCTTGTACGCAGATCCTGCACAGTCAACGAACCGTCGGCGTTGTAGGTCAAGGCATAGTCAGACCGCGCCCCGGAGTAAATGGCGGTGTCAATACCCGCTCCGCCGATGAGCGAGTCGTTGCCCGCACCGCCGCTCAAAGTGTCAGCACCCGCTCCGCCGGTCAGGTTGCCTGCACCCGAGCTACCGGCAAAGTGGTGCCGGTGGCCGAGGAATTGGTGACAGCAAAGCCCTTGGTCGTCGAGGTGATGGCTGACAAGTCCACCGCGAATCCAGCGCTGATCAGGCTGGCGGTGCCGGTGTTGGAGCTGGCCGAGGTGGCGGTGAAAGCAGCGCCCACCGTGGCGTTGGCGGTGGCCGAGGCACTGACCACCAGGACATCGGCGCCGCCGAGATCGGTGATGGTGTCGGTGCCAGCAGCCACTGCGAAGGTGTCGTTGCCGGCGCCACCGGTGAGCGAGTCGTCGCCGAGTCCGCCTACCAGCGAGTCGTAGCCTGCACCACCGATCAAGGTGTCAGCGCCAGCGCCGCCGGTCAGGATGTCGGCACCTGAGCTACCGGTCAGGGTGGTGACAATGGCCGAGGAATTGGTGACAGCAAAGCCGTTAGTCGTCGAGGTGACGACGGACAAATCCACCGTGAACCCGGCGCTGCTCAAGATGGCGGTGCCAGCGTTGGAACTGGCCGAGGTGGCGGTGAACGTAGCGCCCACTGTCGCGATGGCCGTTGCCGATGAACTCACCACCAGGACATCGGCGCCGCCGATGTCAGTGATGGTGTCGGTGCCAGCGGCCACTGCGAAGATGTCGTTGCCCGCGCCGCCGATCAAGGTGTCGGGGCCAGCGCCGCCGGTCAAGCTGTCGGGGCCAGCGCCGCCGGTCAAGCTGTCGGCGCCAGCGCCGCCAGTCAAGGTGGTGCCGGTGACTGAGGAGTTGGTGACAGCAAAGCCGTTGGTCGTCGCGGTGATGGCGGAAAGGTCCACCGCAAACCCGGCGCTGGTAAAGGTGGCGTTGCCGGCGTTCGACGGCGAGGATGACCCTGTACGCTTGCTGGTGAACTACCCGCCCAAGGTTTGCGTTTCCAATCGGGTCAACAGCCTGAAGGGCGTTTCTAGCCGCATGATTCGGAAGAAGAACCACCCGAGCATCCGCGAAGCTATGGGGCGGCGCGCTATGGTCGCCTTCCTACTTTGCCGGTAGCTGCGGTGGCGCA
>CAIJIT010000027.1 GCA_903820745.1 uncultured Burkholderiales bacterium
CTGGTTGCCGATCTTGAAAAGCTGCTCAAGCGCGACATCGAGTTGTCGGCGTTCGAGATTGAAGACGACCGGCCGGGTAGCCGTCCTCAGCGCAGCGAGCGTCCGCGCCGTGAGCGCGATGAGTCTGAAACAGGTCATGGGTCAGTTCAGGCGGCTCCGGTGGCAGCTTATGTACCGCCGGTTCGTCCGAGCTACCGGGCGCCGTCGCGTGATGCATTTTTTGATCGGCCTTATGAAGCCAGCGGCAGCGCCGAGTTGCCCGCCTGGGACAAGGGCGCGACTGGCGCTGTGCAAGCGCCAAAAGGCTTGTCGTGCAATATTCGCCCGAAGAAGCGTGTTGCCGCCTTGTTCGGCGCCAAGGCGCCAGCACCTGCGCCGGCTGAAGAGGCTGCGCAAGGGGCTTGATTCAGTTTCCCGTAGCCCGCCATGCAGCGCAGCGCAATGCGGGGAAAACCGTGCCAAACCGCCCCGCATTCCGGCCTTCGGCCTCATGACGGGCTACAAAATTCGGACTAGTGGCCTGGCGCCAAGGGCAAGGTCTAGTTTCCCGTAGCCCGCCATGCAGCGCAGCGCAATGCGGGGAAAACGGTGCCACACCGCCCCGCATTCCGCGCTTGACCTCACCCCAGAATCGCAAACACCGCCGGTATGTTGTTCGGCATGCCTTCGCCCGAACTGCGCCATTGTTCGACGGTCGCGCTGCGGGTCCAACCTTGGGGTAGGGTCAGGCCGCAGCTGATCGACAGCCTGGTCTGCGGCCGCAGGGCGGTCAGCAGGCCTTGCAGCAGGGCGCTGTTGCGGTAGGGCGTTTCGATCATCAATTGGGTCTGCTGTTGGCGCACTGACAGGGCTTCGAGCTCGCGGATGCGGCTGTTGCGCGCCGGGCCGTCAACCGGCAGGTAGCCGACGAAAGCAAAGCTCTGCCCATTCAAACCGCTGGCCGCCAAGGCCATCAGCAAGGCGCTGGGGCCGCTCAAGGGGATCACCTCGATGTCTGCATCATGTGCGGCGGCAACGAGCAAGGCGCCCGGGTCTGCCACCGCCGGCAGGCCGGCTTCCGAGATCAAGCCGATGTCCTGCCCGGCCAATGCCGGCTTCAGCAGCGATTGCCAGGCCTGGCTTTGGTTGACCTGATCGGCTGCCCGGCCTTTGGGCGGCCGCGGCAACTCGCTGATCTGCAGGCTTTGCAAGGGCTGCGCCAGCGGCACTACCGCGTCGACCTTCTTCAGAAACGCCCGGGTGGTCTTGGCGCTTTCTGCGGCCCAATGGGTCAGGCCGGCAGCGATCTGGATCACATGCAGGGGCAGCACTTGCTGCAGGTCGACCGCAGCGCCTTCGACGCCGAAGTCCAGCCCGTTGGGAACGAGGTAGAGCTTGCCCTTGTTCATGCGGCTGCTCCTGTGCTGGCGGCTTGCAGCGCCTGCAAGGGGTCGAGCCCGGCGCGCCGCAGCAGATCGCAGGTGCGGATCAAGGGCAGACCGATCAAGGCGGTCGGGTCGTCGGAATGGATCGCTGCCAGCAGGCTGATGCCCAAGCCTTCCGACTTGGCGCTGCCGGCGCAGTCATAGGGTTGCTCGGCCAGCAGGTAGGTTTCGATCTCGGCGTCGCTGAGCACGCGCAGGGTGACTTGCACCGGCGCCAGCAATTGCTCGGCAAAGCCGCTCTGCAGGCAGACCACGGCGACAGCAGTCTGGAACGTCATGGACTGACCGCTCATCAAGCGTAGCTGCGCCCTTGCGCGCGGATGGTCGCCGGGCTTGCCGATGGCCTGGCCGGCCAGATCGGCGACTTGGTCGGAGCCGATGACAATTGATTCAGGGAAGCGCTGGGCGACGACCATCGCCTTGGCCATCGCCAAGCGGGCGGCCATCGCGGCCGGGGCTTCGCCGGGCAGCGGGCTTTCGTCGAGGTCGGGGGCGCAGACTTCAAATGGCAGGCGCAGGCGTTCAAGCAATTCGCGCCGGTAGCGCGAGGTCGAGGCGAGGATAAGGGGTCGGTTGGGCTTGTGCATGGCCTGATTTTCGCATTGAGATCGACCGTGGCCTTTCAAGCGGCGCGGCCGGGCTCTTACACTGGCAGCCATGACTACGCGCGAATTCACTCCCCAAAAACTCGACGTCGAGGCTTTTGCCCGCGACGCTGCCCATCTGCAAGGCGATTGGCCCGCTGCCAGCCTGACCCGTCTGGCTGAATCGGCCCCCGAAGATGCGCCTGCCAGTCACTGGCCTGCCGTGCAATGGGAATTGACCGGCGAGCGGCGCGAAGCGCGCGGCGCCGAAGCGCAGACCTGGCTGCACCTGCAGGCCCGCGCGCTGGTGAGCCTGACTTGTCAGCGCTGCTTGCAGCCGGTGCAGGAGGAACTGGGCCTGTCGCGCTGGTTCCGCTTTGTGCGCGACGAAAACTTGGCCACAGCGATGGCTGCCGAGCTGGATGCCGACAGTGACGACGAGGTGCTGGCGCTGCCCAAGGCGCTCGACGCGCTTGAATTGGTCGAGGATGAGTTGTTGCTGGCCTTGCCCCTGGTGCCGCGCCATGAAGTCTGCCCGCAGCCGCTGCCCTTGGCGCAGGCAGCGCCAGCGGATGGCGCAGACCGGCCGCATCCCTTTGCCGCGTTGGCCGCGTTGAAGGGCAAGCCAGGCGACGGTTCGGCGCAGTAGGCAGTCAGGCTTTCGGAAAAGCCTGACGAGCGGTGTTACACTCATCGGCTTTCCCAGTTTCGAGAATCAAAGTGACTTGCCGCAGATACCTAGGGGTTGATGCCAAGCGGTCCGCGCATGGTGCGCATGATGGCTCGTGCACTTTATCGCGGCGTCCGGGTCGTGGGCATCAGGCAAGCGTGGGTCAGAGGGTTTCCTCTGGCGCGCTCAAACAGGTCCCAGACCGCGGCGTCTTAGGAGAATTTCATGGCTGTTCAGCAAAACAAGAAGTCACCTTCAAAGCGTGGCATGCACCGTTCGCACAATGCCCTGGTGACCCCGGGTACAGCGATCGAGCCGACCACCGGCGAGGTGCATCTGCGTCACCACATCAGCCCGACCGGTTTTTACCGCGGTCGCAAGATTTTCAAGACCAAGGCAGACGCCTGATTATTTTCTTGCGCTGTGCAGTTGAACAGCGGAATGGAAATTTTCTTGATTTGACCAATTCCCGGCCTGTGCCTCGGTGCAGTTCCGGGTTTTTGTCTTTCCTTAGCGCCGGTTTGTCTGGCGTCGCCTGATTCACCAATCGCTTCGATCCGATGCCCTTATCTGCTCCCGAGTTGACTCAGCCCAGTGACGCCGCGCCGGTGCGCCTGGCGGTCGACTGCATGGGCGGTGATCACGGGCCATCGGTCATCTTGCCGGCCTGCCAGGCTTTTCTGGCAGCGCATCCGCAAGCTGAACTGCTGCTGGTCGGTCGACCGGAGGCGCTGGCAACTGCTGCGGCCTGGCCGCGCTGCCGCATCGTGCCTGCCACCGAAGTGGTGACGATGGAGGACACGGTCGAGACGGCCTTGCGTCGCAAGAAGGATTCGTCGATGCGGGTGGCGATCGCGCTGCTGAAGTCGGTCGATGATGCGGCTCCGCTGGCCCAGGCCTGTGTTTCTGCAGGCAATACCGGTGCGCTGATGGCGGTATCGCGGTATTTGCTGAAAACGCTTGAAGGCATCGACCGTCCGGCGATCGCCTCGGTGCTGCCGAACCAATCGGGCGGCTTTACCACCATGCTCGACCTCGGCGCCAACGTCGACTGCACGGCTGAACATCTGCTGCAATTTGCGGTGATGGGCAGCGCCCTGGTGTCGGCAGTGGACGGCAAGGCCGAGCCGAGCATTGGCCTGCTCAATATCGGCGAGGAAACGATCAAGGGCAGTGAAACGATCAAGCGCGCCGGCGAATTGCTGCGCCAGGCTTCGGCGGCGGGTCAGTTGAACTTCTACGGCAATGTCGAAGGCAATGATATTTTCAAGGGCACGACCGATCTGGTCGTGTGCGACGGTTTTGTCGGCAATGTGGCGCTGAAGACTGCCGAAGGGCTGGCGGCGATGATCGCCAGTTTCATCCGCGCCGAGTTCAGCCGCAATTGGCGCACCAAGATCATCGCCATCCTGGCGATGCCGATCTTGAACCGATTCAAGCGTCGGGTCGACCACCGGCAACTCAATGGTGCGGCCCTGCTGGGCTTGCGCGGGCTGGTGTTCAAGAGCCATGGCTCGGCCGATGCGGTCTCGTTCGAAACTGCCTTGACCCGGGCCTA
>CAIJIT010000028.1 GCA_903820745.1 uncultured Burkholderiales bacterium
CGCTGTCGGTGTCAGTGAGGGTCAACGCCTTGAAAGGCACATCAGTTGGTCTTCTGCGCCGAGATCGCCCCGACATTGCGTCAAAATACTGGAAAGGCGTGCTGTGGTCGCCTTCGTACTGCGTCGTCAGCGCAGGCGGTGCGCCACGGGAAACCATCAAGGCTTACGTCGAGGCGCAGCGCGCTTCCTCTGCACCGTCAGCAGCCCTCACGGGCTGCCCCTCTACCTCCCCGCCATGATTGGCGGGGTTTCTCGGGAATTCCGATGAAAATACTGCTTTGCACAATCTGCTGGTTGATTTGCAACGTCGCCCTTGCACAGCAACTGGTGACCGTACCCAGCCTCGACCAACGCGATGGCCAGCCCCTTCCCTTGACAGGCCATTGGCTACCCGTCAAGACCGACAAGCCGGCGCCGGCGCTAATTTTGCTGCATGGCTGCGGCGGCGCCATCGACAAACAGGGGCAGCTTGACCAGCGGATGCAGACCTATAGCGCGCTGCTCAACGCCGAAGGCTGGCATGTGCTGGTGCTCGACTCACTGAATCCACGCGGCGTGCGCGAACTCTGCACCCAGAAAATCGGCACTCGCTCGATTACGATGACGCAGCGTCGGCGCGACACAATCGGCGCGCTGGCCTGGCTGGCTGGCCGGCCCGAGGTCGACCCGTCGCGGCTGGCCTTGCTCGGTTGGTCCAATGGCGGCAGCGCGGTGCTGGCCAGTACCAATTTAAATCATGCCGAAGTGAAAAACGCCAGCTTCAGACCGAAAGCTTCGGTGGCCTTTTACCCCGGCTGTGTGGCCGACCTCAAGCGCGGTTATGCGCCCGACACCCAGTTGCTGATGCTGACCGGCGACGCCGATGACTGGACAGCCGCTGCGCCTTGCGAAAGCCTGGCGCAGCAATCTGCACCGCCCAAGCCGACATTTGTCGTCTACCCCGGCGCCTACCATGGCTTCGATTCGAGCGCGCCGGTCAGGCTCCGCGCTGAAGTCCCCAACGGGGTCAATCCAGGACGGGGCGTCCATGTCGGCGGTCAGCCCGAAGCGATGCAGCTTTCACGCCAACAGATGCTGGCCTTTTTGCGCGAACATTTGCGCTGAACGCCAGGCTGTGGAGCTACTGGCGCCGCCGCAGCACCGACGACTTGATCGCGCGGCGCAGGTTGCGCAAGGACCGGAACGGCAGCCAACGGTAATAGTTGACGATGTCGGCGAGCTTGGCCGCGTCGGCTGGCAAAGCGCTGCCCTTGATCCCGACCATATAGAGGTCGTAACTACCGAAGTTGACCGCGAAGACATGATCGAGTCCGTCGAGCGCCGAGGCTTCACGGAAATCATTCGCCGTGAGGTTGCGGTAGTAAGTCCAACCCAGCCCGACCGTCAGCGGTGACGAATCAGGCGAGGTGCGCTGGGTGCCATGTTCGCCACGACCGAGTGTGGCGCAGGTCATGATGACCATGCCGCCAGGCTTGCAGACACGGGTCATATTGCGCATCGTCTCGGCCCAGAACGGGTTGTGCTCCATCACCTCACAGCTGATGACGGTGTCGAACGAATCCGACGGCCCGGCATAGTCCTGCCCCTGGCATACGACATCGACGCCCGCTCCCGGCGCCACATCGATGCCGAGATAGTCACCCTCGGAAAAAAATGATCGGGTCGAACCGTTGATGTCGAGACTGCCAATTTCAAGTACCCGACCGCCGCTGAAGCGCTCAGGGAACGTTTGCTTCATGGTGCCGATGAACTTGAGTTGTTCTTTATGTGACATGTCGCGACTTTGCTCGGGGGATTGACTGTCTCAGTATAGTTGGCCGCCCGATCGAAAAGTCCTTCCAGACCCCTGCAGGATTCCTATCCATCCGCTTCGTCAAGGCCCGGGCGCAAGGCCATCGGCAAACTGCAGGATTTGATCCCGCGCTCGATTCAGGCTCGAGCTGCGCGGCCGTAGCTTTGGAATTTCTCGATCACCTCGGCCATCTGCTCGCGGCTGAGCAAGGCCGGTTCGCCGGCGGCCAACGCCTTCAGGTAGACCTCGCACAGCGACTCGATCTCCTGCAGCACCTTCATCGCCTGGCCCAGCGTCTTGCCGCCGGCAACCAGACCATGGTTGGCCAGCAGGCAGGCATCAACCTGGAGCATCGCGCCGGCCACCGCCTTTGAAAGCGCTTCACTACCGAACAGGTGATAGGGCACGCAGGGCACATGGTCACTGCCAGCAATGGCCACCATGTAATGGAAAGCCGGCAGTTCCCAGCGCAAGCAGGCCAGCGCAGCGGCATGGGTCGAATGGGTGTGCAGCACCGCGTTCAGATCAGGCCGCGCAAGGTAGACGGCCTGGTGGAAATGCCATTCACTGCTCGGCTTCCAGGTGCCGCGAACGCTGCCGTCCCAGCCGCACCAGACAAGGTCTTGCTCGCGCAGGTCGTCGGCGCCCATGCCGGTCGGCGTGATCAACATGCCAGCCCCTGCGCGAAGGCTCAAGTTGCCGGTGCTGCCCCGATTCATGCCCAGCTCGGCCATGCGGCGCATCGCGGCTACGGCGTCTTCACGGGCTTGCGGGCTGTCTTCAAAATTCATGGCGCGGTCTCCATCAAACGACGCAATGCGGCTTCATCGGCCGGCACGATGCCGCGCTCGGTAATCAGGCCGCTGACTAGCCTTGCCGGTGTCACATCGAAGGCCGGATTCGCGGCTGTCGTGCCCTCGGCGGTGATGCAGACCTCGACCACTTCACCCGCCGCCGTGCGCCCGCTGAGGTGCGTGACCTCGCGCGCACTGCGGTCTTCGATCGGGATTTCAACCACACCGTCCATCAGCCTGAGGTCCAGCGTCGAGGTCGGCATCGCGACATAGAACGGCACCCCGTTGTCATGCGCGGCCAGGGCCTTCAGGTAGGTGCCGATCTTGTTGCAGACATCGCCGCGTGCGGTCACGCGGTCGCAGCCGACGATGACGATGTCGACCTGCCCATGCTGCATCAAATGCCCACCGGCGTTGTCGGCGATCAGCGTGTGCGGCACGCCGGCCTGACCCAACTCCCAGGCCGTCAAACTAGCACCCTGGTTACGCGGGCGCGTTTCGTCCACCCACACATGCACAGCCAGGCCGGCCGCATGGGCCTGGTAAATCGGCGACGTGGCGGTACCCCAATCCACCGTCGCCAGCCAGCCTGCGTTGCAATGCGTCAGAACCTGCACCGGCCCTGATTTGCGCGCGGCAATGGCTTGCAGCAGCGCCAAACCATGCCGACCGAGGGCCGCGTTGGCGGCAACATCTTCCTCGGCGATGGCATCCGCCGCGTCCCAGGCCGCAGCGGCGCGCTTCGCAACGCTCAGCGGCCGCAGCACGCGCAACATCCGCGTGATCGCCCAGTCGAGATTCACGGCCGTGGGCCGCGCCGAGCGCAGGAAGTCGGCCGATGCCTGCAGCGACCCATCCGAAGCGTCCTGTCGCATCTGCAGCGCCAGACCATAGGCCGCCGTGGCGCCGATCAGCGGCGCACCACGCACCCACATATCGCGGATGGCAGTCAATACCTGCTGCTGCGTGTACAGCGTTTCCAGGTGCAGGCGGTGGGGCAGCAAACGCTGGTCGATGATCTGTACGGCGTCGCGCTGCGCATTGGCACGCAGAGGCCGCATCGCCTTGCCAGCGACCTTCATGCCGCAGCCCGCTGGCCTGGCCTATCAGGCCCAGGATGGCCCGGATTCAGCCAGTCGAATTGCTGCCTGGAAGGCGGGGCAGATAGGTATTTGAAGCACATGCTGGCCAGTATCTCATTCGGGGTCAGCCCTCAGTCTGCATGACCTGGCAGAGGTGCACAGGAGAGAAATTGCGCTGAGCTCGTTGGCTATTTACCGACCGTGACCCAGGACGTTTCGAGCCGGTTGTCGGGCCGGTGTACGGCCGTGACGCTGTTGCGCATGGCCCAGGGGATCATCTGGCGGTGCAAGGGGATCACATGGACCTGTTCCTTGTACTCGCTCAATGCAGCGAAGATCTGCTGTTCGCGCAGCTTGGGGTCGGTCTCTACGCTCGACAGCGCGGCCAGTTGGTCAAATTTCTCGTTGTGTACATTGCTGTAGTTGTAAGCGCCGATGCCCTGCTCACCCCGGCTGCGGAAAACCGGGGTCATGATGACCTCGGCATCGGTGATCGCCCCGCCCCAGCCGAACAGATACAAGCTGGTGTCGAGCCGTTCAAGCTTGGGGAAATAGGTCGTCCGCGGCATCGCCGAGACCTTCACTTTGACTTTCAGTTGCGACCACATCACCGCCACGGCCTGGCAGATTTTCTCGTCGTTGACATAGCGGTTGTTCGGGCAGTCGAGCGTGACCTCGAAGCCATCGGCATAGCCGGCATCACGCATCAGCTTGCGTGCGGCCACCAGGTCGAAGGGCAGGCGCGCTTCCAGCCTGGGGTCACCGCCAGCAGCTGCTGTCGACAGGCCACCGGTGGGCACGCTCAGGCCGTTCATCAACTTGGCGCGGATCGCCTCGATGTCGATCGCCTGGTAGAGCGCCCGGCGCACGCGCACATCCTTGAACGGGTTCTTGCCCCCTGGCACATCGGCATAAAGCAATTTGTCGCGTGCCTGGTCCATGGCAATGAAGATCAGGCGATTTTCGGGGCCGTCGATGACCTTGACGCCGCTGGTATTGCGCAGTCGGGGAATGTCGCGCGGCGCCGGGTCAAGGACGAAATCGATCTCGCCCGACACCAGCGCCGCCAGCCTGGTCGCATCATTGGCGATCGGCGTCAGCACCACCTCCTGGACATTGCCTTCGAACTTGCCCCACCAGGCTGGATTGCGCTTGTAAACTGTCTTGATGCCGGGCTGGCGCAACACCAGCTGATACGGCCCGGTGCCGTTGGCACTCATGCTGGCAAAGCTTTCCTCCTTGTTTTTGAAGTCGAGCGGCTTGCTGACTCGATGCGCCTCGGACCAGCTCTTGCTCATCATCACCAAGGTGTCGATATGCTGCAGAAAAATCGGATTGACGCTGGCCAGCTGGAACTCGACCGTCAGCTCGTCGATCTTGCGCGGCACGCCGACCGAATTGGCATAGTTGGCGACCTGCGAGCTCGGCGCCTTGGCCCGGTTGACCGAAAAAACCACGTCGTCGGCAGTGAACGGGGATCCGTCATGAAACTTGACGCCAGCGCGCAGCTTGAAACGCCACAGCAAGGGCGAGACCTGCAGCCATGAGGTGGCCAGGCCGGGCACCAGGTTGAGATCCCGGTCGCGCCGGGTCAGTTGCTCGTAGAACTGGCCATTGACCATATTGGTCAGGCTCTCGTTCTGCGAATGGGGATCCATCGTCTGCGGATCGCCCTGACTGGCCCAGCGCAAAGTCTGGGCAAGGCTGGCAGCGCAGCAGCAACTCAGGGCCAGCAAAGCCGGCAGAACAGGAAACTTCATCGCGGTACTCCTCAGTTCAACAGCAGTTTAAAGAGTCGAGCACAGCTGCTCGCTAGGGGTTAAGCCTGCGGCATGGCATTGGCGGGCCGGCCTGTTGGCGGACCAAACAAGCTTTCGATACGGAATTTTGTAATTGCCACTCCTTCAGTAAACATGAGGGTTTTCATATTGATATGACGCAAAAATAGTTGGTAAATTCCGCAAAATCGCTTTTTCGTGTAATTGACTTGCCTGCTTAAGGCCAAGCCTTTACCGAATCAGACCACCCGAGTTCTTGATCGGCCGCCCAGCCATCTTCTGCCCAGTTCTTCACCCGAGGATAAAACAAATGAGTCTGTTTACTACGTTTGCCAAGTTGACGGTAAAAACCAAGCTGGTTCTTGGCTTCACATTTGTCTTCCTCCTCGCCGCCGGTATCGGCGGGACGGCCTACCAGAGCATGGGGATGATGGGCGAGAACGCCAGAAAAATGTATGACAAGGACTTGATCGGCATTTCGCTCATCCGGCAGTTCAACAGCGACATCAATCTGATTCTGCGCAACGTCAACCGCTTGATCCTGGCCGAAAACGCCGGCGATGCCGAGGCTGTGGACCGCTCGCAGGTCGTGATCGCCGAAGCCAAGAAAGCCTTTCAGCAGAACTACGAGAAAGCCAAACCCACGATCATTCGGCCGGATCTGAAGGCCAAGCTGGAAAAACTGGGCAAGATGATCGACGATTTCTACACCGGGGTTGACAAGATCGTCGCGACAGCCAAGGGGGCCGATGGCATCAACCTGGCCTACAAGATGATCGCCTCAAAAGACTTCCGGGCCTTGACGAATGAAATATCCGACTTGGTCAAGGACATTGCCGAACACAAGGCGGCCGGCGCAGAAACGAATATGGAGGCCTCGGAAGAAAAGGCTGCGGCCATGCTGCGCCTGATCGCCTACTTGCTGGCGGGCACGGCGGTCTTTTCGCTGCTGACCATCTATCTGGTGAACAAGTCGCTGAGCGAGCCAATCGCAGACCTGAACCGGTCGCTGCGCGAACTGGCTGATGGCAAACTCGATACCAAGGTCAACAACACTGATTATCCGAATGAAATCGGCGAGATGGCGCGCGCCGTCGCCACGCTCCAAGTGAGCCTGCAAGCGGCCGACAAGCTGGCCAAGGCCGACCAGGAAAACAACCGCACCGCCCAGGAAACCACCCGACAGATCGGCGAAATCATCTCGGCAGCAGCCGGCGGCGATTTCACGGCGGCAGTCAAGCTGGAAGGAAAAGTCGGCTTCTTCCTGGACATTTCCAGCCAGGTCAACAAGCTGATCGAAACCTCGCGCCATGCGTTCAAGGCGATTTCCACCAATGCCGGCAACCTGTCGTTCGCGGCCGAAGACCTCTCGGCAGTCAGCATCCAGATGAGCTCGAACGCCGAAGAAACCACGGCGCAGGCCGGTTCTGCGGCGGCGGCGGCGACCCAGGTCAGCGGCAGCATGCAGAGCGTGGCCACCGGCGTCGAAGAGCTCAGTGTCAGCATCCGCGAGATTTCGGCGAATGCGATGGAAGCGTCTTCAGTGGCGACCCAGGCCGTGGCCGAGGCCAAGACCACCAACGCGACGATGGCCAAGCTGGGTGTGAGCAGCCAGGAAATCGGCAGCGTACTGAAGGTGATTTCGTCGATTGCCGAGCAGACCAATCTGTTGGCCCTGAACGCCACCATCGAAGCCGCCCGGGCCGGCGAGCTCGGCAAGGGCTTCGCCGTGGTGGCCAACGAGGTCAAGGAACTGGCGCGCCAGACCTCACGCGCCACCGAGGAAATCAGCCAGAACATTTCGAATATCCAGAGCGATGTGAAGGGCGCGATCCTGTCGATCGGCACGATTTCCGAGATCATCCGGAAAATCAACGACATCTCCAGCGTGATCGCCAGCGCGGTCGAGGAGCAGGCGGCAACGGCCAATGAAATCGGCAAAGCGGTCGGCAATGCGGCCAGCGGAAGCACCGAGATCGCCCGCAATGTCGACTCGGTCTCGAAGGTCTCGCGGGACACCACCCAAGGCGCGAACAATTCGCAAAAGGCAGCGGCCAATCTCACCAAGATGGCGGCGGAGCTGCAGACGCTGGTCGGCCGCTTCAAGATCTGATCGCAAGATTGGACTCAATCACCGCCTGATCGACTCTGAGCCAAGCCATGGAAAACAACGACCAGATCCTGGATGAATTCCTGCTGGAGGCCCAGGAGATCTTTGATCAGCTCGATCTTGATCTGGTGCAACTGGAGCAGACACCCGAGGACAAAAAGCTGCTCGGCAGCATTTTCCGGGCCATGCATACCCTCAAGGGCAGCAGCGGCTTCTTCGGCTTCCACCGGCTGGAGAAGGTCGCGCATGCCGGCGAATCGCTGCTGTCAAAGGTGCGCGAGGGCACGCTCCGCATCGACGAGGAAAAGACCAACTACCTACTCGCAACGCTCGACCGGCTGCGCGACATCGTCAGCGGTATCGCCGAGCAGCGCCTGGAAGCCGCCGGCGACGATTCGGCCTTGATCACAGCGCTGAAGGCCTTGGCGGCGGGTGAATCGGCACCATCGGCAGCAGCACCCGCCGAACAGCCCGCAGCAGCGGCCGAACCAGCAGCGGCAGTGGAAGTTCAGGCCTCAGCAGCGCTGCCCGAGCCGCCCGCCCCAGCGGTGGCCCTGGCAGCCAAGGAAAACAGCGACAGCGCCACCGTCATCGAGGCCTATGCCGCAGAGGTGGCGCCAAGCGCCGACATCCCGGCCCGCGAGGGTATCAAGCACACCGAGCTGGCTGCCCCGGTCAAGGTCAATGTCGAGTTGCTGGACAAGCTGATGAACCTGGTCAGCGAGATGGTGCTGGCTCGCAACCGGTTGCTCTCGTTTGCCACCAACAGCGGCGACATCAACTTCACCAGCACGGTGCGCACGATCGACATCATCACGCTCGAACTGCAAGAGCGGATGATGAAGACGCGGATGCAGCCGGTCAGCAATGTATGGAGCAAATTCCCGCGCCTGGTGCGGGACATCTCGAGCGAATGCGGCAAGAAGGTCGAGCTGATCCAGATCGGCGCTGAAACCGAACTCGATCGCACGCTGCTGGAGGGCATCCGCGACCCCCTGATCCACATCATCCGCAACAGCGTTGACCATGGCATCGAGACGCCCGAAGTGCGGCTGGCCAAGGGCAAGAAGGAGACCGGCACGATCACGCTGCGCTCGATGCATGAAAGCGGCATGGTCGTGATCGAAATCGTCGATGACGGCGGCGGCATCGACATCCCGCTGGTGGCCAAGATGGCGGTCCAGAAAGGCCTGGTCACCGCCGAGCGTGCGGCCAAAATGGCCGACCGGGAAATCATCGATTTCATTTACCTGCCGGGCTTTTCGACCAAGGCGGCGGTCACCACCCTGTCGGGGCGCGGCGTCGGCATGGACGTGGTGCGCACCAATGTGCAGCAGATCGGCGGCACGGTCGACATCGCGACCTCGGAGCGCGGTACCAACCTGCGGCTGCGGATCCCGCTGACGCTGGCCATCATGCCGGCAGTCTTCGTGCAATGCGGGGGTCAGCGCTTTGCCATCCCGCAAAGCAATTTGTTCGAGATGATCCGTCATGAGAAGAACGGACCCAATCCGGGCTTGGAAAACTTCTACGGCGTGCCGGTGTTCCGCTTGCGCAACAAGCTGATCCCGATCATCTACCTGAGAAGCGAACTGGGTCTGGGTGATGCCGACGAGGTCGAACAGGACGCGCTCAACATCGTCGTGGTGCAAACGGCAGCGCTGTGCTTTGGCCTGGTGGTGGACAAGGTCCTGTTCATGCAGGAGGTGGTGGTCAAGTCGGTCGGCACCCTGCTCAAAGGCACCACCATCTACAGCGGTGCGACCATCCTGGGGGACGGCCGGGTGGCGATGATCTTCGACATCGGCGGCATCGCGGTGCGGTCCGGGCTGATCTCCAAACTGCTCGACAAGGATTTCCAGGCCGACATTCCCGAACTGCCGGTCGAGGACTCAAAAACGCAGTCGATGCTGTTGTTCGATCTGAACAACTTCAAGCGCATTGCCATCCCGCTCGATTATGTCGACCGGCTGGAAATGTTCGCCATGAGCAAGGTCGAACGGCGCGGCAACCACAGCGTGATCATCTACGGCGACCAGATCATGAAGCTGGTCTGGCTGTCCGATTTTGTCGAGGAACCCGGCAGCCGCAGCGCCCACCCGACCGATTCCATCAACGTGATCGTGCATTATCACAATGGCCAGCCCTTGGGCTTCGTGGTCAAGGTGATTCACGACATCGTCGCCATCAGCTCCGAAATCATCCTGATCTCGCCGCCGCAGCCCGGCATCATGGGCAGCTCGATCCTCGGAGACAGCGTCGTCAACATCCTGAATGTCCAGGAAATCCTGCAGCTCAACCAACTGAACCAACCTGCTGAAAGAGTCAGCACGGCACCTTCGCTGGACTATGAAGATGCCCGGATGCTGGAGACCGAAAAATGAGTGCCATCCAGTCCTATGCCACCTTCTATGTCGATGACCTGTATTTTGGAATCCTGACCTCGAATGTCGTCGAGCTCACCAAAGGTACCGAGGTCACACCGGTGCCGCTGGCGCCGTTTGCGGTGTCCGGCTTGATCAATCTGCGCGGCCAGATCGTCACCGCGATCGACATGCGCAAGCGCATGAAGCTCAAACCCAACCCGAACGCTGAAAGCATCATCACCGTCTTCATCAGGAACAACGGCGTGCTGTTCGGCCTGCTGATCGACAAGGTCAGCGACATTCTGGAACTGGTCGATACCGACCTGGAGCCGCCGCCCAGCAATATGCCCTCCGCCGCCTATGAGTTGATCATCGGTTTCCACAAACTGGCCGGCAAGTTGCTGTTCATACTGGATGCGGACAAGCTCATCCTGGGCTGCCTCTCCGAGTAGTCAAACGTTCGATCGTCGCGCGCATGTCAATTCAACAAGATGGGCTGATCCGGGTATTGGTGGTGGACGATTCGTCCGTGATGCGACGCATCATTTCGACCGCCTTGGGCAGGCACCCGCAGATCGAGGTGGTGGGATTTGCCGCCAATGGCCTGCAGGCGATTACCGCGGTGCGAGAGCTTCTCCCCGACATCGTCACCCTGGACATTGAAATGCCCGAGATGGACGGCCTGACGGCGCTGCGCGAGATCCGCAAAGAGCAAAAGCGCATGCCGATCATCATGTTCAGCACGATGACGCATCGCGGAGCGCAGGCGGCCGTGATGGCCTTGACGGCAGGCGCGACCGATTACGTCGGCAAGCCGACTGCATCGGCGGGCAGCATGGACGAGGCTTTCAAGGTTCTCGAGTCCGAATTGATTCCGAAGATCCTGGGCCTGGCCCAGCGCATTCGCCGGCGCGAAGCTGAACCTGCCAGCGAGAAACCCCCTGCACCATCTACGCCAGACAAGGCGACCATGGCGGCGAGCCCGGGAACTGCGGTGCCGACCGTTGCGAACCCTCGGCTCGGTGCTGCGGCTGCCATCGTGATCGGCGTGTCGACCGGCGGGCCGATGGCCTTGAAGCAGATCTTCAGCGACCTCTCAGCGCCGCTGCCAGTGCCGGTGTTCATCGTCCAGCATATGCCAGCAGCGTTCACGACCCTGCTATCGGCCCGGTTGACGGCCACCAGCGCCATGACCTTCAAGGAACCCGAGCATGGCGAGATTCCTGAAGCCGGGATCGCCTACCTCGCGCCCGGCGGCCAGCATATGTCGCTGGCCCGTATTGGCGGCAAATTGTCGATCCGGCTCTCGCTCGATGCCCCCGAAAACTCCTGCCGCCCATCGGTGGACGTGTTGTTCCGCTCGGCAGCCGAGGTCTACGGCAGTTCACTGCTGGCGGTGATGCTCACCGGCATGGGGTATGACGGCCTGAAAGGCAGCCAGGAGGTCAAAGCCAAGGGCGGCGCGGTGCTGGCGCAGGACGAAGAATCCAGCGTGATCTGGGGCATGCCGGGCGCGGTTGTCCAGGCTGACTTGGCCGAGATGGTGCTGCCGCTGGGGAAGATCGCGGATGAAATGGTCTTTCGCACCCGCAGAGTGGCGTCGAAACGCAGCAATGACTGAGGAAGTCTTCGGCCGGTTCTACCGTTTGCTCGAGCAAAAAACCGGCATCAACCTGGATTCGACCAAGAATTACCTGATCGAGTCGCGGCTCGCGGAAATCTGCAAGTCGAACGACCATCCGAGTGTCACCGAATTCATCAAAACCTTGATCTGCACGCCGGTCGGGAATCTGCATTGGCAGGCTTTCGAGGCCTTGACCACGAATGAGACGATGTTCTTCAGGGACCGGCAGTTCTTTGACGCCATGATCCAGACGATTATCCCGGGCATCATCCAGAAGCGAAAAAGCGAACGGGCATTGCGGATTTCCTGCGCGGCCGTTTCGACCGGTCAGGAAGCCTATAGCGTGGCGATCGCATTGAAAGAAAACTTCCCGGAATTGGCGCACTGGAATATCTATATCCAGGCCACCGACATCTCCGAGGCTGCGCTGCTCAGGGCGCGCAACGGCGTCTATACCAGGACCGAAACCGAGCGCGGGCTCGACGGCTACCTGATCAATAAATACATGTCGGTCAACAGCGCGGGCAAATACCAGATCAGCCCGGCCATCAGGGATTCAATCACGTTCCTGCCGGGTAATCTACTGGAACCTTCGCCGACCTTTCCCAAGTTCGACCTGATCCTGCTGCGAAATGTACTGATCTATTTCCGCCAAGCCACCAAGGACAAGGTTCTGGAGCGCATCCACCGACAGCTCAATCCGCTCGGCGGCATGCTGGTTCTGGGGGCCACCGAATCGATTCTCGGGAGCCCGATTTTCAATATCGAACAGCATGGCAGGATTTCATGCTACACGTCGGTCTGACCTCCAATAGAACAGGACAACAAAGTGACTTCATTCAATACGATGGCCGCGGTCACTGATTTTTCCAAATTCCGGGTGCTGGTGGTCGATGACAGCCGGACGCTGCGCCGCATCCTGCTGCAGGAACTCAAAACGCTGGGCATAGAAAATGTCGTCCAGGCGGCCGATGGGATCGAGGCGCTGGAAGTCCTGAAAACCACCGACATCGACCTGATGCTGCTCGACATGGAGATGCCCGAACTCGACGGCCTCGAGGTGCTGCAAGCGCTGAAGGCCGAGGATGGTTTGCAGTCGCTGTCGGTCATCGTCATCTCGGGCGCCGACGCGATCGAGAAGACCATCAAGTGCATCGAGATCGGCGCCGAAGACTATCTGCCCAAGCCGTTTAATCCGGTGCTGTTGAAGGCCCGGATATTTTCCTGTTTCGAGAAGAAGCGCCTGCGCGATCTTGAACTGATGGAAAAGCAGATGCTCGAAATCGAGCAGATGAAAACCGAAAAGCTGATGCTCAACATCCTGCCCCGCTCGATCGCCGATCGATTGAAGCGTGGTGAGAAGAATATTTCGGGCAGTTACCCCGACGTGAGCATCCTGTTCAGCGACCTGGTCGGCTTCACCCAGATGTCATCGCAGATCAGTGCGATTGATTTGGTCAAGTTGCTCAACGACTTGTTCACCCGCTTTGACAAGCGGGCCGAAGCGCTTGGCCTGGAGAAGATCAAGACTATTGGCGATGCCTATATGGCCGTCGGTGGCTTGCCCATCCCTCGCCCGGATCATGCCGAGCAATGCGCCGACATGGCGCTGGGCATGTTCGAGGACCTGGACAACTTCAACCGGGAAAACGGCAAATCCCTGAAGATGCGCATCGGCATCAACTCCGGCCCGGTGGTGGCCGGCGTGATCGGCTTCACCAAGTTTTCCTATGACTTGTGGGGCAACACCGTCAACACGGCGAGCCGGATGGAATCGACCTCACAACATGGTCGGGTGCAGGTTTCACCGAGTACCTATGCCGCGCTGACGGACAGCTTTGTCATGGAGGACGCTGGCGTCGTCGTATGCAAGGGCCTGGGCGAGGTATCGACCCATTTTCTGGTCTCGCGCCAGTAGCGCAGCAGCGCCGATTCGCTGGCGCGCGGCCCTGTCTCAGCGGCCCTGTCAGCGGAACTTGCTTTGCGCGACGGTACGCAACTCGCTCGGCTGCGAAGCCATATAGTCAGCCAGGGCCTTCAATTCGGCTGGGCTGAATTGCTTGACCTGGCCCATCATGATCGCGTTGCCACGTCCGACGCCCGGGTTGCCCTGGGTTTGATAAGACTTCAAGGCGACATACAGATAGTCGCCATGCTGGCCGGCAATCTTCGGATAAACCGGAGCGATCGGCTTGCTGAAATTGGCGCCATGGCATGAACTGCAAGCGCCGCGGGTCAGCAGGTCGGCGACCTGGGCGGTGGGTGCTGTAGCGGCCTCAGGCACGACGGGCGCGTGGGCGAGTTGCTCATAGTAGGCCGCGATGTCGGCCATATCTTTTTCGCTCAGCGAACCCGCGATGCCGCGCATCGTCGGGTGCTTACGCTCGCCCTTCGAATAGGCAGTCAAGGCAGCGACGATATAGCCCGCGCTCTGGCCGGCAATCATCGGCACCTTGTGAACTTGCGGAAAGCTGGCTTGATAGCCTTCGATGCCATGGCAGCCGATGCACATGGCGATTTTTTTCTGGCCGGCGGCAACATCCTGGGCCTGAACGGAGGTACTGAGGCCGAACAAAGCGGCAAAAGCAAGAGTAGCGGTTGA
>CAIJIT010000029.1 GCA_903820745.1 uncultured Burkholderiales bacterium
CCCAGGTTGCGCAAGCCTTCTCGCTTTCGCACCACTGGGCGGACTATCGTGGTGATCGCTTGACGTAAGCACGGTGTTGGCACCGACCGAAACCTGGCCAAAAGTAGCCCGCATGGATGGCCCACCGGGCCGAATGCGGGAATCAATCGGTCGCCGGCCAAGGTAATTGTCGTCAACCAATCTCGATCCACTCCTCGGTCACGATCCTCCAGAATCACCGGTCACGGTGTCCCAGAATACCCAACAAGAAAGCGGGCTGCCGTTGACTTGCTGCATACTTCGGGAATCGCGGCGCAAAAGGAGCGCAAACATGGGAAACGTGAAGTCAATTGAGAGTGCTGTGGAGTCACTACCCCCGATGGAGTTGGCTGAATTCCGGCGGTGGTTTGCTGAATTCGATGGCAAGGCGTGGGATAGTCAAATCGAGCAGGATGCAGCCTCTGGCAAGCTCGACCAGTTGGCAGCCGAGGCGCTTGCCGACTACCGTGCCGGTTCGGCGAGTCAACTTTGAGTTTGATGCACACCGCATCAAAGCGGTTTTGGCAGTGCCTCGACTCATTGCCCGTTTAAATTCAAACCGTAGCGCACCGAAATTTCGCGCAACTCAAGGCAGATCCGAGCCATCTATCGTTGCATTTCAAGGCTGTCGCAAATGGTCGATTTCATAGTGTTCGAGTCGGTCTCTACTACCGCGCACTTGGCCTCCCTGTCCCAGGCGGCGTACATTGGTTCTGGGTCGGTACGCATGGCGAGTATGACAAGCTTATCGGCTAACTGGTTGCTCGTCACGGACATGCAGCAGTAGGTTGCCGCTTCGCGGCGCGTGCTGCGTGCCGGCTACAGACACTACGCGCATCAATTTCGTTGAGAAGGCACTTTTGGGAATTGAGGGTGCCCGCTCAAACAACGATCCAGATCTAGCCAAGATATTGCAGGCTGCGATAGAAGTCACACACCTTGGGGTCAAGGTCTTGCAATCAATCAAATTCCCACTGAGGTTCGGCAATGGCAAGACCTTTGCGTGAAAGCAAGACCTGACCCTCGATCCACGTGACCCTCGATCCATGCTCATCTCCGTTCGCCCTGAGCCCGTCGAAGGGCAGGCCTGCGCCTTCATACCCGATAGTCCTGAGCCTGCCGAAGGGCCTGAGCCCGTCGAAGGGCGGGCCTGACACTGTATTTCCGATTGGCCTGAGCCTGTCGAAGGAAGGAAGGAAGGAACCATGAACGGGCATAACCCGAACCTGGCTCGCCAAGCTCACCACGAACCGCATGTTGTTTCAAGTAAACACGCTGCCGATGCGCCAAAAGCCCCCACGTGAATCGGCCAGCAAGAAGGCAACCTGTTGACCGAACCCCCGGCGATTGCGGATTAGCCAAGGCACAGATGACGGAATTGTCATTTCCAGCTGCGCAAGACACCTTAAAATTGATGCGTCTACGCATGACCTTGCCCTTCTACGCCATACTCGCTCCATAGCTGAGTCATGGGCTGGCTGCCTTGTCTGAGCTGCGCCGCAAGCCACCTTCTCTCGACCTGCATCCAACTGCCATAGGTGTCCTGGTTTCACTCCCGAACAACCCGCTCAATTGATCTTCAAAAACATAAGATATGCCAATGAAATGACAATTGAAGCGTTTCGAAGTTATGTCATAATTCCGGCTTAAAATGCTAAAACTAAAACTAAAACTAAAACTAAAACTAAAACTAGCTCCGCTCCAAAAACCATTGCCCGCCATCCGCCCACCCACCCCAAGACTTTCAACCGGCCATTCCCAGCCATTGCACGCCAGTCCGATGATCAAAGCCTCAACCCTGCTGAAAGTTTCCGCGCCCCTGTCCCTCCTGCTCTACACCTCAGCTGCATCCGCCTACATCGGCCCGGGCTTGGGTACCGGCGCTATGGCGGCAATCCTTGGCATCTTTGCCGGGCTGATGATGCTGGTGGTCGGGGTGATCTGGTACCCACTCAAAAAGCTGATCAGGCACCTCAGGGCCAAAAAGAAATGATCAGTGTCTGGGCTGCAGCAACGGTCGGAGGCCCATGCTTGTCAGAGATCTGCCTCCGGAGTTTGGCGAACCCCTGGGCTGCCGCGCAACTCGGCAGCATCAAAGCCAGCCTGATTAAATTTCGCTCGGCCACCGACGACGATGAAAGGCAAGCAACGCTACTCAACAGCGGCTTTCATTCGCTGCAACTCGGCCTGATCGCGCTCACCCTGATGCTGCTGCTGATTGCGATTGCAGCCTTTCCACCCTGGGTTCTTGAATGGCAACAACCAAAACAAACGGCCTACATTGCCATTTCATCGCTAACGGCCACCCTCTGGTGGCTGGTTCGGCGCAAAAAATTCCGAAGTGAAGAGCCCGTCGTGCAGAGCCAAATGAACACAGCCCATGGTTACAGCCGGCTGCAGCGCTGGGCGCACTGGCTGGCCTTGGAGCCAAAGATAGTTCGCGCCTTGTCGTTTGATCTCGGGCGCCATTTTTTCCTGCCATTGCGCCCGCCCTTGGCGGATCCGGCTGCAGGCGCGGTTTACGTCTGCGGTATGCCACGCTCAGGCACGACGATCTTGCTCCGCATCCTGGACCAGATCGATGACTTCAAATCACTCTGCTATCGCGACATGCCCTTCGTGCTCGCGCCGAATTTGTGGCGCCAGATAACCGCCCGTTTTCCACAACACGTGCAGAGCACCGAGCGAACGCATGGCGACGGCCTTTGGATCGATCTCGACAGCCCGGAATCCTTCGAAGAAGTCTTCTGGCGCACGTGCGGCGATCAAGCATCCGACAGCGCAGGCCCAACCGTAAAAATAAGCCCAGCAGTGATGGCCGATTTTGCCGACTATCGCGCCCTAGTCGCCAACCCAAGGCCAAGACCAGGGGAAAAAACAGGCAAGCTCAGGCGCTATCTATCGAAGAACAACAACAACCTATCCCGTCTGCCCAGCCTATGTGCCGACCCAACTGCCACGGTTCTATTTGTCTTCCGCAACCCTGTCGACACCGTTTGGTCATCGTTTCGCCAGCACCAGCGCACATTGGCGACGGCCGACGAACCATTCGCCAAAAACTATAGAAAATGGCTCGGCCACCATGAATTCGGCCTTGATCACCAGCCCGCCAAACTAGCCGTACCAAGTTTGAGGAATGACCTTACAACCGATGATCCAAACTACTGGCTGGCCTATTGGATCGCACTGCATTCTGCCGTGCTGGACCAGCAAGATTTGCGTCTAACCTTCGTAAACCATGACTGGATGCGAGATGACCCAACCGGCTTCGTCTCAACGATCTGCGGCAATGTCAAAGTGAAGGCTGATATTCCAGCCCTCGCCAGCTTGATAAAACCACCCTCACAAACAGGCCAGTACGGTGAAGCGCTCGACCCAATAATGCTCGAAGTAGCCGAATCGTTACATCAGAAATTGCTAGCTTGCACAGCGAAATTCTACTAATGAGCTCAGAAGAATCTACAAATTCAGCTGAAAAACGCAGCCCTGGTTGGCATTTTTGGCTTTGGTTGGCAACGGCGACAGTAGCGCTAGTGTTGGTCGCCATAATCGGGACGGCAGCATTAGTGCG
>CAIJIT010000030.1 GCA_903820745.1 uncultured Burkholderiales bacterium
ATGGACCTGCTGGGGGTGTGAGCGTTTGCATGATCGTGATGTGAACGCTGCTCGCAATATCCTGTCAAAGTTCAGAGCCGGCTGCGGACATGCAGCCCCTGTAGAGGGAATCCCCGCCCTTTAGGGCGGGGAGGATGTCAATTCTCCAGTTGCGCGATGCTGGCGACCAGATCGACGAAGCGTTCGCCTTGCACCAGCACATGGGCTTTGGTTGCCGCGGCGGCTTGTTCACCATCACCTTGATGCAGAGCTGCCAGGATCGCCTCATGTTCGGTGAAACTGCGCTGCACCCGGTTCCGTACCCTCAGTTGCAGGCGCCGATAAGGGCGTAGTTTGCGCTGAAGAGCGAGTGACTGTTCGGCCAGAAAGGCATTGTGGCTCGCCTCGTAGATCGCAAGGTGAAACTTCTCATTGGCATAGAAATAGGCGTCGGAGTCACCACTGGCGGCGGCATTGCGACATTCCAGATGGGCTTGCTGCAGGCTTGCCATCTCGGTTTCGTTGATCCGGCGCGCTGCCAGCCTGGCGCACATGGCTTCGAGTTCACCCATCACCTCGAACATCTCGACCAGTCCTTGCGCTGAAATTTGAGCCACGACGGCGCCACGGCGCGGTCTTGTCACAACCAGACCGACCCCGACCAGCAGACGCAAGGTCTCCCGGATCGGCGTTCTGGAGACACCGAAGCGCAAGGCCAGTTCTGTTTCGTCGAGGTGGGTACCAGGCAACAACTTGCCTGTGGCGATTTCCTCTTCGATCGCTTCACGCAAACGTTCAGACAGAGGTTTCATTGGTTTTTTAGCGCCTGTTATTCAATCGGCGCAATTAAAACATGCTTTTTCCATGCAAAAAAATGTCGTTCAGGATAAACATTGAGTACATGAAGAAGCATTTTGTATACATAATCATGGGGTGTGATCATCCTGAAGTTGAGTTGATGTCGTCCTTGTTATCACTTTCTGACTTACCGCCCAAAGCACTGGCTTTCGATGTGTTCGGCACCGTGGTCGACTGGCATGCCGGTGTGATGCTGGAGGTCGCCTTGCTTGCAGCGCGTCACCGGATCGAAGGCGACTGGTCGGCTTTCGCCAATGACTGGCGTTCCGGCTATGCGCCGGCCATGGCCAGAGTGCGCAGTGGCGAACTGCCCTGGACCCACATCGACGCCCTGCACCGGATGAATCTCGAACAGATCATCGACAGCCATGGCCTGGGGCTGCTGGATGAAACGGAGCGCAGACAGTTGAATCTTGCTTGGCACCGTTTGCCACTCTGGCCCGACACCATGGCCGGACTGCAAAGGCTGAAATCCCGCTTTACCCTGACGACCTTGTCAAATGGCAATTTTTCGCTGTTGACCGAGCTGGCCAAGCACAATGGCCTACCCTGGGACTGCGTGATCTCGGCCGAGCTGTTCGGGCATTACAAGCCCGATCCCGAAACCTATCTCGGGTGCGCGAAATTGCTCGATCTGGCGCCGCAGGACTTGATGCTGGTGGCCTGTCATCCTTCCGATCTGCGCTCGGCGCGTGCCTGCGGACTTCGCACTGCCTATGTGAGGCGTCCTTTCGAGCATGGCCTGGCGACGATCGAGCCCGCCATCGAAAGCGCTGAGTTCGACCTGGTGGTCGAGGATTTCGAGCATCTGGCCGACTTGCTCGTAACACCTTGATCCACCCAATAAACCTATGAGCAACAAGACACAGTTCCGTATCGGCCAGATCGTGCCAAGTTCGAACACGACGATGGAAACCGAGATTCCCGCGATGCTGCGCGCTCGCGAGACCGTCGAGCCCGAGCGCTTCACCTTCCATTCGAGCCGCATGCGCATGCAGAAAGTGACCAGGGAAGAACTGGCTGCGATGGACCGCGACTCGGACCGCTGCGCGCTTGAGTTGGCCGATGCCCGCGTCGATGTGCTTGGCTATGCCTGCCTGGTTGCGATCATGAGCATGGGTCACGGCTATCACCGCGTTTCGGAGGCAAGGCTGTACCAGCGCACGGTCGATGCCGGTGGACCAGCGCCAGTCGTGACCAGTGCTGGTGCGCTGGTTGATGGTTTGAAGGCCATTGGCGCCAAGCGAATTTCCCTGCTGGCGCCCTATATGAAACCGTTGACCCGCTTGGTCATCGACTACATCGAGAACGAAGAAATTGAAGTTGTTGACAGCATTTCTCTGGAGATTCCTGACAATCTCGACGTTGGCAGGCAAAATCCGCTGGCGCCGGTCGAAATCACCCGCAAGTTGAATCTGCAGGGGGTCGACGCTGTCGTGGCATCCGCCTGCGTGCAGATGCCTTCCTTGCCCTCGGTGCAATTGATTGAGGACCGTATCGGTATCCCGGTGCTTTCCTCTTCGATCGCCACGACTTTCATGATGTTGAAGAAGCTGGGTCTGAAGACCCATGCGCCAGGATTCGGCAGCCTGCTTTCGGGGCGGTACTGAATCAAACAGAGCCTTTTTGCAATTTTCCAGGAGACAAAAATGAATACCAACCGTCGCACCTTGATCACCGGCCTTGCTGCCGCCCCTTCCTTGCTGCTACCAGCGCATTTCGCCCATGCTGCCGATCCGTTGAAGATCTCGCACCAGTTTCCCGGCGGTACAGACGCCGAAGGGGATTTCCGGCATCGGCTCTGTGCCAAATTTGCCCAGGAGATTGATCGTCGCAGCAGCGGCGCGCTGAAGGCCAATGTATATCCCGGCAGTTCGCTGATGAAGGTCAATGCGCAGTTCAGTGCTGCACGCAAGGGCGCTCTCGATATGACGCTGATCCCGCTGCCCTATGCTGGTGGCGAAGTGCCCGAGTTGAACATTGCCTTGATGCCCGGTCTGGTGACATCTTATGAGCAGGGTTATGCCTGGAAAAAAGCTGAAATCGGCAAGGCATTGACCGATCTGCTGGCGGACAAGGGCCTGGTCATCGTCACCTGGATCTGGCAAGCCGGTGGCGCGGCCAGTCGCAACGTGCCGATCATTGCGCCAGAGGATGTGAAGGGGCTGAAATTCCGCGGCGGCAGTCGCGAAATGGACCTGGTGGCCAAAGCTGCCGGTGCCACCACTTTGTCGCTGCCTTCCAACGAGACCTATGCGGCGATGCAGACCGGTGCGGTCGACATCGTCACCACTTCGGCGACCAGCCTGATTTCGTTCCGCCTGCAGGAAGTGTCCAAGCATCTGACGATCAGCAAGACCGGCAAGTCCTACTGGTTCATGTTGGAGCCGCTGCTGATGTCGAAGATCATCTTCGACAAATTGCCCAAGGACCAGCAGGCCTTGATCATGACCGTAGGCGCAGAAATGGAGAAATTCGCGTTCGAAGGGGCAAGGGCCGACGACATGGCGGTCTCGGATGCCTATATCAAGGCCGGGGCGAAAGTGCACGACCTGCCTGACGCCGCATTGGCCAAATGGGTCGCTTTGTCGCGCAGTTCCGCCTGGAAGGACTTCGGCGAGAAGAACGAGAGTTGCGCCAGGCTACTCAAGCTGGCTGAAAAAGTGGCGGCCTGATGAGCGGCGGTCTGGAGCATCACATTGGCCAGCCGCTGCAGGCCAGCGGCGCGCTGCTGCCGCTGGAGGGCGCGCTGCGCTTCGTCAATCGCATCGTCATGGTGCCTTGCATGCTGGCCTTGTTCGCAGCAGCGGCGATTCTCAGCTATAGCGTGGCAGCACGCTATTTCTTCAAGATTCCGACCGAATGGCAGGATGAGACCGCAGTGTTCCTGCTGGTCGGCGGGACCTTTTTCTCGGGTGCGTTTGTGCAGTCGCTGCGTGGTCATGTCGGCGTCGAAGCCATCGCCGGATTGTTGTCAGAACGTGCCAACCATATCCGGATGATTTTTGTCGACGGGGTGAGTTTTGCCTTTTGCGCATTTTTTTCCTGGAAGTCGTGGACGCTGTTCCATGAAGCCTGGGTCGACGGCTTTACCAGCAACTCGACCTGGGGCCCGGCCTTGTGGATTCCCTATTCGTTGATGGCGACCGGCATGAGCTTGCTCACGCTGCAACTGTTGCTTGAACTCTCGATCCGCGTGAGCGGCAAAAGGAGCCCGCGATGAGCATTCTCAGTTTAGGTTTGAGCTTCGGCGCGGTGACGCTGGCCGTGATGTTTTCGGGCATGCCGATTGCGTTCGGCCTCGGCGCCGTGGCAGTTTCCTTCATGTATTTCTTCATGCCAGGGTCCGCACTCGACACGGTGACGCAGAACGTCTATGAGGAAATGGCTAGCATCACCTTGCTGTCGATTCCCTTGTTCATCCTGAAGGGTGCGGCAATCGGCAAATCTCCTGCGGGCAAGGACTTGTACTCGGCGATGCATGCCTGGATGAACAAGATCCCCGGTGGTCTTGGCATTGCCAATGTGTTTGCCTGTGCGCTGTTCGCTGCGATGTCGGGCTCCAGTCCGGCAACTTGCTCGGCGATCGGCAGTGCCGGCATCCCCGAGATGCGTATGCGTGGCTATTCGCCAGGCTTTGCCGCTGGCATCATCGCCGCTGGCGGTACGCTGGGCATCTTGCTGCCACCCTCGATCACGATGATCCTCTATGCGGTGGCGGCCGAGCAGTCGCTCGGGCGTTTGTTCCTCGCGGGTATCGGCCCTGGCATGCTGCTGGTTGCCTTGTTCTCAGCTTATGCGGTCTATCGCTACCGCAAGGAGCATGCTTCTGCCTTGGTCGCCTACGCTTCGGCCGGTCCCGGCTCAGTCAAGTCGGCGATGCTTGATGACCATGTGTTCACATTGGCTGAAAAGGTCGAGATGCTGCCGCGCGTGCTGCCGTTCGTGATCCTGCTGATCGGCGTGATGGTGGCGCTGTATGGAGGTTATGCCACCCCTTCTGAAACCGCCGGCCTGGGTGGCATCATGGCGCTGGTCTTGATCGCGGTGGTCTACGGCATCTGGCGCCCGGGTCAGTTGCAGCCGATCCTGTCGAGCACGATCAAGGAATCGTCGATGCTGATGTTCATCATCGGCATGTCGTTGCTTTACTCCTATGTGATGAGCTCGCTGCATATCTCGCAGAGTGCTGCCGAGGGTGTGGTGGCGATGGCCTTGCCGAAATGGATGCTGCTGGCGGTAATCCTGTGTATGGTGATCGTGCTGGGATTCTTTCTGCCGCCGGTCTCGATCATTCTGATGACCGCACCGATCATCCTGCCGCCCTTGAAAGCAGCCGGATTCGATCTGATCTGGTTCGGCGTGGTGATGACCATCGTGATGGAAATGGGCTTGATCCATCCACCGGTCGGTTTGAACATCTTCGTCATCAAGAATATCGCCCCTGACATTCCGCTGAAGGATGTGATCTGGGGCGTCATGCCTTTCCTCGGCCTGATGTTTTTGGCGATCTTGTTGATGTGCCTGATTCCCGGCATCGCCACGGGTCTGCCTGACCTTGTGATGGGTGTACCCAAGTGAGACCCTGGCTTGCCGGCGCCCAAGGTGCCGGCAAGCCAATCGTGATCGAAGTGGAAGTCAAAGTTGCCGGCATTCCCTGCCCGCAGTCCCCGACCTCCTGATGAAAGCATTATGTTAACTAGCGGCAATGAGCCAGGTCTTGCTGGCCGTGAGCAGCAAGTTCAAGTCGGGGCAAGCAGTGCAACGGTCTGGAATTTGCAGTCGCAGAGCCGCGCCAGGCGCCTGGCGCGGGCCGCCTCGGCCTTGGGTCAGGGTTTGCGCGGAAAATGCCTCGGCGCTGACGATGCAGTCAAATTACTGCATGCCTTGCTCGAGCCCGGCGACCGTGTCTGCCTCGAGGGCAACAACCAGAAGCAGGCCGATTTCCTCGCACGCACCTTGACCCGGTTGGATCCGACGCAAGTCCATGATCTGCACCTCGTGCAGTCGGTGCTGGCTTTGCCTGAACACCTCGACGTTTTCGACAAAGGCATCGCATCAAGGCTCGACTTCAGCTTCTCCGGACCACAAGGTGCGAGGCTGGCGCGTTTGGTCAGCGAGCGCCGCATCACGATCGGCGCGATTCACACTTACCTGGAATTGTTTGCCCGCTATTTCGTCGACCTGACGCCCAAGGTCGCACTGATCTGCGCGCAGGCGGCCGACCGCGAGGGCAACCTGTATACCGGGCCGAACACCGAGGACACCCCGGCCATCGTCGAAGCGACGGCCTTCAAAAGCGGCATCGTGGTCGCGCAGGTCAATGAGATTCTCGACAAGTTGCCACGCGTGGACATTCCGGCGGGCTGGGTCGACTTTGTCGTCAAGAGCCCGCAGCCGCATTACATCGAACCCTTGTTCACCCGCGACCCGGCGCAGATCTCCGAGATCCAGGTGCTGATGGCGATGATGGCGATCAAGGGCATCTATGCTGAATATGGCGTGCAGCGCTTGAACCATGGCATCGGTTTTGACACTGCGGCAATCGAGTTGCTGCTACCGACCTATGGCGAATCGCTTGGGCTCAAGGGCAAGATCGCGACCCATTGGGCGCTGAATCCGCATCCGGCGCTGATCCCGGCGATCGAGGCTGGCTGGGTCCAGTCGGTGCATTCTTTCGGGTCCGAACTCGGCATGGAAAACTACATCCGTGCGCGTCCCGATGTGTTCTTCACCGGCTCAGATGGTTCCTTGCGCAGCAACCGGGCTTTTTGTCAGGCGGCAGGGCATTACGCCTGTGACCTGTTCATCGGTTCGACGCTGCAGATCGACCTCTGCGGCAACAGCTCGACCGCCACCCTCGGCCGAATCGCAGGCTTCGGTGGTGCGCCGAATATGGGTGCCGATGCGCGTGGCCGCCGTCACGCCAGTCCAGCCTGGTTGAAGGCCGGTGAGCAGGCGCGCAAGGGCCTTGGAGGTGCGCGCGGCACGCCGCGCGGGCAGAAGTTGGTCGTGCAAATGGTCGAGACCTTTCGCGAGCATATGGCGCCGGCCTTTGTCGAACGCCTCGACGCCTGGCAACTGGCCGAGCAAGCCGACATGGCGTTGCCGCCGATCATGATCTATGGCGACGACGTGACCCATATCCTGACCGAAGAGGGTATCGCCAACCTGCTGCTCTGCCGCAATGACGAAGAGCGCGAGCAGGCAATACGCGGCGTGGCCGGCTACACCGAGGTGGGTCTCGGTCGGGACCGGGCCATGGTCGAGAACCTGCGCGATCGCGGCATCATCCGCAGGCCGGAAGACCTCGGCATCGACCCGCGTCTGGCGACCAGAAATTTGCTGGCTGCGCGTTCAATGCGCGACCTCGTTACAGCCTCAGGCGGCCGCTATCAGCCACCCGGCCGATTCAGAAATTGGTAATCAATCCCATGAGTACAGCCATCGGTCTGGAGACCCTGCAGTTCAAATTTCCCGGCAGCAAGACCTTGCCGGCGTTTGCCCCGGTGCTGGTCGGTGTGATCGGTTCAGGCAATCTGGAAGTCTTGCTGGAAGATGTCGGTGGCAAGCAATGCAGCTTTGAAGTGCAGACTTCGGCGCGCGGCTTTGGCCAGATCTGGGAGGCTGTGCTTCGCGACTTCCAGATGCGCCATGACCTGGCAGGTGTCCAAGTGACGATTCATGATATGGGCGCGACGCCGGCGGTGGTCAGCCTGCGGCTGAGCCAGGCCAGGGCGGAGCTGGCATGAATATCAGCTTTGGTGAATGCACGGCGCGCGAACGCCTGTCCAGGCTTTTCGATGCAGGCAGCTTCGAGGAATGGCTGCCACCGGCGATGCGGGTGATGAGCCCGCATCTGGCCCAACTCGGTGTGCCGGCTGCTTTTGACGATGGTGTCGCGGTAGGCCGTGCCCGGCTTGATGGCAGGACAGTATTCGTTGCCGCGCAGGAAGGCGAGTTTATGGGAGGCGGCGTCGGCGAAGTGCATGGTGCCAAGCTCTGCGGCTGGCTGCAACGCGCCTTGCTCGAACGGCCGCAGGCGGTGCTGTTGCTGGCCGAATCGGGGGGCGTGCGTTTGCATGAAGCCAATGCCGGGCTGATCGCCGTCTCTGAAGTGATGCGTGCGCTGCTCGATGTGCGTGCTGCCGGCATCCCGGTGATTGTCTTGATCGGTGGCGCCAATGGTTGTTTCGGCGGCATGGGTATCGTTGCACGCTGTGCTGACCGGATCATCATCAGCGACATCGGGCGTCTTGCGATGAGCGGTCCGGAGGTGATCGAGGCTTCGAATGGCGTCGAAGAATTCGATTCGCGTGACCGCGCGCTGGTCTGGCGCACGACCGGCGGCAAGCACCGTTATCTGACCGGCGATTGCGACTCGTTGGTCGACGATGATGTCGCCGCCTTCCGCGCTGCAGCAATCTCGGCCCTGGCTTCAGGCAGCCTTGCATTGACTCTGGCCAGTCTGCAAGCTGAACATCAACTGCTGGCATTGCGGCTGCAACAGGCCAGACCCGGAGACGACGGAGTCGACATATGGCGCCGGCAAGGGATTGCCCAGGCCGCTCTTGTGCCTGACTTGAGCGCGGCGCAGACCAGGGCATTGATCAAGGAAGTCGCATGAAGCTCGAACAATTGATCGAACAGTTGTTCGGCACCGAGCATCAGATTGTTGTCAAATGTGATTTCGTCAGCGGTACGGCCAGCTTTGACGGACAGACGTTGGGCATAGTCGGCACGACCCACCATGCGCCAATCGGCGTTGCGATGGCCTTGCAGCAGGCGCGTGTCCTGCTGGACCTGATGGCTGACCATCCGGGTCGAGCGATCCTTCTGTTGATCGACACCCAAGGCCAGCAGCTGCGCCATCTGGACGAGTTGCTCGGTATCAACCGCGCGATGGCGCATCTTGGTTGCTGCATTGACCTGGCGCGGCGCCAGGGCCATCGCGTCGTCGGCCTGGTCTATGACCAGGCTTTGTCGGGCGGTTTCATCACTTCGGGGCTGATCGCCGATGCCTGCTATGCCTTGCCCGAGGCAGAGATCCGTGTCATGCGCATCCCGGCGATGGCGCGGGTGACCAAGTTGTCGGAAGAATTCCTCACCGAGCTGTCGCAAACCAGCCCCGTATTCGCGCCGGGTGTGCAGAACTACCTGGCCATGGGCGGTCTGCGTGGCGTCTGGCGCGGTGACTTGCAGGCCTGCTTGCGGGACGCGTTGGAAAATTCACCGCACGACGATGTCAGAGCGGCTGACGGACAAGCACGCGGCGGACGGCTGCTTGCGAAAACAGTCGCCGATCAGGTGATTGCCGCTTGATCGACAAGATGGTCAGCCAGAGACACCAATTGGTGCGGTTGACTGAAGCCGGTTGGCGCGGCTTGCTGATCGGCCATGACTGGGACGACCAGGCCCGTTCATGCCTGGTTCATTGGGCTGAACAGGACCTGCCGCTGGTGGTCACGAGGCAGGGTAAAGACTCAAGCGCAGGCCTGGCGCTCGGGTTGCCAGCACCGCAGCGCTGGCAGCGCCGGCGCCTGGCCATGCTTGTGCCGCTGAGCGCATTGCGCTGTGTTGATCAATTTCCGTCGGCCATCGAGATCGTCGGCTTGCTGCCGCTGGCGCAGCAAGAAGGCTGGCGGCAGCAATGCGCAGCGCTCTCTCGCCATTGCAGCAGCTTGCGCGTTTACGGCAGCTATGGCTGGCAGGCCATCACCGGACTCGAATGCATCGGCCCAGAGTCCGACATTGATCTGCTGCTGAACCCCGGCGATCAGACTGCAGCCGATGCGTTGGCAACCATGCTGACAGACCAGCCTTTCGATCTGCCGCGCCTCGACGGCGAATTTCTCTTTGCCAACGGGGCCGCGGTCGCGTGGCGCGAGTGGCTGCGCTGGCGCGCCGGAGACACAAGGCAAATCCTTGTCAAACGACTGGCTGGCGCCAGCCTGGAGTCTTCATGTTGAGCCGCAGTGCGCACAGTGGAGCTGCGGCCCTGCCAAGGGCTGCGATCAATCGTATCGGAAGGCAGGCAGTCGCCGCGCTGCACGACGAGCTGGCGCTGTATCCCAAACCGGGTCTGGTGTCATTCGTTGACAGCGGCAGCCATCAAGATATGGATGCAAGAACCTTCATGCGCAGCCTGTTCGCCTTGCGGCAATACTTCCCGCAGATGGTCTGGCTGGGTGCCGTTGCGGCCCATTTTCCCATTCTTGAGCAGGTCGGTATCGCCGCCGAAACCCGCATGCTGCTGGCCACCGAAGGCGTCAATACGCATCGCGGCGCGATCTTCAGCCTCGGCCTGCTCTGTGCCGGTGCTGGTGCCTTGCAGGGCGAAGGGCAGCGGCTGACCCCCAGGGCCTTGCGGCACGCGGTGCAGGATTCATGGGGCAGGGCGCTGGGCGCCAGAGCGACCAACCGCTATGCCGGCTTGCGCAGTGCCGGGACTGAAGCTGCGCTGGGATTTCCCCTGCTGTTCGAGGTGGCGTTGCCGGCCTTGCAACAGGCGCAGGCGGTTGGTCTGGATGAACAAAGAGCCAGGCTGCAAGCGCTGTTTCACATCATCGCCAAGCTTGACGACACCAATCTTGTGCACCGCGGCGGTCTGGCCGGACTGCGCTTTGCCCAAGCTGCTGCGCGGGACTATCTCGATGCAGGCGGCGCCGCGCATCCAGAAGGCGTCAACCGAGCGGTCGAGTTGCACCGGGTTTTCGTTGCACGACGCCTGTCACCCGGAGGCGCAGCCGATATGCTCGCCTGTGCCTGTTGGTTGCAGCGAGTCTGTACATGAGCCTGGCCTTGGTTTTTTCCGGCCAGGGCACACAGCATCCGGCCATGCTGCACTGGCTCGATCGTCAACCTGCGGCACAAGCCACGCTTGCATTGATGGCGGGCTACCTCGGACCTGATTGGCGGCAACTGCTGGTCGATCCCGACTGGGCTTCACGTAACCAGGTCGCGCAGCCGCTGCTGACCGGTCTGTCGATTGCTGCCTGGCAAACGCTGGCGGGCTATCTGCCCGAACCCACGGTAATCGCCGGCTACAGCCTCGGCGAGCTGCCGGCATTTTGCGCCGCAGGAGTTTTTGATGCGGACATGGCCTTGCATCTGGCTGGGCAGCGCGCGCAACTGATGGATCGCTGCAGTGCGGGGCAGCAGGCTGGTTTGACCGGGGTAACCGGTGTGACCGCGCAGCAAATGGCCGTCATCTGTGACACCCATCAGCTCGCCTTGGCGATCCGCATTGCGCCCGATCGCTGTGTGCTCGGCGGTAGTCAAGCCGCGCTGGCTGCTGCCTTGCCGCTGTTGACTGCGATCGGCGCCCATTGCACGCCCTTGGCTGTGCAGGTTTCATCGCATACCTCGCAGATGCAGGTCGCAGCCGAGCAATTTGCGGTCTTGATCGAGCCCATGCCTTTCAAACCGGCGCAGACGCTGCTGGTGAGCAACTTCACAGGCGCCGGCCTGGCTGAATCAACGTTGAAATCCGCTTTGGCCGGTCAGATTTCAGCCATGGTACGCTGGGACGATTGCATGGAAACGATCAGTGAGCGCGGTGTGCGCTGCGTGCTCGAAATCGGTCCGGGTAGCAGTCTGGCCAAGATCTGGAATTCAGCCTATTCGGAAATCCCAGCGCGTTCGATCGATGAATTCCAGAGTCCGCAAGGCATAGTCCGGTGGGTCACCAGCGCCTTGCGATGAGGTCAAGCCCGGCCCTGCTCTGGCACCCGCTTCAGCATGAACGCCGCCACTTCGCGTAGGCTTGCACGGGCTTCGGGCAGCATCAGCATCACCGGCCAGACATGGGGCATGCCGCTTTGCAGACGCAGCGTTGATTTGAGGCCTACCGCTTCGGCGCGCGCATGCAGCCGGGTAGCGTCTGAAAGCAGGAGTTCATCGCGGCTCGCATAGATCAGCAGCGGCGGCAGGCCGCTCAGGTCGGCGTGCAGCGGCGAGGCCAGCGGATCTTGCGTGGCACGACCGTTCAAATACAGGGCTGCGGCCTGTTTCAGACTGTCGGCGGTGAACATCACCTCGGTCCTGGCACGTGTTTGCATTGTTTCACCGCTGCATGTCAGGTCGACCCAGGGCGAGAACAGCACAATGCCGGCAGGCATCGGCAGTCCGGCTTCGCGCGCTTGCAGCAGGCAGGCCAGGGCCAGCCCGCCGCCGGCAGAATCGCCGCCGAGCAGGATCTGCGCGGCGGGGATTTTTGTCAGCAGTTCACGGTACCAAGCCAGCGCATCATCGATCGCAGCCGGGCAAGGATGCTCGGGCGCGAGCCGGTAATCGACCGATAGCACGTCAGCCCTGGCGATGCGGCTGAGGTAGCTGCACATCGGCCGGTGCATGGCGAGCTCGCCGAAAAAATAGCCACCGCCATGAAAATAGAGCAATGTGCGTTGGGCGGATAAATCAGCGGGACGCAGCCATTCGGCCGGGCAGAGTCGACCCTGCGCTGGCACCGTCTGGTGGAGCACATCGGCGGGCATCGGATTTTTGCCCTGCATCAGCCGGAACATTCTTGCGCGGGCGGTGACCACGACCAAGCGCGTACCCGCAGCCGGTTTGAAACGGTAGCGCAGATACAGATTGGTCAGCGTCGCCTGCCAACTCATCGGGCTTGCCTCTGGCTTTGTTTGCCACGTCGCAGACGCCGTTGACCCCAGCGCATCAACGCGTGGAAACGGGCTGATGCCCGCGCCGGTCCCCAGCGGTAGAGCAGGTCACCGAACTTGGCATCATTGCCGATCAACAAGCGAGTCTGGCCACGCTGCAAGGCCAGCAGGATCGTGGCAGCCGCCTGTTCGGCGCCGTTGCCGGCCATGCGGCGGAACTGGCTGTGCAGCTCTTGCGGGCTCTCGGCCACTGCGCTGATGTCGCCCAGCCGGGCCTGTTCCACCAGGCGCGTGCGGATGCCGCCTGGGTGAACACAGAGAATCTGGACGCTTGGCTTGTCAACAGTGCCGCGCAATTCCTCGCGCAGCGCATCCGAAAAGGCCCTCACTGCTGCCTTGCTGGCGTTGTAGACGGATTGGGTCGGCAGCGAAATCATGCCGAAGATGCTCGACATGTTGACGATCGCGCTGCCCGGTCGTGATTGCAATTGCGGCGTGAAGGCCCGGCAACCATGGACCACGCCCCAGAAGTTGATGTCCATCAGCCAATGGGCGTCGGCCAGATCGAGGCTCTGCACTGGCGCCACCAAGGCCACGCCGGCGTTGTTGATCAGGATGTCGGCACCGCCCAGATCGCTGCTGGCCCGCGCTGCCAGCGCTTCGAAAGATTTTTGGCGCGCCACATCGCACAATTGCGTCAGACAGGTTGCGCCCTGATCTCGCAGCATCTGTCCGACCGCTTCGAGCCGCGTCGCATCGACATCGGCCAATAGCAGTCTGGCGCCGGCCTTGGCAAAAGCGCTGGCGAGGGCCGCGCCGATGCCTGAAGCGGCGCCAGTGATCACAACGGTCTTGTTGGCGAAGTGATTCAAGCGGTGGCGCCGATCGCATGGAAGGCCTGCCAATCAAAGCTTGAAAGGCTGCGTCGCAAACGGAAGGTGTAATCGGGCCAGAGCACCCGATTCGAGCCATCGGCAGCCAGATACCAACTGCTGCAGCCGCCGGCATTCCAGACGCTGCCGGCCAGCCGTTTCTGCAAGTCGGCGTTGTAACGCTGCTGAACATCGGCACGCGGCTCGAAGGCAGCAACGCCCGCCCGGTCCAGTGCCTGCAAGGCTTTGAGCACGAAGCGGGTCTGTGCCTCGATGATGTAGATGATCGAGTTATGTCCGGAGCCGGTGTTCGGACCGGTCATCACGAACAGGTTCGGGAATCCTGCCACCGTCGTACCCAGATAAGCTTGGGGGCCGGCAGACCAGACCTGGTTCAGATCGACGCCGTCGCGGCCGATGACTTCAAAGGGCGCCCCGGCATCGGTCACCAGGAAACCGGTCGCTGCCACCAGCACATCGAGTTGATGCTCCTGGCCATCGGCGGTGATCACGCCGTGCTCGGTGGCTCGCACCACGCCCTGGTTGACCAGGCGCACATTCGACTGCCGCAGCGCCCGGTAGAAGTCATCGGACAACAAAATGCGCTTGCAGCCGATTTTGTAGTCGGGTGTGAGTTGCCGGCGCAGCACCGGGTCGCGCACCTTGGCTGCAATGAACTTCAAAACCTGACCCTGGGCCAGCTTGAGCAGCCATGGCGCGCTGCGGAAAGCAAACATCCTCGATTCCAGTCGTGCATAGGTGAGCGCGCGGTTCAGGCGCTGGCGCCAGGGTCGGCGTCGGTAAAGGGCCTGGGTCTCGGCGCTGACGGCTTTGTCCTGGCGCGGCACGATCCATGCTGGAGTGCGTTGAAACAGCGTCAGCGATCCGCATTGCGCCGCGATTGCCGGAACGATCTGGATCGCGCTGGCACCGGTGCCGATGACCCCGACCTTTTTGCCCGCCAAGTCCACGTCATGGCGCCAGCGCGCTGAATGGAACAAGGTGCCAGCGAAGCGCTCAAGCCCCTCGATCTGCGGCATGCGTGGCCGGCTCAGACCGCCGGTTCCCAGCGCCAAAGCGCGTGCGCGTAACTCGCTCCCGTCAGCGAGTGTGACCCTCCAGCACAAGTCCGTCTCATTCCACAAGGCTCGAATCACGCGGGCGTTGAACTGCAGCCCTGGCCGGATGCCACCTTGGTCAGCGCAGCGGTTCATATAGGCCTCGATCTCGGCCTGCGGTGGAAACAGCCGGGTCCATTCCGGGTTCGGCATGAAGGAGATCGAGTACAAATTCGACGGAATGTCGCAGGCCGCACCAGGGTAATGGTTGTCGCGCCAGGTTCCGCCCAGGCTCGCTGCCTGCTCGACCAGGTGCCAGCGTTTGCCGGCACGCTGCATCTGCAAAGCCAGGCAGAGGCCTGAAAAACCGCTACCGACGATCAATAGATCGAGCAGGTCTGTCTGACCTTTTTGGAGTTGCTTCAATTGACTTGCTTTCATTCGTTCACGGGTATCGGGCAGTCGCTGCCGGGCCTTAGCAGGCTGCCACCAAGGGTCGTCACCGTTGACAGAATGAGGACCATACACTAATGTACTGCCTTGAATGCAGCAATGTATTCAAATATCTTCAATCGCGATGGCGACCAACCATCGCGCAGACCTGACGACTCCTTGAGCGCCGAATAAAAAATGGAAAATATCTGGGCGAAAAATTACTCGGCAGGCGTTCCCGCAGAGATCGACGTCGAAGCCTTGGGGTCGATTGCCGACTATTTCGATGCCGCTGTGGCAAAGTTTGGTGAGCGCAAGGCATTCATCAGCGGGTCCACCGGCGTGGGGCTCAGTTACCGCGCGCTTGACCTTGCCAGTCGCCAGGTCGCCGGTTATTTCCAGAGCGTGTTGAGCCTGCCCAAAGGTAGCCGCGTCGCCTTGATGATGCCCAATCTGCTGCAGTATCCGGTCTGCCTGTTCGGGTTGTTGCGCGCTGGCTACGTGGTGGTCAACGTCAATCCGATGTACTCGCCGCGCGAGCTCGAACATCAACTGAAGGACTCGGGGGCAACGGCGATTGTCATCGTCGACATCTTCGCCCATACGCTGGCCAAGGTGATCGCCAATACCGCGGTCAAGCAGGTGGTGGTCACCGGCCTGGCCGACATGATGCCCGGGATCAAGCGCCTGATTGGCAACTTTGTGATCAAGTATCTGAAACATGCGGTCAAGCCCTTTGACTTGCCCGGCAGCATGCAATTCCGGGACATGCTGGCAGTGGGGGCCGCAGCCGAATTCAGATCGGTACCGATCGATTCGCAGGATCTTGCCTTCCTTCAATACACCGGCGGCACCACCGGAGTCTCTAAAGGCGCGATGCTGACGCACCGCAACATCCTGGCCAATGTCAAGCAGGGCCAGGTCTGGATCGACCCCTTCCTCGATCCCGGACAGGACCTGATCAGCATCACCGCGATTCCGCTCTATCACATCTTTGCGCTCGGTTCATGCCTGGGCTTCATCGGTATCGGCGGCACCAATGTGCTGGTGGCCGACCCGCGCAATATCCCTGCTTTCGTCAAGGTGCTGAGCCGCTACCGCTTCGTCGGCATGCCGGCGGTGAACACCTTGTTCAACAGCCTGCTTAACGACAAGAATTTTGCCAAGCTGGACTTCAGTCAACTGAGGTTTGCAATCGGCGGCGGCGCGGCGGTTCAGCGTCCGGTGGCCGAACGCTGGCAGCAAGTCACCCAATCGCCGCTGGTCGAGGGCTATGGCCTGACCGAATGCTCGCCGACGGTCACCATCAATCCCTTCGACATGAAGGAATTCAGCGGCAGTATCGGCTTGCCGGTGCCGTCGACGATGGTGTCGATCCGCGATGCAGATGGCGTCGAGTTGGCGCTTGGCGTTGCAGGAGAGTTGTGCGTCAGCGGTCCCCAGGTCATGAAGGGATATTGGCAGCGGCCGGCTGAAACCGCGGCCGTGATGACGGCTGATGGCTACCTGCGAACTGGCGATGTCGCCGTCATGGATCAGCGCGGTTTCCTGAAAATCGTCGATCGACTGAAAGACCTGATCCTGGTGTCGGGATTCAATGTCTATCCCAACGAGATTGAAGAGGTGGTGATGATGCATCCCGAGGTGTTTGAAGTTGCTGCGGTGGGGCGGCCCAGTGCGAGCTCGGGTGAAGCCGTGAAGATTTTTGTGGTGAGGAAATCCGCAGCGCTGACCGAATCGGTCCTGATCGCGCATTGCCGGCAACATCTGACCGGCTACAAGGTGCCGCGCCTGGTGGAATTTCTCGACGATCTACCCAAGAGCAATGTCGGCAAAATCCTGCGCCGCGAACTGCGCGACCGACCTGACGCCAGAGCCCATTGAGCCCGGAAAACCCATGACAGAGTTGCTTGTTCGACGCCTGCAAATCGATTTGCAGACGCCATTTTCTGGTCGCTGGAACGGCGGCGATGCATTCCGTTCGGCATTCTTCAATGCCCTGTCGATGGCATTTCCGGTCGGCGAACAATATTTCATCGATTCGTTGCGCAATGGCCTGGCTGCTATGCCGGAGCAACAGCGCCAGCAGTTCGCCGCCGAGGTCCAGGGCTTCGTCGGCCAGGAAGCGACCCATCGACATCTGCACGGTTTGTTCAACCGGCAACTCGAAAAACTCGGCTACCGCAACCTGATCGCGCAGCGGGCCAAGTGCCGGATCAGCAAGAACGCGGCGATCGACTTGCGTCTGCATCTGGCCGCCACTGCGGCGACCGAACATCTGACGGCGATCTTTGCCGACTGGTTGCTGCGCCACCCGGAAGCGCTTGAAGGTGCGCCCGAACGCTTGCGCCTGCTGTGGCAATGGCATAGCGCCGAAGAAACCGAGCACCGCAACACCGCGTTCGACATTCACCGGGCGGCAGGTGGCAGCCATCAATGGCGTGTTCGCTGTTTCCGTTATGTCACCGCGATCTTCCTCTGGGATCTGCTGTGCCAGACAATGCTCAACCTCTGGCATGACGGCAGCCTGTTCAACGGGAGCAGTTGGCGCAACGCGGCCCGTTTGCTGTTCGCCCCGGACGGACTGATTCGCGGCAATCTGGGGAAATGGCGCGATTACTTGCTGCCAGAATTCCACCCCGGCCAGCATGAGGGCTTGCGGGCCACACAATGGCTGATGGACAACAAGGCGCAGTTTTTTGTGCTTGGCAAGGGGCGCTGAATGATGTCGATGATGTTTATGAGCGGCATTGCCGCATGTTGCCTGTATGGGCTATTCCATCTCTGGTACGGCGGCCGGGGCAAGCCCTTGACGGCCGATGAAGTCGAGCACTACATGCAAATCCTGGATGGCTTGACCGCTGACAAGGAAGGTCGCCATTTGCTCGGCAGCTTGAGAGCGCTGGCCCTGGCTGATGATGGAGATGAATTCGTCATGCAGAACCTGGTGCGTCATCGGGCCAAGGCGCTTTATCCACCGGGATACGACTTCGGTGACGACCCGCGCGCTGCCGACCGGCGTTATGGCCGGGCGATCATGCCGCATCTGCTGCGATTCGGCAGCCTGCCGGTCTTCGTGGCCAGGCGCAGCGGCAGCTTCATCGAGCCTGAAGGCGCTGATGCCTGGCATTATGTGGCGATGGTGCGTTACCGCAGCCGTCGCGATTTCCTGCGCTTCGCGATCCATGTCGCCCGCAACGACATCGACATGCACAAATGGGCGGCGCTGGAAAAGACCCACGTGTTCCCGGTCAAACCGATGCTGAGCCTGATCTTTGTCCGGGGCCTGGTGGCTGTGTTGCTGGCTTTGCTGGTGCTGGCAGTTTCGCTGCTATGAAGCTTCGCCAAATGATGCCGAACTGGCTGGGCATAACAATGGTCGTTGCTGCGGTCGTTGCGATTTTTTTGTGGTTGGGACTGCCGCCTTCCTTGCGCGCGCTGGGCCTGCATCCGCGCTATGCGGGGCCGGTGCATGAACTGCAGGGTCGGCGTGCCCTGATCATCACAACCAGCCACGCAACGCTCGGTGCCAGCGGCAAAGCCACCGGCGTGTTCGGTTCCGAAATGACCGGTCCCTACTACGAGTTTCTCGATGCCGGCATGTCGGTCGACTTGGCCAGCATCCATGGCGGCCAGGTCCCGATCGAACCTGACTCGTTTCGCTGGTTTCTCGCCGCGCCGTCCGATCAGCGCTTCCTCGCCGACCCCTTGTTCCAGTCGTTGGTCAAAGCCTCGCGCAAAATCGATGACGTCGATTTCAGCCAGTACGACATCATCTTTCTCGCCGGCGGTTGGGGGGCAGCTTATGACCTGGGTACCTCGGCGCTTTTGGGAGAAAAAATCAGCGCAGCCTGGGCTGCTGGCAAGGTGCTCGGCGGGGTCTGCCATGGCCCGCTGGGATTGTTGCTGGCGCGCGACCGGGACGGGGCCCCCTTGGTCAAAGGCAAACATCTGACGGCGGTTACCGACCGTCAAGTCGAGCAACTCGGCATCCAGATCACACCGCAACACCCGGAGCGAGAATTGCGAGCCGCTGGCGCCTTGTTCGAAAGCCGGCATGCTCGCTTCGAACCCTTCGCCAACCATGCAGTGGTCGATGGCAAACTTGTCACCGGTCAGAATCAGAACGCCTCGGTCGAGGTCGCGCAGTTGATGCTGATGGCCGCAGGCGGCAAACAAAAAGAATGGAAACGGAACATCCGATGAAATCGCGCAAGGGTTTGACGATCACCGCTGTATTGCTGGGCGGCCTCGCGGTGCTGCTCTTTGTCAACCGCATCTACGTATTGCAGTACACGCTGGGCTGGCATACCGACTTGATGCATCCGCGCTCTGCCAATATCCCGGTGGCCTGGGCCCAGGGACCGGAGAACGCTGCTGAGCTGCCCACGCAGCGTCCGCCGAACATCATCTTCATCTTGGCCGATGACCTTGGCATCAACGATGTCTCGACCGCTGGTGGTGGGCATGGGAGCGAAGGGGTGCCGACGCCGAACATTGACGCGATCGCGCGCGAAGGTGTGCGCTTCGATCAGGGTTTTGCTGGAGGTCCAGTCTGTACCGTTTCGCGAGCGGCGTTGATGACCGGCCGCTATCCCTGGCGCTACGGCGTCGAATTTACGCCGTTGCCTGGCGCGATGGCTCGTGTGGCGGGCAAGCTCTTTGGCGATCCTGGACGGCTTCATCCGGTCATCGTCGACATGGACAAGGCCGGTAAGGCCAAGGACTTCAACGACCTGGGCATGCCGGCGTCTGAACAGACGATCGCCGAGTTGCTGAAGCCACGCGGTTATCACAATATCCACATCGGCAAATGGCATCTTGGCAGCACGCCCGAGATGCGACCCAACAACCAGGGCTTTGACGAAAGCCTGTTCATGGAGAGCGGTCTTTATCTGCCCGAGAACGATCCTCGGGTGGTCAATTCGAAACAGGAGTTTGATCCGATTGACAAATTCCTCTGGCCGAATATGCGTTTCGGCGTCAGCTTCAATGCCGGAAAATGGTTTGAGCCGAGCAAATATCTGACCGATTACTTCACCGACGAGGCGGTCACTGCGATCCACAGGAACAAGAACCGGCCTTTCTTCATGTATCTGGCGCATTGGGGCGTGCACACGCCGCTGCAGGCCAGCAAGGAAGATTACGACGCGTTGTCGCATATCCCAGACCATCGCCGGCGCGTCTATCTGGCGATGATCCGGTCTATCGATCGCAGCGTCGGTCGCGTACTGAAGGCTTTGCGCGACGAAGGCCTGGAGGAGAACACGATCGTTGTTTTCGCCAGCGACAACGGCGCACCCAGCTATATCGCTCAGCCCGATGTCAATCATCCCTACCGGGGCTGGAAGCTGACGATGTTCCAGGGCGGCTTGCGCGTGCCCTATGTGGCCAAATGGCCAGGCCATATCCAGCCCGGCCTGCAATACAAGCAGCCGATCTCCAATATCGACATGCTGCCCACTTTGGTCGCCGCGGCTGGGGGGCAATTGCCGACGGACCGGACGATCGACGGCGTCAATCTGCTGCCCTTCCTGGGCAAAGGCAGTGTAGCCATACAAGCCGAGCGCCCGCTGTTCTGGCGCGATGGCCCTTACCGGGCATTGCAGGATCAAGGTTGGAAATTGATCGAAGCAGTTCGACCGAACAAGGACTGGCTTTTTAACCTCGCCCTGGATCCAACCGAAAAAACCAATCTCGCCGCCAAGGAACCGCAAAAACTGGCGCAAATGAAGGCCATCATGCTGGCCCATCACGCCCAGATGCCGCCGCCACTATGGGATACCTTTGTGGAAATGTCGGTGTTGATTGACAAGACCTCCGACCAGAAGCCTTTGCCGGAAGACGAATACGCTTACTGGTACAACTGAGGGTCATGAAAGCGACCTTGTATGGCTGGCATCTGTCCTATTTCACCGGCAAGGTGCTCTGCTACCTGCGCTACAAACAGATCCCCTTCGATGATCAGGCAGTGAATCTCGTGACCCTGGCCTGGCGCATCAAGCGCAGGACGGGTGAGTTGGTGATGCCGGTCTTTGTCACCGCTGAAGGCGAGTGGCTGCAGGACTCCAGCCATATCATCGACCGGATGGAAGCGGCCCATCCAGCAAGGCCGGTGATGCCAGCAACGCCGGTACAGCGTTTCCTGGCCTATCTGCTGGAAGCCTGGGGCGATGAATGGTGGGTACCGGTGGCAATGCACACGCGCTGGACCTATGCCGAGAATTACGCCTTGTTTGAACGCGAAGCCGGCGCCAGCCTGTTGCCTCACTCCCCCGCCTTTGTGCAGCGCCTGGCGGCTGCCAAGGTGGCAAAAGGTTTGCGTGGCTATTTGCCGGCGGTGGGCGTGCGTCCGGAGCAGTTCGAGCTGCTCGATGCCTGGACCGTCGACATGCTCGATTTGCTGGAGCGGCATTTCGAGCACCAGCAATTCCTCTTTGGTGCCAGCCCTTCGCTGGGCGACTTCGGCTTGGTTGGCACGATGTATGGCCACCTCGGCCGCGATCCCTGGCCGGCCAGGGAATTGGTCGGGCCGCGCCCGCATCTGCGCGCCTGGATCGACCGAATGGCCTTGCCCCGGCCTGATGCCAAACATTGCGCCTGGCATGACGGGGACCAGGTAGCACCGACGCTGTGGCCGATTCTGCGCAGGATCTGCAGCGAGTTTTTGCCGCTGGTCGAAGGGATCAACCGGCAGGTCACGGTGCTGCTACCTCAATGGCAAAAGGGGAAAGTCTTGCCACGCCGCCTGGACGATGTCGAGCTCAGGCTGGGAGATGGTATCTTCCGCCGCGCCGCTCTGCCTTATACGCTCTGGATGGTGCAACGGGCGCTCGACTGCTACCGTGCGATGACGCTTGATGAGCAGGAGAAAGTGCGCGAATTCTTGGCAACAGTCGGCGGCACGGACTGGCTGATACTCGAGCTGCCTCGCTTGCAGCGGCGTGGCCTACGGGTATTTTGTGAATGAGGGAATTTCGATGAATATGGAAGTCAATCGGTGGTCCCGGCAAATCATCGTCGGGGCCTTGCTGATAGCCGGCCTGGCCTTCTGGTTTGGTTGGAGCCATCGTCCCGGGCGAGCGACGCAGGGTGATCGGCTCAGTTGTGATTTGCCAGCTCAGAAGGCGCCTGCACCCCATCCGGGCATGCAATGGGTGCCTGGCGGCAGCTTCGAATTGGGTGACAACGTCTATGCCGAAGAGCAACCGCTGCAGGTCACCAAGGTCGATGGCTTCTGGATCGACCGCACCGAAGTCACCAACGAAGAATTTTCCCGTTTCGTGAAAGCCACCGGCTATGTCACGGTGGCCGAACGCGAAGTGGATGCCGTGACGCACCCGGAGCTTCCTGCCGACATGCGTAAACCCGGTGCTGTGGTTTTTGTGATGCCGGAGGCGATTCAGGGCAAGAGCGACATCACCCAATGGTGGCGCTATATCCCTGGCGCCCAATGGCGCCATCCGGGCGGGCCGCAAACGTCGATCGAAGGCCATGGCGCTTTCCCGGTCGTGACGGTGACACTTGAAGATGCAATCGCCTATGCCAAGTGGAAGGGCCGCATGCTGCCAAGCGAAGCGCAATGGGAATGGGCTGCGCGGGCCGGACAAGCCAAGGCGGCGATGGATCATGAACAGCCGGCGCAGGCCAATACCTGGCAGGGCCTGTTTCCGGTTGCCAATTCGGGCGAAGACGGTTTTCTCGGTTTGGCGCCAGTCGGCTGCTATCAACCGAATGCGCTCGGGCTCTTTGACATGATCGGGAATGCCTGGGAGCTGACCACCGATACCTGGCGGCCCAACCATAGCCAGCCAGCGATGGCCGAGCCTGACCAAATGCCTTCGGGAATGGCTGCAATGGGCGGCGCGCAACGGGTGATCAAGGGTGGATCTTTTCTTTGCGCACCGAATTTTTGTGCCCGATACCGTTCTGGTTCGCGTCAGCCGCAGGACGAAGACCTTGGCGCCAGCCATTTGGGCTTTCGCACCATCCTGATCGCAGCCGGCCCATGACGATGTTCAGGCGTTTGCTGCTGTTTTTGCTATTGCCTTTGCTGCTTGCAGGCGGGTTGTTGTACAGCCATGCCGAACAAATCGTCCTGGGTGCCGAAGCCTATATCTATGGCTATCCGCTGGTGATCGTCGACGTCACCCGAGCCGGTGCCGCGCAGACGATCGGACCGCAAACCCGTTTGACCCGGGTACGCCGCTTCCCTGACGCCAGCTTCAAAGGCGTGGTCAGGCCCAATGTCGACACGCTCTACACCACAGCTTTCATCGACATGGCGCAAGGGCCTTGGGTTTTCGAGATGGCGGCCAATGATCAGCGCTATGAGTTGATGCCCTTCATGGACGCCTGGACCAATGTCTTTGCCGTGCCCGGCACAAGGACCAGCGGCAGCGCAGGCGGGCGCTTCTTGCTGGCAGGGCCCGGTTGGCAGGGCCGGGTTCCGGATGGGCTGACCCTGTTGCGCGCGCCAACGCAAATTGTCTGGTTGCTGGGCCGCACACAGACCAATGGCGTCGCCGACTATCCGCTGGTACACCGCTTGCAGGACGCTTTGAGCTTGCGCTCGCTGGCCGATTGGCAGGCCGGCCGAAACATCGAAAATGCAGAGCCGACCCGGCTGGTGCCGCATCAGCCACCCTTGCTGCAGATGCAGGCCATGGGAACCGTGGAATTCTTCGACCGGCTGGCCCGCTTGATGGTGGGTAATCCGCCAGCCGCAGCCGATGGCCCGATGCTGGTGAAGTTGAAGCGTCTGGGTTTTGCACCAGGCCAAACACCGCAATGGGGGCTACTGGACCGTTGGAGCGTCAGCCTGGGGCGTTGGATTGCCGATTGGACAGTGGCCAAGGAGTTGAAGAAACCCCGAGACCTGGTGCGTGGTTGGTCAACCCCGCCAGCGCAACTGGGCCAATATGGCAGCTTTTACAACACCCGCGCGGTGGTGGCGATGGTGGGTTTGGGTGCCAACCTGCCGGCCGACGCGATGTACCCGAATACGCGCGTCGACAGTCAAGGGCGGCAGTTGCAGGGCGATCACCAATACCGCCTGCATTTCGCTGCCGACCAGTTGCCGCCGGTAAAGGCCTTCTGGTCGCTGACGGCCTATGGCGCCGACGAGTTCCTGATCGCCAACCCCTTGTCCCGCTATGCGCTGGGCGACCGTGACCCGCTGCAATTCAACCCCGATGGCTCACTCGATCTCTGGGTCCAAGCCAACTCGCCGGGACCGGCGCGCCAATCGAACTGGTTGCCGGTCAAGGCAGGCGAATCCTTCTTGCTGAACGCCCGGCTTTACTGGCCGGAAGAAGCAGCTTTGAACGGCCAGTGGGGCATGCCGTCAGTAGACCGAGTCGACTGAACCGGTCACTCAAAATCTATTGTCAGAGAGGGCAATGCCTTGTCGAAACAATTGCGCCATTGTTCGCCAGCTTGCACCGGCCAGGCGTCGGTCCAGGTACCGGTGGTGACGATGTCGCCGGCGACCAGATCCGGTGCGCCGGGGCAGGAGCGCAACTCGTTGAGAAAATGCAGCAAGGCGCGCAGCGGGCTGTCGAGCACATAGGAACCACGCCCGGTTTCGATCAGTGCGCCGTTCCTGGACAAGTCCAGGCAAGCGCTGGCCAGCGTTTGATGCAGTTGCTCGGCGTCGCCGGCCAGATCGGCGATTGGCAACTTCTTGCCGACCAGCAACTTGCCGTGCAGACCGCCGTCGGCGACGGTTTGCGCTGGTACGAATTTCCAGTCGGGTAGGTGCGACTGGACGATCTCAAAACCCGGTGCGATCCATTCCAAGGCCTCGTACAAATCCTCCAGGCTGGCATGTTGGCGCGGTGTCGCCTTGAAGCCGAACACGGCCTCGGGCTCGATCCGCGGTTGGCTCAGATGGGCCAGGGAAATCCGGCCGATACCCTCGCATTCAGTGATGCTGCTGTCCCACATCGAACCCCAGATCGGCGCGAACACCTGGTAGCGGGACCAGATCGTGCGGTTGGTGAAACCGATCTTGTAGCCACGCGGGATCTCGCCGCGCGCAATCCTCAGGCGGCGCACCGCCAATGCGGATTGATAGGCTTCAGGCAATGCACCGAAATCGGCGCGCAAGACCGGCCAGAGTTCACCGCTGTCGCCATATGCGATCAGTTCCTGGGGTGTCAGCATTGAAGTCTCCTGGATTTTTTGGCCACAACCAGTTGCTGCACCGCTCATGGCTTGGCCGCGCTCGCTGCGGGCAGGGGCCGCGGCGCGGTGACCTGAACATCGATCTTTCCAGCCACCGATTGATAAGCTGATTTTTCAGCCAGTTCAAGCAATTTTTCGGCCAGCATGTCGCCGGGTAGATGGCGGCCGACATCGGCAGATTGTGAATCGGGATCGTGGTATTTGACGTTGTCAAACTGAGGCTTGCGCGACAGCACGGTCAGGCTGGCCGCATCGATTGTGATGCGCTCGAAATAGAGGTACGGCGCAACATAGGTCGACGCATTGCCGGTCTCACCGGTGCGCGGATTGATGGTCCGATCCGCGCCTGGCGTATCGCCGGGCAACTGGGTAATTCCGCTGTCGAGAAACTGGATCGACACGCTGGCCAGTGGTTGGACATAGACGCCGATGCCACCCAGCTTGGTTCCCATGCCTTTGCGTTCGAAGCTCAGGTATTTAGGCAGCAAAGCCTCGATGCGGGTCCATCGCTGCCGGTCCGGCATCGGACGCAGATGGTCGATCAGGGCTTGCAGCAGCATCGCATCGCGCTTGGCACCCCAAGAATCGGCCAGTTTTTGGCGCATCGCCGCATCGGGTTCCCAGACCAACAGCACGCGTTCTGCATCGGGCTCAACGGATTCAATCGCCCGGTCAAGACCGCGCAACAGGGTCAGATTGAGCGCCTGTCCCGCGACCGGCAATACGCCGCGGTCTACCGGTTCGAGATGGCTGCCAGTGCCGGACTTCTGCCGCGAGATACTGATCTGGTCGCCGACTGCTGCCAGCAAGGCGATCACCGGTTTGCCGGGCGCTTGAGCCATGGCACTGGTGCAAATAAAAAACAGGCTGGCGAGCATGGCTTTGCCGGGGAATTTGTTCAATTTATAAAGTCCTCCTGGGTCGATTATGCCCAGCGCTTTTTCCGCTGCTGGCCTCGTCTCGCAGATTGTCGCCTTCAGGGTTCGGTTTAGCTGCAGACATGGTTGCGGAGTGCGGCGCGGCTTCTTGTCATTCGGGTTTTCATAAGGGAAAGATCGAAGCTGTCGGCTCGAGACTCGATCCCTGTGAAGGATCGTCGATGATCCAGAGATACAAGCCAAGGGTCCGAAGGCTCGTGGCTGTTGTTTGGAAAGAATTTGATGGATTCTTGGTTGGTTCACGGTGCCGATGATGCCCATCAAAGGCAATCTAGCTCGGCCACAAACAAACACGATTTTTTTGTCGACCTGAGAGTCTGAACCTAACTCAGGGCGAGGAGCAGTGCGGATCAGGATCGGAGGCAACGCTGCACACCGACCGTGGCCGCGCCTGCGCAGACCGTGAGGAGATATGCAGAGCCTCTCCAAATACGTATGTTCGCGCATAGACATGTTGGGTCAATGCTGCGAAAAACGCGGCTCGCGTATCTCCGCGTCCATACGTCAACAATGGAAGATCGGCATGAAACTGAACGTGAACGGAACAGTCCACATCGTGGATGTGGAACCTGCAATGCCTTTGTTGTGGGCCTTGCGCGAAGTTGTCGGCTTGACTGGCACCAAATATGGCTGCGGCGTGGCGCAATGCGGCGCTTGCACCGTCTACCTCAACGGCAAGCCGGCACGCTCCTGCTCGATCCCGGTTTCTGCCGTGGGCACGATGAAGGTCACCACGATTGAAGGCCTGTCCAAGGATGCCAGCCATGCGGTGCAGAAAGCCTGGACCGAACTCGATGTGCCGCAATGCGGTTATTGCCAGTCAGGCCAGGTGATGGCGGCGGCGGCCCTGCTGGAAAGCAAGCCCAAACCGACCGATGCCGAGATCGACGAGGCGATGAGCAACATTTGCCGCTGCGGCACCTACCAGCGCATTCGCGATGCCATCCATGTGGCCGCCGGACAGAAGAAGCTGGGCGATGTACTGGCGCTGTACGAGTCTGACGCAATGAACGCCCAAGCCTGAGAGCCGATCCATGAACAAAGAATCGTCGAGCATTGACGCCTCGCGTCGCAGTTTCCTGATTGGCGCCGCCAGCGTCGGTGGTGGTCTGGCCATCGGCTTCGCGCCGCCGGCTTTTTCGCAGACCGGTGTGCCGATCGCCTACACGCAACTGACGCCCAATGAAATCAACATTTGGGTCGTCATCAAGCCGGATGACAGTTGCGTCATCCGCATCGCGCGCTCTGAAATGGGGCAAGGCACCCGCACCGGTCTGGCCCAGTTGGTGGCGGAAGAACTCGACTGCGATTGGTCCAAAGTCACGACCGAAATGCCAACCCCCGGACAAAGCCTGGCACGCAAGCGAGCCTGGGGCGATATGTCGACCGGCGGCAGTCGCGGCATCCGTACCTCGCAGGACTATGTGCGTCGCGGCGGGGCCACGGCAAGGATGATGCTGATGCAGGCGGCAGCGAATCGCTGGAATCTGCCGGTGACCGAGTTGATGACCAAGGAAGGCGTGATCATTCATGCGCTGTCGGGCAAGAGCATCAGCTATGGCAAGGTGGCCGACGATGCGGCCAAGCTGACGGCGCCTGATGCCAAGCTGGTGGTCTTGAAAAAACCCGACCAATGGCGCATTGCCGGCAAATCGATGCGCCGACTCGACACCGCCGACAAGGTCGATGGTCGCAAGGTCTTCAGCATCGACTTGAAGCTGCCCGGCATGCTCAACGCAGCGATCAAGCAATCCCCGGTGTTCGGCGGCAAGCTGGTCGGCTATGACGACAGCAAGATCCTCAAGATGCGTGGCGTCAAAGGCGTGGTGCAGGTCGACGATAACGCGGTGGCGGTCGTGGCCGATACCTGGTGGCGAGCCAAGACAGCGCTCGATGCCTTGCCCATCGTGTGGAATGAGGGTAGCAATGGCAATACATCCAGTGCCACGATCGCGGCCATGCTGCGCGAAGGCCTGGAAGCCGAAGGCGACTTCTGGCAGCGCAAGGAAGGCGATGCACCGGCTGCCATTGCCAAAGCGGTGAAAAAAGTCGAAGCGGTCTATACCAGCCCCTTCCTCGCCCACGCGACGATGGAGCCGATGAACTGCACGGTCAGGATCACCGGTGACCGCGCCGAAGCCTGGGTGCCGACGCAGAGCGCTGAAGGCTCGCTTGCTGCCTTGTCTTCAGCCACCGGGCTGGCTTTGGAACAATGCGATATTTACAAAATGGACCTGGGCGGTGGCTTCGGCCGGCGTGGCGGGCAGCAGGAATATGTGACCCAGGCTGCCATGATCGCGAAGAAGTTTCCCGGCAAACCGGTCAAGCTGGTCTGGAGTCGTGAAGAGGACATGACGCATGACTTTTACCGACCGATTTCGATGGCCAAGATGTCTGCCGGTCTGGACGAGAAGGGCAATTTGCTTGGTTTCAACCTGCGTGTGTCGGGCCAGTCATTGAATGCCTTGCTGGCGCCGATGGCGATCAAGAACAACAAGGACACGCGACAGCTGCAAGGTTTCTGGGAAGAAGCCGGGGACGCCCAACTGGGCTATACCTTCCCGAACTTGCTGACCGAATACGCGATGCGCAACAGCCATGTGCCGGTCGGACCCTGGCGCGGCGTCAATACCAACCAGAACGGCATTTATATGGAATGCTTTTTGGAGGAATGCGCCAAGGCAGCAGGCCGTGATTCGCTGGAATTCCGCCGCGCTTTGATGAAAAAACATCCCAAGCATCTAGCCGTTCTCAACGCCGCGGCTGCGGCTGGCGACTGGGGCAAACCGCTGCCGCCCGGCGTTTTCCGCGGCATCGCGCAATTCATGGGCTATGCCAGCTATTCAGCCGCGACGGCCGAGGTCTCGGTCTCGGCCACGGGCGAAGTGCATATTCACCGCATGGTGTTTGCGTTGGACTGCGGCCATGTGGTCAACCCCGCCCAAGTGCGCGCCCAGATCGAAGGTTCGGTGGTGATGGGGCTGTCGGCGATTTTCCTGGGTGAAAACACGGTCGAAAAGGGCCGCATGAAGGAAACCAATTTCGACAGCTATCAGCTGTTGAAACTCAAACAGGTGCCGAAGGTGGAAACGGTGCTGGTACCGAGCTTCGACTTCTGGGGCGGGGTGGGCGAGCCGACGATCTGTGTCGTCGGTCCGGCGGTTCTGAATGCCATCTTTGCCGCCACCGGCAAAGCCCGGCGCGACCTGCCGCTGAAGAATCATGGCCTGACTTTGGTTTGACAGGCTGGCTTGGCGCGTCAGCGCCTGACCGAAGGTCCGTCCAGCGGCATGCCGTTGGCGCGGACCTTCAAGAACAGCTCAAGTTGACGCAGCTCCGCACTGCCGCTGGCCGGGACGCTGGCCTGCACGCCTGAATAGCATGCGCGCAGCCGGCGGTCGATCGAACCCAGCGTTTGCCAGCTCAGCCGGTAAACGGGAAAGCCGGTCGGATGGGCCGGGCTGATCACTTCGGCCCGCAAGTTCTTGCCAACTTTGCCATCATGGCAATGTACGCAGGCCAGGTTCATGCGACCGATTCGCTGTGTGTACTGCGCCGCGCCTTTGGCGAGCGCTTCGTTCCAGGGCTGCGAAGCCTCAGCGCTGGGTGGCTCGACTTGAATCGGCCGGCCTTTGGCTTTTGAATGCAACCAGGCCGACAAAGCGAGCGTTTGGGCGTCTTCGGTCGAGACCGCTGTCTGGCCGATGCGCTGGCGGCAAACATTGATCTGATCTTCCAGGTTGATCAAGCGGCCCTGGCCGGAGATGACGGGGAAGCGAGTCGCTGCATCCATTGCTGATTCGTCGGCATGGCAACTCTGGCATTGCCCACGCCACTGTTCCCGCCCTTGCTCGATCCACAGCGTGGCCGGGTTGCGATCGGCATCGACTTGCATCGCCAGCAATTGCGGGGTCAGGAATTCAAGGCCGCTTTGCCGCTTCTGCGCCAGGCAAGGCAGGGTCAGCGTGGCCGCTGCGGCAAGCGCGGTCAGGCGCAAGAAGAAGATCCAGGCCATCAGGCGTCAGGCGTCAGGCGTAAAGCAGCAGCTTGCGCAGGCTGCCGCTGCGGCCTTGGTCGTCAACCCAGTCGACCACCAGCGTGCCGGCCTGGGTCGGCAACACCAGCGGGAAGAACAGCATCGGATTTGCCGCCATGCCGGTGCCCAGGTCGGCTTCGAAGATCACCGAGTCGTCAAGCCGCAGGGTGACGCCGACCAGGATATTCCTGGCGACCGGCTGGCCGCTGCTGTCATGGCGAAAACCGGTTTCCATCACATGGCCCAGCATCAGCCGCACTTCCACCTCGCTGCCGGCGCGCATCTCGCCACTCAGGCTCAGCCGCACTGGAATTTGCAGAGATGTCATCTCAGGTCTCGTCAAAACAAGCGGTATCGGTCACGACGGTGTGAAGGCTGCTGCCACGCTGGCTGCCATCGTCAAGCCAGGCCACAACCCAGATCTCCTGCGACATCGCCAGCCGGATGCGGGTGCTGAACTGATAGCGCGAAAGCGCCGTACGCAGCTTCAAACGGAGCACAACCGGATTCGGATTTTCGGGGGCGATGATCTCGAAACCGGCGATCAATCGGCCTGGCGGCGCAGTCAACGAAAACTGCAGCGGTACCGAATTGCCGTTATCCGACAGCGGCGGTAGGTCGAGCATGACGCCATCGTTGGCGAGGCCACGGCTGCGCAACTCGGCCAGTGAATGGGCTGTGGCGGCAGCTGCGGTTTTGATCCCGAACAGCGCCAGCGCGCCAAGCTGCAGCAGTCGGCCGCGGCGGCCTCGATGGATGGGGAGGAAGGTCATTGGCTGCGATCCTATCGCGAAGCCGCCAGCGCTGCTGTTACCTGGTCAATTTGCTCTGGACTCAGCAGAGGCCGCGCCTGGTTGGGACGCTGCAGACCGTTGATGCTGCCGAACGGCGGCATCAACGTGTCGGGTTTGAATTGGCGTGGGTCAACCACCCATTGGCGCAAACGTTCAGCGGAGTATCGCGCACCGACGCCGTCGAGCGGCGGGCCGAAATTGCCTTGCCGACCGGCTTCTTTCAGGCCAGCCAGGCTGTGGCAGCTGATGCAGTTGCCCAGCTCGCGGCTGGCGATGATTTTCAAACCCTGTTCAGCTGCAGCCTGAGCCTGGGCGGATTGAAATGCCAGGCCAAACAGGATCGAGCTGGCGACAATGCGCAGGGTGGCGCCGTTCATGACAAGGTGTCGCGCCAGATATTGCGCGCCCAGCTCCAGGCATGTCGGCCTTCCAGTTCACTCGGTGCCGTGGAAAGGCCGCCTGAGCCAGGCAGGGTCTTGTAGGTCTTTTCAGCCGCGACATATTGGTGCACCGAAGCGACATGGATCGCCGATTCGTCGTTGACGAAGCTGTAGCAGGTATTGGTCAAGAGCGGCGCCGGGTTGATGTCCAGGCCCGATAACTGCGCCACGATCGCCTCAGCGGCAACCTTGCCATGCCCATTGGCCATATGGCCTGATTTGGGCATGAAGGGCGCTGACGCGGTCGCATCGCCGATGACGTGGATGTCCGGCGCCTGTGTCGACGCGAAGGTCTGGAAGTCGACCTTGCACCAGCGCGAGTTGAGATTGGCCAGACCGGTTCGGTGCGCGATGGCGCCAGCGCGCATCGGCGGCAGCACATTGAGCAGGTCGGCCTTGATGTCAGCTTGCACTTCAAACTTCAAGCTGCCGCTGCGGGCATCAACGGCCACCAGCTTGTGGCCGGGTACATATTCCAGCTGCGCCGCATAGTGCTCGGCCCAGTATTTCTTGAACAGGGCGCTCTTCGATGTGACGTCGGGGTTGGCGTCGAGGATCAAGACCTTGGCGCGCGGTTTGGCCCGCTTGAAATAGCTGGCGACCTGGCTGGCCCGCTCGTAGGGTCCCGGCGGGCAGCGGTACGGGGCTTCGGGAATGGTGATCGCGAATACGCCGCCATCAGGCATGGCTTCGAGTTGCCCACGCAAGGCTTGCGTCTCGGGCCCGGCCTTCCAGGCCTGCAGGATCCGGCCGCTGTCATGCGCTGCTTGCAAGCCTTCGATACGGTCGAACATCAGATCCACGCCGGGTGACAGCACCAGTTTGTCATAGCGGATGCGGTTGCCGCGGGCCAGCGTCACGAGTTTGCGTTCGGCGTCGATAGCGGTCGCGCTGTCGCGTATCTGCTGTACACCGTGCCGGCTGGACAAGCTTGAATAGCTTGAGCTGATGTCGGCCAGCGTCTTGCTGCCGCCGATGACCAGGTTGGACATCGGACAAGATAGGAATTCAGCCTCGGGCTCGATCAGCAACACCTCGATTCTGTATTCGGAAAATAGCCGGATGTACTTGGCTGCGGTGGCGCCGCCGTAGCCGCCGCCGATGATGACAACGCGCGCATGTTCTGGCGCACGCGCCAATCCCGAGCAAGCCGACAGACCGGTGGTTGCGGCCAAGGCCAGCGGGGCTTGAATGAAATTGCGCCGCTTCATGGCTGGCGCGGGACGCTGGCGAAGTAATCGGCCAGGCCGATCAGCTGGGCCTCGGTCAGCCCTTTGGCGATCTGATGCATCACGGTGGCCGGGCGCGAACCGTCCTTGAAGGCGTTCATCAGGCGCAACATCTCTGCCCGGCCCAGACCTGCCAGCGCCGGAATGGTCGAATCCTGGCTGGCCCGGCCCTCGGTGCCATGGCAAGCTGAACAACTGGCTGCGTTGGCGCGCTCGTTGAGCGAACCGGCTTGCGCCGCAGCACAGAACGCCCCGAGCCACAACAGGGTCAGGCAAGGCAGAACTCTTGATCGAATGGCGGCTTTGATGGATCGTCCCTGATGGCAAAAGCCTAGGTTTCTACCACAGGCAAGTGGCGGCTGCACGCCACTTTCAAAGCGCCCAAGCTCACCAGTTTGGTTTGCGTTTGTCGATGAAGGCCTGCACGCCTTCGAGCGCGCTGTGGTCCATCATGTTGCAGGCCATCGTACTGGCAGCATCGGCATAAGCCTCGGTAATGCCGAGTTCGAGCTGGCGGTAGAACAGCGCTTTGCCCAGCGCCAGTGCGACGCGCGGCTTGGCTGTGATCGCATCGACCAGCGACGCCACTTCGGCGTCGACGCTGTCAGCCGCCACCACGCGGTTGATCAGCCCTTTGGAACGGGCCTCCTCAGCCGAGATGAAGGCGCCGGTCACGAGCATCTCAAAAGCCGCTTTGCGGCCCAGGTTGCGCGACAGGGCAACGCTAGGCGTGGCGCAGAACAGCCCGAGGTTGACGCCGCTGACTGCAAAGCGCGATTCAGCCGAGGCCACCGCCAAATCGCACATCGCGACCAGCTGGCAGCCGGCCGCAGTCGCGATGCCTTGCACCTGCGCGATCACCGGCACTGGCAAAGCCTGCAAGCTCATCATCATCCGGCCGCATTGGGCGAATAGACGTTCGTAATATTCCTTTGAAGGCGCAGCGCGCATTTCCTTCAAATCATGGCCAGCACAGAATGCCTTGCCTTGGGCCTTGATCACCAACAGCCTGGCGTCATCGTTGCAGGCGATCGCGTCGAGCTCGAGTTGCAGCGCGTCGAGCATCGCTTCGGACAAGGAATTGAAAGCCTGCGGACGGTTCAGCGTCAAGGTGATCACGCCGCGTGAATCCTGGCTGCGCAAGAGCAGCGGGTCTTCGGTGGTCAACATCGCGAGTACTCCTGTTTCAATGGCTGCCAGATGATGCCATGCATTGCCACCGAACTTCTGGTTCGATCGCGGCTAAATGGCCGCAGGCGCCTGCTGGTGCACCAGGTAATGGGTGATGATGCCGACCAGGTGGTCGCGCAGTTGAGGTGAGTTCAAAGGGCGGCCCAGGGCCTGGAAGCTGCCGACGATCGCCAGATAGAACAAAGCGGCCAGTTCCTTGGCTTTCTGGGCATCGCCGGTCAGTTGCCCAAAGCGCTGCTCAAACAGTTCCATCCGGCCCTGATCGACCTCGACCAGCATGTTCGCCAAGGCCGGGTCGCGTCGACCCAAGCCGCGCAGAGCCAGTTCGAAGCGGATGTCGCGCAGATCGGCATCAGCCTTTGTCAATGCGGCTTCGAGCAGTTGCTCAAGGTCAGTCTTCGGGTTGCCACTGGAGCCGGATTGAAGCCGCAGGTTCAGCGCCAGTTCACGTTCACGCCAGCGCGCCAGCAGCGCCGCGATCAAGGCCGGATGGTCGGTGAAATGCCAATAAAAACTGCCTCTTGTCACGCCCAGGCTGTCGGCGATCACCAGCACGCGGACATTGTCAAAACCGCCCTCGGCCACCGCATTGAAAGCCGCATCGAGCCAGTCATCGCGGTTCAATTTGGGTGTTTCAGAACGCTTCGTGGACTTCGAGGGCTTGCTGGTCTGGGTCATTACTTGGCTGGGCAGGGTCCACCGGAATTCAATTCGATGCCGGTAGATTCGTGAGTCGGGCAGGCTTCGAACAAACAGAACTGTATGGGCGTGTTACATTTTGACTGCAAACACCGCTGCATGGGAAACTTTCCAGCGAAGATTTTTCAAATCGACGAGATCCAACTTTTTACAAGCTGCCGCAAGCTTTTATTACCCGACATCGCCATGAAGCCAGCTCACCGAATCGCTTCAATATTTCCGCCACATAACTGCGCTGAGTCCAGGCCTGGCCGGTGGGCGATGGTCCTTGCTGGCCTGGAACGAGGAACAGGATGTCGCTGAAGTCCTGGCTGATGCCGGCGATCTCGCAGCGCTTGCTGTCGCGAGAACGTTTGCTGCGCCTGAGGGCCAAGGCCGAACGCCAGCGCTTGGCCGCAGGCAAACCGCATCAGTTGCATTACTTCCACCAGGTGGATGACCCCTACAGCGCCTTGGCGGCGGCTGTGTTACCGCAGATTTTGGCGCGCTATCAGGTCGAGTTGTTGCCCCATGTGGTCGGTGCACCGCCCGACGCAGCGGCGCCCGATCGGGAGCGGTTGGTGGCCTACAGCCGCAGCGATGCTCAGCTTCTGGCCAGACATCGTGGCTTGAGCTTCGAAGATCCCGGTCATCAACCATCAGCCCGGGCGGTCGAACAGGCCACCGCCTCGTTGGTTGCGGCGGCCTTGTCCGGGCGTTTTGCCGAGCAAGCTGGTCCGGTTTCTGCCAGGCTCTGGCGCGGCCTTGGCGAGCAAGACCTTGATACAAACCGGGCCAACACGGAGCAGGTCAGCGCCCATCTGCAGCAGTCCAATGCCTTGCGCCAAAGCCTTGGGCATTACCTCGGCGCGATGTTTTTCTACGCCGGCGAATGGTACTGGGGCATCGACCGGCTGGGGCATCTGGAGCGTCGCTTGCAGGTCTTGGGCGCACAGCGCGAGGGGGTGAGCGGACTGTTGTTCGCAGCCGACCTTGATCTCGAAATACCGGTCGCTTTGACGGATCCGCCAACGATTGATTTCTTTTTCTCACTGCGCAGCCCTTATTCGGCGATCGCTGCGCCAAGGGTGTTGGCACTGGGTCGCCATACCGGCGCCAAAATCCGCCTGCGTTATGTATTGCCGATGGTGATGCGCGGCCTGGCCGTGCCGGCGGCCAAGCGCAGTTACATCGCCAGGGATACGGCGCGCGAGGCATTCGACCGCGGCATCAAGTTCGGCCGTCTGAATGATCCGCTCGGCCGGCCGACATTGCGCGGCCTGGCGCTGATGGCTTATGCCGACAAAGCCGGGCTCGGGCCCGAATATTTGTTGTCCTTCATGCAGGGCGCCTGGGCTGAAGGGCTGGATGCTGGCAGCGATCGCGGGCTGCGCCGCATCGCCTTGCGCGCCGGTCTCGATTGGGACGCTGCAAAGCTTGCCCTGCAGGATGAATCCTGGCGCGAAGTCGCCGAAGCCAATCGACTCGAAATGCTCCAACTGGGACTGTGGGGCGTACCTTCTTTTCATGTCCGTGATCAAATCGTCTGGGGGCAGGATCGCCTCTGGGCGGTGCAGCAGGAATTGCTGGCCGCCAAACCTGATTCAATTGACCGGCCATGATCATCAAAGTCATCAAGTTTCTTTGCCTTGCGGCCTATGCGCTGGCGCTGGGGCATCTGGCCGGCCTGTTGCCGAAAGACAGCTTCAGTCTGGCGCCGCTGATCGCCGTCCTGCTGTTGGCCATGCACGCGGTCGAACTCCTGTTGATGTTCAAGCATGTGCGTCTTTACCGCGGGTCGCTGGCGGTCAGCATGCTGTTGACCCTGCTGTTCGGCGTGCTGCATTGGATGCCTTTGGCCAGGAAAGCGCGCAAAACCGAATGATCAAATTCTCCATCTCAGTCTTGGCGTTGACCCTGGGAATTTCGGGTCCGGTCAGGGCCGCCCCGCAAGCAAGACCGAATATCGTTGTGATGGTCGCCGACGACTGGGGGTTCAGCGATGTCGGCGCATTTGGCGGCGAGATCCAGACGCCGAATCTGGATGAACTGGCGCGTCACGGCATGAAGTTTTCGAACTTCCATGTCAGCGCTTCTTGTTCGCCGACGCGCTCGATGCTGCTGACCGGGGTCGACAACCACCGCAATGGTGTCGGCAATATGCGCGAGACGATTCCGCAATCTCATATGGGTCAGCCCGGTTATTTGAGTGTGCTGAACACCAATGTCGTGACCGTGGCCACCCGCTTGCGCGACAGTGGTTACCGCACTTATGCCTCCGGCAAATGGCATGTTGGCAAGGAAGCCCACAACCTGCCGCCGGCGCGTGGTTTCGACCGCTCGATCGTGATGGGCGACAGCGGTTCCGACAACTGGGAAACCGGCAAGCGCTACCTCGATCTGACCGACAAGGTCTACTGGTTCGAAGACGGGCATGAAGCGGTCATGCCGACCGAGTTTTACTCGTCGAAGTTCTATGTCGACAAGGCGATCGACTACATCGCGTCAGGCAAGGCGAGTGGCAAACCGTTTTTTGCCTATCTCGCATTCCAGGCCAACCATATCCCGGTGCAGGCTCCGCCCGAGTTCATCGCCAAATACAAGGGCCGTTACAAGGACGGCTGGGCGGTGCTGCGCCAGCAGCGTCGCGACAAAGCTGCCGCGCTGGGTCTGGTGCCCAAGGACATGCCGATGCAGGCGATGAGCACGACGACTGACTGGAACAAGTTGTCCGCAGCAGAACAGGCTTACGAGGCCAGGCGGATGGAGGTCTATGCAGGCATGGCCGACGCGATGGATTTCCATGTCGGGCGCCTGATCGCGCATCTGAAAGAGACTGGCGAGTACGACAACACCGTCTTCGTGTTCCTGTCTGACAACGGCGCCGAGGCCAGTGACCCCTATGCATCAAAGCTGGCCAGCTGGTGGCTTGACCGCGAGTACAGTCGCGACTTCGAGCGCCTGGGTGGCAAGGGGGCTTACAGCGTGATCGGACCGAGCTGGGGCAGCGCCGCTGCGGCACCGCTGGCGACCTACAAGTTCTATGCCGGCGAAGGTGGCATCCGGGTGCCCCTGATCATCTCGGGTGTGCCCGGCATGGCGCAAAACCAGGTCCATGCCAGCCTCGCCCATGTCAATGACATCACGCCGACACTGCTCGAATTGGCGCAAATCGAGCGCCCGGGCGCAAGCTACCAGGGCAGGGCGGTCGAGCCCTTGGTCGGTGTCAGCCTGTTGCCGGTGTTGCAGGGCAAAGCCCAGCGGATCCATTCACCTGACGAAGCCATCGGCCTGGAACTCTCGGGCAACCAGGCCTTGTTCAAAGGCGATTTGAAATTACTCAAGAACATCACGCCGGTAGGCGATGGCCAATGGCATCTCTATGACCTGAGCGTCGATCCGGGCGAGACCAACGACCTGCAGGCCAGTCTGCCCGAAGCGTTCAAGGCGATGCAGGCAGACTATGCCGCTTATGCCAAAGCCAACGGTGTGCTGCCGATGCCCGAGGATTACAACCCCGTCCGGCAGGTTTTCATCAACTCATTTTTCAATGTCTATGGGCCACGCTATCGCTTCCAGGCTGGCTTGCTTGTGGCCGGCTTGGTGGTTTTGACCCTGGTCCTGAGGCGGCGAAGAAAAAAATGAGTGGTTACCTGGCCAGCCCCTGGCCTTGTGAAGACGGCGGACCGTCGCGTCTGCAGGCGCCGCGCAGCGGTGCAGGCCTGAGTCTTCGCCCCGGCGAAAAGCTTCAATGTGTGACCCGCAATACCTTGTTTTCGACCATGACGGTGCTCGGCGCCCCCGGCGAGATCTATTTGCTGACCCATCAGGCGCTGCGCGCGCGCATCGGCCTGCCGACCAGCGCCCGGGTCGAATTGATCGACCCCTTGACCTTGCGCCCGCTTTGCCATTCACCGCGCTTGGCCGGCGGGCCCATGTGGCCCGGCGGCATGGCGATCCATAACAATGGCAGCCTCTTTGTCGTCTATGGCCGTTACGCCCATCGACTTGACCGGGCTTGCGGGCTATTGGCCAGCTTTCAATTGCCGCTCGACCAGGCGTACAACTCCTTCGTCATTCTTGATAACGGCCTGATCGTGACAAAGAACTTGTCCGACAGCCGATCGGCGCGCCTGACCGTGCTGGATCCGGATAGGCTCGAGCGGGTCTGCGGCGACCTCGATTGCCCCGAACCCTCGATCGCGCGGCTCAGCGCCAGCGGCAATACGGTCTATGTCGTCGGCGTCCGCTCGATCTTTCGCTATGACTGGGACGAGTCGGCCCAAAGTCTGGTGCGGGATGCTGGCTGGCGCCATGATTACATCGGCAACAGCCAACAAACCTATGGCTGGGACGTTGTGCTCGATCGACACAACGCCTGGTTCATGGACAACGGCCTGCACCGCTATCTGCACCGGATGGTCAATGCCGGGGTCAGCCGCACGGCCAATCGATTGATTCGCGTGTCGCTGCGCGACGCTGCTGACCATCAAGCGGTGCCGGTCAGTGGATTGGCTGGCGGCAGCATCACCAATCCGCCGCTGGTCGATGCGCAGCGCCGGATCGTCGTCGGCTATGACTCAGCCAACTGCGTGCTGCAGGCCTGGCGCTTTGATCTGCAGGGCGCTGAGCTGCAGCCCTTGTGGCGCAAGACCGGATTCGGCTGCGCCAGCCACATGATTCTTTACCCCGACAGCGGTGAGTTTGTCGTCAATGATTACCAACGCCATGGCGAAGAACTGGTGCTGCTGGCGATCGAATCGGGCCTCGAGCTGGGCCGTGTGCGCAGCGGTGGTCTGATGCAGGGCGTGGTGTTTCCCAGCCCGGGCTGGGGGCGTGATTTCTACTGGTCCTCGATGGGCCGGCTGGCCCGGGTCTTCGTCCAATGAGTCAAACGATCGTGATCACCGGAGCCGGCAGCGGCATCGGTCGCGAAGCAGCCCTGGCGCTGGCAGCGCGCGGACATCGCGTCATCGCGACCACTTTCACCGAAGCACAGGCCCTGGCAATTCGCACCGAGGCGCAGGCGAGGGGACTGGCGCTGGAGTCGTTCAAGCTCGACATCACCGTGGCTGCAGACCGTGACTTGCTGCTGCCCTTGACGCTCGATGTGCTGATCAACAACGCCGGCATCGGCGAATCGGGCTCGCTGGCCGAGGTCGACGTCGACCGCATCCGGCGGGTCTTCGAGGTCAATCTGTTCGCGACGCTGGAGCTGACCCAGGTCGCGCTGCGCGGCATGATCGCGCGTCAGAGCGGCAAGGTGCTATTTGTCAGCTCGATCGCCGGGCGCTTGCCGATGCCTTTCCTGATGCCTTATTCGATGAGCAAGTTCGCGCTGTCGGCGGCGGGTGCCGGGCTGCGCGCCGAGATGGATCAACTCGGCCGCCAGGTGCAGATCGCCTTGATCGAGCCGGGTGCGATCCGCACAGGTTTCAACCAGCAGATGACAGCCAGCAAATACGACTGGATGGGTGCAGACAGTTATTTCAGCGCCCAGGCCGCGCAGTTGAAAGTGCGCGAAGCGCAGATCTTTGGCTTGCTCGAGGCGCGCAACACTGGCTCGATCGTGGCTCAGATCATCCGCGCGGTTGAAGCGAAGCGGCCCCGCTTGCGCTATGTCGCACCCTGGATACAAGGGTTTTTTGTTCGTATCGCAAGAATTTTTGGTGTTTGATTTGAAGAGCAGGACGAATGATGAAACTTAAGAAATGGCTTATGAGTCTGCTGGCAATTTTGCTGTTGCTGGCGCTGGCGGCCTATGCCTTTCGCGCGCCCTTGGCGGTGGCGATTGCCGGAAGAATGGCGCCACAAATGATGCGTGGCAATGCCGAGGCCGAACTGCCTGACGGTCTGCACGCAGGGCTATGCGGCGCCGGTTCACCGATGGCCACCAATGAACGCAACGGGCCTTGCACCTTGGTTCTGGCGGGCAAGCGCTTGTTTGTTTTCGATGCCGGCAGCGGCAGTTCCCGCACGCTCGGCAGGATGGGATTCAACCAGGGCAAGATCGAAGCGATCTTCCTGACGCATTTCCATTCCGACCATATCGACGGCCTGGGTGAATTGATGCTGCAGCGCTGGCTGGCTGAATCGAACTCGCAACCTGTCCAGGTGTATGGCGCGCCGGGCGTCGAACAGGTGGTCGGCGGCTTCATGCAGGCCTATGGCCAGGACCAGCATTACCGCGTCACTCATCATGGCGCGGAGATGGTGCCACCGACCGGGTTCGGCGGTCAGGCCAGGCCATTTGTGCTTGACGACAAGGGGCGCGTCGTGGTGCTCAAGGATGCCGATCTGGAGATCGTTGCATTCCTTGTCGACCATGGCCCGGTGCATCCAGCGGTCGGCTACCGCATCAGCTACAAAGGCCGCAGCCTGGTGATCAGCGGCGACACGAAGAAGTCAGCCGCAGTGCAGCGCGAGGCCCAAGGGGTCGACCTGCTGATCCATGAAGCGATGTCGATGCCGATGATGGCCATCCTGCAGGACGGTGCGACTCAGGCGGGCCGCCCCAAACTGCATCAATTGCTGATCGACGTGATGAATTACCACAGCTCACCCGAAGAAGCTGCCGAAACCGCGCGCGATGCCAAGGTGGGCTACCTGCTGCTCAACCATGTCATGCCGCCTCTGCCATTGCCGGGGCTGGTTAAAGCTTTTCTGGGTGGCGCGCAAGATATTTTCTCCGGCAAGATCCGCGTCGGCGCTGACGGCGACTTCATCAGCCTGCCTGCCGGGTCTCAGCAGATCGATGTCAGTCGCCGGTTGACGATCGGGTAGACATGAGATCCTTGCCCACCCTAGGCCCATTGCTGCGCACCCCCGAAGCCCGTTTCGAGCATCTGCCCGATTTCCCCTATACGCCGCATTACACCGACTTGAATGGCCTGAGGGTGGCGCATATCGACGAAGGCCCGCGCGACGCACCGATCGTGCTCTTGATGCATGGTGAGCCGACCTGGGCCTACCTCTACCGCAAGATGATTCCCGTGCTGCTCGCAGCGGGATTGCGGGTGATCGCGCCCGATCTGGTCGGCTTCGGCCGCTCTGACAAACCGGCAAGGCGCCGCGATTATTCCTATGCCAACCATGTGCAATGGATGACGGCCTGGATGGAGGCCAATGAGCTGAGCGGCATGACGCTGTTCTGCCAGGACTGGGGATCCCTGATCGGCCTGCGCATGGTGGCCGAAGCGCCCGAGCGTTTTGATCGCATCGTGCTGGCCAATGGCGGTCTGCCGACCGGCCTGGATCCGGTGCCCAAGGGTTTCAAGATCTGGCGTGCTTTTGCGCGTTTCAGCCCCTGGTTTCCGATCGGGCTGATCGTGCGCAGCGGTTGCGCTTTCGGTTTGAGCAAACAGGAAGTCGCGGCTTATGACGCGCCGTTTCCAGCGCGGCGCTATCGCGTGGCGGCGCGGGTCTTTCCGGGCTTCGTGCCGACCAGGCCGGATGATCCCGAGCGCCAGAACAATGAACGCGCCTGGGAGATGTTCAAGCGCTGGGAGAAGCCGTTCCTGACGCTCTTCAGCAACCGTGATCCGATCACCCGCGGCGGCCACAAAATTTTCCAGCGATTGGTCCCCGGCGCCCAGGGCCAATCCCATGCGGTGACGCGCGGGGCCGGGCATTTCCTGCAGGAAGACAAGGGTGCCGAAGTGGCCCAGGCGATCGTTGCTTTCATCCTGGCCAATCCGGCCAAGGCGGGTTGACTCAGTGGGGCAGCCTCAGTCGAGCGACTTGCGGAAACGAAACACCGACAAGGTCAGCAGGACCAGGCTGATCAGCGCCAGCGCCAGCAACTGCGGCCAGAGGATGTTCAAGCCGACGCCTTTGAGGAAGGTGCCACGGATGATCACCAGGTAGTAGCGCAGCGGGTCGAGCAAGGTCAGCCATTGCAGGAACTCCGGCATGCTCGAGATCGGAAAGCTAAAGCCCGACAGGATGAACATCGGATTGAGCACGAAGAAGTTCGATGCAAAAGCCTGCTGCTGGGTCTTGCACAAGGTTGAAATCAGTAGTCCGATCGCCAGCACGCTGAGCAGGAACAGGCAGGTGCCGGCAAAAAGCAGCCAGGGGTTGCCGGCAAATGGCACCTGGAACCAGATCATGCCGACCGCCGCAACGATGGCGACCTCAATCAGACCGATGACGAAGAAGGGCAGGGTCTTGCCGATGATGAATTCGACCGGCCGGATCGGTGTCACCAACAGTTGCTCCAGTGTCCCGATTTCGCGCTCGCGCACGATGGCGAAAGCGGTCAGGTTCACGATCGTCACCAGTACCAGCGTGCCGATCACGCCTGGAACGAAGAACCAGCGGCTGTTCAGATTCGGGTTGTACCAGAAGCGCTTGGCGACTTCGACATGCAACAGCGGCTGGCCCAGGGCGTTCCCGGTACGCTGGGCCAGATCCAGCGCATGGCGTTGGCCGAAGGTCTGGCCGATCTCGCTGAAGTAGCCCAGAGCGATCAGGGCAGTGTTCGAGTTGGTGCCGTCGAGCAACACCTGGACCGGTGCGGTCTGTCCTTTGCGCAGCAGCTCAGAAAATCCTGCCGGAACAACGATCGCCAGTTGCGCATCACTGCTTTCAATCGCCTGCTCGATCTGCTTGTGCGTCCGGGCCCTGGTCGTCAATTCGAAGCGGCTGCTGTGCAGGACTGCTGCGATCAGCTCCCGGCTTTCTTGCGATTGGTCCTGGTCGAGAATGGCGGTCGAGACATTGAAGACCTCGAAGGTCGCGGCGTAACCGAACAGCAGCATCTGGATGATCGGCGGAATCAAGAGTCTCAGGCGCGCGGACTTGTCGCGCTTGAGTTGCAGGAATTCCTTGATCAGCAATTGCGAAATTCTCTGCCACATGATCAGTCCAGGGTCTTTCGGAATGCCCGCGCCGCCAGCACCACCAGCAGCAAGGCATAGACTGCGAGGCAGGCGATCGGCAAGCCCAGCTCCAGCATGCTTGAGCCTTTGAGGAAAATGCCTTTCAGGATCGTCACGTAATAGCGGGCGCTGACCAGGTAAGTGATCTGTCGAACCAAGTAGGGCATCTGCTCGATCGGGAAAGAAAACCCCGACAGCAGCGTCGTTGGCAGCATGGTCAGAATCAAGGCAATCTGGCTCGCACCGACCTGACTGCGAATCGCCACCGAGACGTAATAGCCGATGCACAGCACGACGATCAGGAACAAACTGGTGGTGAGGAACAGCGCCAGCAAGGTGCCGCGGAACGGTACATCAAACCAGCCGACCGCAATCACCAGACAGATCGCCGCATCGAGCAGACCGAGCAGGAAATAGGGTGCCAACTTGCCCAGCATCAACTCCATCGGCGTCACTGGTGTCGAGATCAGCAACTCCATCGTGCCGCGTTCCCATTCGCGTGCAATCGTCAGCGAGGTCAGCTGCGCGCCGACGATGGCCATCACCAAGGCGACGACGCCGGGGATGATGAAATAGCTGCTCTCCAGGTCCTCGTTGAACCAGACCCTGGCGCGGATTTCAACCGGCGTCAGCGTCTGAACCTGTCCGCCGCGGCGCTGGATTGCCTGCAACTGCATCTGACTCGAATAGCCGGCCACCACCGCGCTGACATAGCCCGCCGCAATCGTCGCGGTGTTCGAGTCCGTGCCGTCGAGCAGAACCTGCACGGTGGCATTGCCCTGATCGACCAGTTGGCGTGAAAAGCCTGCCGGGATAATCAGCGCCAGCCGGCAGGCGCCAGCATCGACTTGCTCGGTAGCCCGGGTTGGCGAGTCTAGCGTCTGGCGCAGCTCGAAATAGCGCGAAGCGCTGAAGCGCTGCAAAAGGTTGCGCGACTGCGGGCTGCCTTCCTGATCGACGACGCAAAGCGGGATGTTCATGACGTCGAGCTTGATCCCATAACCGAGCATGAACATCTGCATCAAGGGCAGCAACAACGCGATCATCAGGCTGCGCGGGTCGCGGATGACTTGCAAGGTTTCCTTGCGGGCGATTGCAATGATGCGGCGCAGCTTCATCGGGCTTCGGTCCGGTTGGTGCGAACCAGATGCACAAACATGTCTTCCATCGACGGGTTGATGCCGTGCAGGTTGGCGTCATTGATGCCTTGCTGCACCAGGCTGGCGCTTACCGCTGTGGTGGCGTGTGCAGCGTCGTCGACGATCAGATGCAGGCTGTTGCCGAAGACAGCGACATCGCGCACACCCTGGACCGCGGCCACGATGTCGAGCGCATTGCCAATGTCGGCGCAATCAAGCTGCAGCATGGCGCCGCCGATATTGCGTTGCTTCAGTTCACTCGTCGGCCCCAAAGCGATCAGGCGACCGGCTGCGATCAGCGCGATGCGCATGCAATATTCAGCCTCGTCCATGTAATGGGTCGATACCAGCACGCTGACACCCTCGGCGCTGAGTTGATGGATCAGGTTCCAGAAACGCCGGCGCGAGCCTGGATCAACGCCAGAAGTCGGCTCGTCGAGGAACAGGATCGCCGGTTGATGCAGGATCGCGCAGCCCAAGGCGAGGCGCTGTTTCCAGCCGCCGGCGAGGTCGGCCACCAGGTCGCCCTCGCGCCCTTGCAATCCGGCCATTTCTACGGCGTAAGCAATGCGCTGATCGATCATGGACTTGGCTACGCCGTAGATACCGCCGAAGAAACGCAAGTTCTCGACCACGCTGAGGTCGCTGTAGAGCGAAAACTTCTGCGACATATAGCCAATGCGCCGGCGCACGCCATCAGGGTCTTTGGTGATGTTGATGCCGTCGACTTCTGCACGCCCGCTGCTCGGGCTCAGAAGCCCGCAAAGCACCCGGATCAGCGTCGACTTGCCGGCTCCGTTGGGCCCCAGAAATCCCATGATTTCGCCTCGACCGACGGTAAAGCTGACATCGTCGAGCGCGCTGAATTGCCCAAAACGCTTGCACAGATGCTCGACCACGATCGCAGGCGCTGCGCTCATGGGAGCACCTGCTTGCGTTCGAGTAGCGCGACGAACAAGTCCTCAATCGTAGGTTCAACCGGCCGGACTGCATCCTCGGCCAGACCGGCAACTGCGAGCGCGTTCAGGATCCGGGGCAGACAGTGGGCTTGATCGTCGACATGCAGATGCAGACCGTCGCCGACCAGCATCACGCCGCTGACGCCTTCGAGGCTGTTCAGCGGATCGAGCAGGCGGCGCGGATCATTGGCGGTCACTCGCAGGATCGTGCCCGGCATGCCGGCCTTTAGTCGCTGTGGCGTGTCACAGTACATGACGCGGCCACCATTGAGCAAAGCCAATCGGTCGCAGCGCTCGGCTTCGTCGAGATAGGCGGTCGAGATCACCATTGCCACGCCCTGAGCGCGCAGCGAGTAGAGGATCTGCCAGAACTCGCGCCTCGAAACCGGGTCGACGCCGGTCGTTGGTTCGTCGAGCAGGAGCACGCGCGGTGCATGGACCAGCGCACAGCTGAGTCCGAGCTTTTGCTTCATGCCGCCCGACAACTGGCCTGCCAAGCGACCACCAAACGGTGCCATGCCGGAGGCTGCCAGCAAGAGTTTTGAGCGTTCGCGCCATTCGATATCCGGAATCTCGAACAGGTCGGCAAAGAAGCGGATGTTCTCGTCGACGGTCAAGTCTTCGTAGAGGCCGAAGCGCTGCGGCATATAGCTGACATGGCGCTTGGCCAGATCGGGCTGCTTGACCACGTCCACGCCATCGATGCAGATGCTGCCGGTATCGGGCTTCATCACGCTGGCCAGCATCCGCATCGAAGTCGTCTTGCCCGCGCCGTCCGGGCCGACCAGGCCGAAGATCTCGCCACGCTTGACTTCGAAGCTCAGCTGATCGACGGCCAACAAGTTGCCAAACCGCTTGGCAACGCCTCGAACGCTGACGGCCAATCCAGCAGGATCGTCCATCTCACTTCGACATGGGGATGAGCCTGGCATCGGCCGGCATACCGGGCAGAAACAGATGGTCGGGGTTGGCGATGTCGATCTTGACCCGGTAGACGAGCGTCACCCGTTCGGCATGGGTCTCGACGCTTTTGGGGGTGAACTCGGCCTGCGAGGAAATGAATGACAAGCGGCCCGAAATTTTCTTTTCCTGCTCGGCATCGGTGCTGATGCTGACCTGCTGTCCCAATTTGACCCGGCTCAGATCGGTCTCGTTCAGGTAGGCCCGAAGCCAGACATGATCAAGGTCGGCGATCGTCACGATCGGCGTGCCGGGTGCGACGACTTCGCCGACTTCGGCCTGCCGGTTCAGGATCACGCCGTCAAAGGGCGCATTCAAGGTCGAGTTGCTGTCACTGATTCGGCTCAGCGCTGCAGTCTGCCGGACGCTGTTCAGGCTCGCTTGAGCGACCTTGATGTTGCGAGCCGCCAATTGTTCCAGCGCCTGATCCCGTGCCAGCAGTGCGCGCTGCTCGATCAGCGCAGTTCTGGCGCTGTCGAGAGCAGCATTCGAGACAAAGCCCTGTTTTTGCAGGTCCTGGGCGCGCTGCAGATCGAGCAAGCGCTGGGCGACTGCGGCCTGATCGGCCTCGATGGTCGTGAGGGCAACTGCAAGGTTCTGCAAGGCCGCGTCGAGTTGGCGCTGCTGGACGATGACTGCGGCATCAGCGATCTCGATTTGCTGCTTCAATTCGCGACTGTCAACTACAGCCAAGGTCTCGCCCTGTCGGACTGTCTGACCTTCGTTGAACGGCAGTTCGATCACCCGCGCCTGCAGACCCTTGAAGCTCAGGACAGAGGCATGGGCCTCGATATTGCCCGAAAGCAGGATGCTGTTGGCCTCCGGTCGATCGATCCAGCGGGCCAGCAGATGGGCCCGGTCGATCCAGTAAGCCCCAATGGCCAGGGCGACCAAGGTGGCGAGGGCAAGGATGAGGCGCGCAGACGACTTGGGCATTTCAGGAGGCCGGCGTGGACGTCGATGGACGGCCGATGTCGCCTGGCGGCCCGATCATTGAATGACGAGGCCAATCTGCGCTTGATATTGCTCAAGACTTGGTAATCTGCCGGTCGACCCGTTCCTAGATGCCTAGATAGGCCTCACGAATTCTGGCGTCGCCGAGCAGGTCGGCCGAGGATCCATGCAGCACCACTTTGCCTGACTGCAGCACAAAGGCTTCGCTGGCGACCGACAGCGCCAACTTGGTGTTCTGTTCGACCAGCAGAATGGTGACTCCCGAGCGGTGAATCTGCAGTAGCGCGTCGTGCAACTCCTGCACGATTTTCGGCGCCAGACCATGGCTCGGTTCGTCGAGCAACAGCAAACGCGGCGCGCCCATCAAGGCCCGGCCAATCGCCACCATCTGTTGTTCGCCACCGGACAAGGTGCCGGCGAGTTGCCGGCGGCGCTCGGCCAGGCGCGGGAACATCGCATAGATCTGCGCCAGACTGGTCTGCAACCCGGCCTTGTCTTCGCGTCTCGAGAAGCCGCCGAGCCAGAGGTTTTCTTCTACCGACATGGCACCGAACACATGCCGGCCTTCGGGCACATGGGCGATGCCGCGGCCGGGAATCTGGTGAGCGGCCAATTTGAGCAGGTCCTCGCCGCGGTACAGCAGGCTGCCGCTGACCTGCGGAACCAGACCCGAGATGGCACGCAGCAAGGTGCTCTTGCCGGCCGTGTTGGCGCCGATGACAGCGATGAAACTGCCTTCTTCCAGGCTCAGGTCGATGCCGTGCAAGACCGCAGAGGCGTCATAAGCAGCATGCAAATTACGGATTTCAAGCATCGCGGTCATGCGCCATGCTCCTCGGCCAGATCCTGTCCCAGATAGGCAGAGATCACTTCCGGGTTCTGGCTGATTTCGCGCGGATTGCCTTCGGCAATTTTCTGGCCGAAGCAGAGCACCAGGATGCGGTCGCACAAGTTCATGATCGCCCGCATATGGTGTTCGATCACCAGGAACGTGATGCCGTCGTCCTGCCTGAGCTTCCTGATCAGCGCCAGCACATGGTCCATCTCGGATTCGTTCAGCGCGGCCATCACTTCGTCGAGCAGCACGACTTTGGGCTGCGTACACAGAGCTCGCGCCATCTCGACCAGCGCCTTCTCGGGGAAGGTCAGGTCAGCCGCGCGTTTGTGGGCAATATGGGACATGCCGACTTTTTCCAAGTTGACCATCGCCAGCGCATTGGCTTGTGCCAGCGACAAGCGCAGCAGGCCGCCGGTCAGCACGTTGTCCAGTACGGTCAGATCCGGGAACAAGGCCACGTTCTGGAAAGTCTTGACCATGCCGCGTTGGCAGACCTGATGCGGCTTCAAGCCCTTGATCGGCTGACCTTCGACGAGGATTTCGCCCTGGCTCGGCACCGTCAGTCCCATCAGGAGGTTGAACAAGGTCGTCTTGCCCGCACCGTTGGGGCCGATCAGGCCCAGTAACTCACCGCGCCTGACCGTGAAGTCGACGCCGTTGACCGCAGTCAGGCCGCCAAAGCGCTTGGTCAGCCCGCTGACGTGCAGGATGTTGTTTTGATCTGTCATCAGGACTTCAAGCGCAAGGCAATGCGGGCATAAAGGGCTTGCAGGCCGCGTGGCTCGATCAGGATGATCGCGATCAGGATCAGCCCATAAGCCAGTTGCGAGATGCCGGCACCATGGCTGGACAGCGTTGCGTTGAACAACTCCTCCAGGGGCAGCAAAAAGCAGGCACCGATGATCGGTCCGGAGATCGTGCCGATGCCGCCGATGATGCAGATCAGCGCCACCCGCACCGAAATGCCGACCAGCGAGAAGATCGATTCAGGGTCGAAGAAGAAGTTGAACTGAGCGTAGAGCACCCCGCAAGCGCCCATCAAACCGGCCGAAATCGTCGCCGCCAGCATCTTGGTGCGGGCGGTGTCGATACCGATCACTTCGGCCGAGTCGACATTGGCCTTGACTGCCCGCAAGGCATAGCCCAGGCGCGAACTGCTGATCTTCCAGTAGACAGCCGTGGTCACCAGCAGCGCGGCGAGCATGATGTAGACATAAGGCCTGGTCGAGTCGAATTGCATCTGCGCCAGACCACTGCTGGCCATCGGCACCGAGATGCCTGAGGGGCCGCCGGTCAGCGAACTCCAGGTGTTGCCGACGGCGCGCAGCACTTCGCCAAAAGCCAGCGTGGCCAGGGCGAAGTAATGGCCTTTCAAGCGCATCGTCGGCAGGCTCAGCAAAGCGCCTGCCAGGCCTGCCACGACGCCGCTGGCGGCAAGTCCCAGCCAAGGGGAAAGTCCGAAACGGATCAGCAAGATCGTCGAGGTGTAGGCGCCGAGGCCGAAGAAAGCCGCATGCCCGAGCGAGATCTGATTCGCCAGGCCGCCGACGATATTCCAGGCCTGCGCCATCGCCGCGAACAGCAGCAGCAGCGTCAGCACCCGGATCAAATAGCCATTGGCGGCAATCAGCCAGGGAGCGATGCAGACTGCGCAAAGCAGCAGCAGCCAGATCAGGGATTTTCTATTCATGAGCTCTTGCGCAGCAGACCTTCGGGGCGCAAGGCCAGGGTCAGGATGAAAACCGAAAAAAGCACCATGTTCTGCAACTGCAGCGGCAGCAGCAGGCCTGACAGCGACTGGATCACTCCGACCGCCAACCCGCCGACGACGGCGCCAAGCACATTGCCGAGTCCGCCGAGTACGACGACGGTGAACATCAGGACACCGAACTGCTCGCCGATGCTGGGCGACACCGTCAGGTAGGGCAGGATAATGGCGCCGCCAAATGCGGTCAGACCGACGCCCAGGCCGAAGGCCAGGCGGTAGATCTTGTCAGGGTCGATGCCCATCAACCGGGCGGCCATAGGATCCTGGGCGGTGGCGCGCACAGAGCGCCCCCACCAGGTCTTGGCCAGCAGCCACCAGACCGCCAGACCCGCCAGGACTGAAGCGCCAAAAGCGATCGCATAGGGCAGGCTGATCAGCAGATCGAAGACCTCGATCGCCTCGTTCTGGTAAGGCGTCTGCACCGATTTGAATTCGGAGCCAAACGCCACCAGGGCGAGGTTTTCCAGCACGATCAGGATACCGACGGTGAGGAAAATTTGCGCCACTTCGGGCGCTTTCAGAACCTTGCGGATCAGGCTGTGCTGGACCGCATAGCCGAGCGCAAACACCAGGGTGAAGGAAAGCAGCGACCCCAGCAAGGGGTCCAGGCCCAGATAGGCCCAGGCAAAGTAAGCCACATACATGCCGACCATCAGGAACTGCGACTGGGCGAAGTTGACGATACCGATGACGCCGAAAACCAGCGTCAATCCGATCGAAATCACCGCATAAACACCGCCCAGCATCAGGCCGTCGATGATCGCTTGCAGCAGCGCCATGCTCAGCCAGGTTGCCGCGCGACAAACTTGGTCTTGGCGTATTTCTCAGGCCAGACCGTTGCCAGTTCACCCTTTTGCCATTGCACCATCACCGGCTCGGAATAGGTATTCAGACCGGTTTCGTCGAACTTGACGATGCCATTGGTCATCGCCTTGGCCCAGCCTTCGGTGAAAGTCATGCTGTGCAGCATCTTGGTGATGTCCTCGGGCTTGGCCGACTTGGCCGCATTGATCGCCTGCGCCAGCACGTCCAGCGAGACCGCATGCTCGAGCGCTTCATGCACCATGAAGGCCTTGAAGCGCTTGCGATAGCGCTCGGTCGCAGCGGTGTCGAGATCGTAATTGGCCGAGCAGATCGACAGCACGCCGTCGGCGTAGTCGCCCAGCGCCTTGGCAAAGTCCGGGATCACATAACCGGCCGATCCACCGACGATCAGGGCCGAGATCTTTTGCTGGCGCAACGCCCGCACGATCAGCAGACTGTCGTTCAGATAGGAAACCGGGAAGATCACCTGGGGCTTGGCAGCGCGAAGCTTGTTGATCAATGGCGTCACATCGGTGATGCCCAGCGGATAGGCCTCATCGAGAACGATCTCGACATTGGCGGCCTTGGCCGCGGCGCGCAGACCCGATGCGGTCGAAGTGCCGAAAGCGGTGTCTTCGTAGAGGATCGCGACCTTGTTGACTTTGGCCGTGCCGCCAAGCAGGTCAGCGGCAAAGGTGAACTGGGCTTTGCCGATCACGCTGCCTTTGGCCGTGACCTGGAAGACGTTCTTGAAGCCGCGCCCTGTCAGCAAATCGGAATACGACATCGTGATCAAGGGCACATTGCGGCGCTCGGTGACTTCGGAAATCGCCAGCGTCAGCGCCGAGGCGAAGGCACCAAGGATCGCGCAGCAATCGTTTTCGGCGATCATGCGCTGGGCCACGGTGGCAGCGGTGGCGGGTGCCGAAGTCGAATCAGCAATCACCAGATTGATCTTGGCGCCGCCCAAGCCTTTGAGACCGCCGGCGGCATTGATTTCGTCAGCGACCAACTCGATGCCCTGGCGCGAGTTGATGCCGAACTGCGCATTGGCACCCGACAGCGGCAGGATCACGCCGACATTGACTGTCTTGCCCTGCGCCCAGGCGAAGCCTGGAACAGCACTTGAAACACCCAATGCGCCCAGACCCATCAGGGCCTGGCGGCGGGCGGCGTCGATTACTCGGGATTCTTTGCGTGCCATGTCATCTCCGTTGAAGTTGATGCGCAAGTTCAACTGCGCTGCCCCGATTTTGTAGACAGAAACCAAAACTGTCAACCATATTGCAAGATTGTCTGACAGTAGTATGATCACCCAATGGTCACCCGTCTGAAGTTGCTCAAACCCGAAACGCTGCGCGCCCAGGTTGAAAATAATCTGCGTCAGGCGATCGTCAGCGGCCAGTTGAAGGCCGGTGAAAAGCTGGTCGAACGCGAGTTGTGCGAAATGCTTGGCGTCAGCCGACCCTCTTTGCGCGAGGCCTTGCGCACGCTCGAGGCCGAAAAGCTGATCGCGATCGTGCCGCATCGCGGCCCCGAAGTGGCGGCGATCAGTCTGAAAGAAGCCCGTGACCTGTACGCGCTGCGTGGCCTGCTCGAAAGCTTCGCAGCCCATGAATTCACCCGGCTGGCCAGCGATGAACAGGTGAAAAGCCTGGGCAAGACGGTGCGTCGTCTGCGTGAGGCGGGGCAAAAAAATGCCCAAAGCGCTGTGCTCGAGGCCAAGGCCGAGTTCTACCGCATCTTGCTCGAAGGCTCGGGCAATGCGCTGGTGAGCGAAATTCTTGGCGGCCTGTTGGCGCGGGTCAGCCTGCTGCGCGCGACCTCATTGATGCTGCCCGATCGCCTGCCACGCAGTCTGGAAGAGATCGACGCGCTGCTGACCTGCATCCAGAAACGCGACGCCAAGGGCGCGCAGGAAATTTCGCACAAGCATGTGCTCAATGCCGAGCGCGCTGCGCTGGGCGTATTCAAGCTCGACCCACCACCCACCCCAACGGAGAATCAAGATGAACCAAGACGCATTTGACAAAGGCCTGAAGACCCGCCGTGAAGTGCTCGGCGCCGACTATGTCGATGCTTCGATCAAGAATGCAGACGACTTCAATCAGCCGATGCAGGAGTTGGTGACCGAATATTGCTGGAACGAGATCTGGAACCGTCCAGGCCTGGATCGGCGTACCCGCAGCATCATCAATCTGTCGATGCTGACTGCCTTGAACCGCCCGCATGAGTTGAAGCTGCATGTGCGCGGCGCCATCAACAACGGACTCAGCAAAGCCGAGATCAGCGAGATCTTTTTGCAGACGGCGATCTACTGCGGCGTGCCTGCGGCGATCGACAGCTTCCGCGGCGCCAAGGAAGTGTTCAAGGACATGGGGATCTGAGGATGTCTGCAGCCAAAGTCGGTTTCATTGGCCTGGGGATGATGGGCGTCCCGATGGTTCGCAATCTGCTGCGGGCCGGATTTCCTGTGCAGGGCTTCGACCTCGACGCTGCTGCAATGGCCCAGTTCGCAGACGACACGGGCTTCAGCGCGGCGGCATCGGCGGGCCAGGTCGCTCAGGATTGCCCGGTCCTGATCCTGATGCTGCCCGACAGCCGCATCGTCGACCAGTTGCTCTGGGGCGAGGGCGGGCTGGGCGCGCATTTGCAGCCCGGACAGTTGCTGATTGATATGGGCTCGTCCGACCCGGTGCATAGCCGCGACAACGCCGCCCGCCTGGCCGAACAAGGTGTCCCCTTCGTCGATGCGCCGGTTTCGGGCGGTGTCAAGCGGGCGCGCGATGGCAGTCTGTCGATCATGATCGGCGGCGAAGCTGTGGCGGTCGAGCAAGCGATGCCCATCTTTCAGGCGATGGGCAAAACCCTGGTCCATGTCGGCGCGGCAGGCGCGGGTCATGCGGTCAAGGCTTTGAACAACTATGTGTCGGCCTCGGGCCTGCTGGCGGCCTGCGAGGCCCTGGTCGCCGCCGAAAAGTTCGGCATTGATCCGCATCTGGTCAACCAGGTTTTCAATGCATCCACCGGCAAGAACAACACGACCGAACACAAGGTCGAGAACTTCATGCTCAACGAGGCCTTCAATTCAGGCTTCGCACTGGCGCTGATGCGCAAGGATCTGCAAACCGCCCAAGGTTTCATTGAGCGCATGGGCACGGCTGGCGGATTCGCGGCGCAATGCCTGCAGACCTGGAGCCAGGCTGAAGTCGGGCTCGAACGCGGTGCTGATCACACGGCGATGTTCAAATTCTTGCGGGAACAGCAGTGAAACTGGATCAGGCGCGCTTGCACAGCGCCTTGACTGTCGCGCTGGCGCGGCCTGAAGTGGCAGCAGATGCCGTTCAATGCGAAGCCAGCGTCGACATGGTGGCCATGGCGGGCGCGGGCCAATCCTGGCGTCTGTCGCTCTGGCCGGGCCTTTGCGTGGGCCTTCCCGCCGGCCCTGCGATCGAACTCCGGGCGACCGAGCCAGTCTGGTTCGAAGCGCTGTCGGCGCTGCCGAGCCCGGGCCGGCAGTCGCTGGGAGCCTTGCGCCGGCAAGCGCCGGGCTTTGTTGTCGAAGGCCCCGAACTCGCCATCGTGCAGGCCTTGCCCTTCATCGAGCGCCTGCTCGACAGTTTGCGCCATGCATTCAATGATCTGCCGGCACCGGCAGCCGCTGACCACAGCGGTCTGGCCTTCATCCAGGGCCGCTACCTGCAATTGAATGGCACCGACTGGGTCTATGCCGAACAAGCCGGCCTGGCGACGAATCCGCCGCTGCTGGCCCTGCACACGGCCGGCGCCGACGCGCGGCAATGGCATGGCTTGATGGCGCAGGCGGAACTGCGCCAGGACTGGAATATCCACGCTTTTGATCTGCCGGCCCATGGCCGCTCGCCGCTACCGGCGCAAACGCCGAACTGGCAATGGCGTTTGACGGCATCAGCCTATAGGGACTGGGTGATCGGCTATATGGATGCTGCCGGCTTGGCCAAGGTCGCATTGCTCGGTTGTTCGATGGGCTCGGCGATCGGCCTGGCCTTGCTGGCTCGCTATCCCGATCGCTTTGTTGGCGCCTTGTTGCTCGAAGCGCCTTATTGCTCGCCGGGCCGGCGCTCGAAATACCTGAATCACCCGCAAGTCCATGGCGCGAGGCTGGCCGCTGCCTGGGTCGGCGCGTTGCTCTCGCCGAGCAGCCCCAAGGCCGGCCGGGACCAGGCGACCTGGATCTATTCGCAGGGCGCGCCCGGCATCTATGACGGCGACCTGGCTTTTTACAGCGATGATTTCGACGCGCATGAACATACGGCCGCGATCGACAACCAGCGCACCCCGCTCTACCTGCTGACCGGCGACTATGACTATTCGGCCACGCCGGCCGACAGCCAGCGCATCGCCGATGAAGTCGTTGGTGCCAGCTTTTCTACCTTGCCTGGTTTCGGGCATTTTCCGATGATCGAGAATCCGCAAGGACTGCTGCCTTTCCTGAAGGCCCCGTTGCAGGCTTTGCGGCAGCGCTGCGCTTGAATCCGGGAGGAGATCGAATGAGTTTGCGAATCTGGGAAGCTTTTGCGATGCGCTATGCCACCGTGCGCCGGCGCAGCCATGAAAACTTCATCATGGCCGACATCCACGATGAAGACAGCGACATGGACTATTTCGTCTGGTTCCTCAAATCGGGCGATGAGACGATCCTGGTTGACACCGGTTTCAACCAGGCAGCCGCAGAGCAACGCAAGCGCAAGTTTTTACGCTGCCCGATCGATTCGTTGCAGGCTTCGGGCATCAAGCTCGAGGACATCCACGACACCATCATCACCCATGCCCATTACGACCATGCCGGCAATACGGCCAGGCTCAAGGGCACGCGTTTCCATTTGCAGGAACGCGAAATGTCCTATGCCACCGGGCGTGACATGCGGCATCGCTTTTGCAGCCACGCCTATGACGCCAGAGACATTTGTGAGCTGGTGATGGCCAATTTCGAAGGCCGGGTCGATTTTCATGAAGGCGACTATGAACTGCGCTCGGGCATCAGCGTGCACTGGGTCGGCGGCCATACCCGTGGCCTGCAGATCGTCCGCGTGCATACCCAGCGAGGCTGGATCGTGCTGGCCTCGGACGCTTCGCATTACCTTGAAAACCAGCGCCGGCGCGCGCCATTTCCGATCGTCGTCGATGCCGCCGACATGCTGCGCGGCTTCGAGCTGATCGAGAAGCTGGCCGACTCGCCGCAGCACATCATCGCCGGCCATGACCCCCTGACCAATGATCTCTACAAGAGCGTCGGCAATCCCGGGCTGGAGATTGTTTCATTGACCGACCCGCTATGAACCCCGCCCCAGGATCAATATCAATGCAGAACCGATTCAATCCCAGTCAGCGTCGCAGTTGGCTCGCCGCCTTGCTCGCCTTGTCGGCCGGCTTGTCAGGCCCAGCGCAAGCCCAGACTGACTACCCGGCCAAGCCGATCACGATCGTGATCCCGTTCCCACCCGCCGGTTCGACCGATGTGCTGGGCCGCTTGCTGGCGCAGGCCATGAGCAAGAACTTGCAGCAATCGGTCGTCGTCGACAACACCGGCGGCGCCGGTGGCACGATCGGCTCCGGCCGGGTCGCGCGTGCACCGGCTGATGGCTACACGCTGCTGTTTCACAATATGGCGCTGGCGAGTGCGCCGGCGCTCTATGCCAAGCTGACCTTTGACCCGGCGACGGACTTCGAGCCGATCGGCCGGGTGGCCGAAGTGCCGATGATCCTGGTCGCGCGCAAGACCTTTCCTGCCGACAATCTGCAAGGTGTGCTGGCCTTTGTCAAAGCCAATCCGGGCAAGCTGAATTTTGCCAATGCCGGCATCGGTGCGACCTCGCATTTGTGCGAAGCCTTGCTGGGCTCGGTCACCGGCTCCAAATGGACCAGCATTCCCTACAAAGGCACCGGACCCGCGCTGAATGATCTGCTCGGCGGGCAGGTCGATCTGATCTGCGACCAGCCGGCCAGCACGCTCGGCCATATCAAGTCGGGCAATTTGAAGCCGATCGCGGTGGCCACGGCGACCCGGCTGAAGTCGCTGCCGATGGTGCCGACATTTTCCGAGTCTGGCCTGCCGGGCTTCGAACTGGCGGTCTGGCATGGGCTTTATGCACCCAAGGGCACGCCCAAGCCTGTGATCGACCGCTTGGTCGTAGCCTTGCATCAAGCGCTGCAGGATCCTGGGCTGATCAAGCAATATCAGGAGATGAGCGCGCTGTTTGCCAGCCCCGAACAATCCGGCCCTGAAGCCCTGCGCCGCTTTGTCAAGAGCGAGGTCGAGCGTTGGAAAGTCGCGATGAAGTCGGCCGGCATCCAGCCGGAGTGATAGTCGGTAGCGTCTGAATCAGTCCGTCCGGTCCAACCGGTCGAGGCGGCGGTCGGCCATCAACACCCGCTCCGGAATCTCCCACAGCAGCAGCCGGGGCGGTGTCTGCTTGAAGGCCGCGCTGCCAAGGTAGGCGCGGGCCGCGCCGGCAAAGTCGCCGCCATCGACGGCGAAATTGGCGACCCTGGCCTGCAGATGCTGGGCCAGGAAGGGCACGAAATTGCTGTTGCGGGAAAAACTGCTGCCGATCACCGCGATCGCCGGCAGTTCGGCGTCGCCGAACAAGTCGTCGTTGTCGGCATTGGCGGCATGGATGCGCCGCAGGGTCGGCGTCACTGATGCAACCGGCTCGAAGCGGCTTTGCTGCACCCATTCAGGCCTCGGTTGCAAGGCGGTGGGCAGCCAGTCGATCCCGGCCAGCCTGACCAGATCGCCGGGCCGCGGCCGCCGTTCCTGGCCGGTCAGCCGCCAGCCCGGGCTGGTTTGACCAGCGCTGTTGAGTCGCTGGATTTGGCTGGCAATTCTGGCAGCGGCAGCCTCAGCGCCGGCTTCAGTCCAATGGCTGTCGGTGCGTAAGAACGGGATTTCTCGTCTGGCCTGCAAGCCAGCCAAGGTGTCGTTCAGGTCGATCACCTCGATCCCGGCTTGCGCCAGCCGGTCGGCCCATTCCTTGACCCGATATTCGAACTTGGCCGACCGCTGCAAGCGGCCGAGATGTTCGGCTACGACCCGGCTCTTGTCCGGGATGACCGCGACCAGCAAGGCGATGCCCTGACGGGCCAACCGCTGATTCAGCCAGATGACTTCTTGCGCCCGCGCCGCGGCATCCCTTTCGCCATCGGGATGCGGGGTCAGTTCATCGACGAGGAAGAGCCAGTCGCGCTCGCCTTCACGCACCCTGGGCCCCAGGTCGCCGGCGAGCTGCCAACTCAAGCCCCGTTCGATCTTCGCCGCGCCGGCCGGTAGCCCGGCTTTGGCCATCGCCAAGGCGGTCTGCTCCATCGGTTTGCCAGCCATGAAATCCTGCCATCCCGCCAAAGGCAGGCTGAAGCCGGCCGCGAACCAGGCCTGGCCATTGCTGAATAGCCCCAGCAGCAGCAGCAAGATGAAGCAGAGGCCTGCCATTGCGTCGGGTAAAGGCACCCGTTGGCTGGGTGCGAAGGGGGGCATGGTCATCGGAATTCCCGAGAAACCCCGCCATTCATGGCGGGGAGGTAGAGGGGCAGCCCGTGAGGGCTGCTTACGGTGCAGAGGAGGCGCGCTGCGCCTCGACGTAAGCCTTGATGGTTTCCCGTGGCGCACCGCCTGCGCTG
>CAIJIT010000031.1 GCA_903820745.1 uncultured Burkholderiales bacterium
AACGCCTTGAAAGGCACATCAAGTGGTCTTGTGCGCCGAGATCGCCCCGACATTGCGTCGAAATACTGGAAAGGCGTGCTGTGGTCGCCTTCGTACTTCGTCGTCAGCGCAGGCGGTGCGCCACTGGAAACCATCAAGGCCTACGTCGAGGCGCAGCGCGCTTGCTCTGCACCGTAAGCAGCCCTCACGGGCTGCCCCTCTACCTCCCCGCCATGACTGGCGGGGTTTCTCGGGAATTCCGATGAATGCACCCTTGCCTGAACATATCCTGCGCGCGCTGGAGAAGGTCACGTTGGACGACAAATACTCGCTGGACAGCGGCCGCGCCTTCATGAGCGGTGTGCAAGCCCTGGTGCGACTGCCGATGCTGCAGCGCAAGCGTGACGCGCTGGCCGGACTGAATACCGCCGGCTTCATCAGCGGCTACCGCGGCTCACCGCTGGGCGCTTATGACCAGTCGCTGCTGGCGGCCAAGAAGCATCTGGCGGCGCAGCACATCGTCTTCCAGCCCGGCGTCAATGAAGAGCTGGCGGCCACTGCGGTTTGGGGCACACAGCAGCTGTCGCTGTTCCCGGAGAAAAGCAAATTCGACGGCGTCTTCGGCATCTGGTACGGCAAAGGGCCCGGCGTCGACCGCAGCGTCGATGTCTTCAAACACGCCAATATGGCCGGCACCTCAAAGCATGGCGGCGTGATCGCGATCGCCGGTGACGACCATGTGGCCAAGAGCAGCACGGCCGCGCATCAGAGCGACCACGTCTTCAAAGCGGCTGGCTTTCCGGTGTTCTTCCCGAGCAGCGTGCAAGAAATTCTGGACCTGGGCTTGCACGCGATCGCGCTGTCGCGTTTCTCGGGCGTCTGGTCAGGCATGAAGACGATCCAGGATGTCGTCGAGTCGAGCGGCAGCGTCGACGTCGACCCCGATCGGGTCAGGATCATCATGCCGGAAGACTTCCAGATGCCCACTGGCGGGCTGCATCTGCGCTGGCCCGACTCGGCACTCGAGCAAGAAGCCCGCTTGATGGAATACAAGTGGTATGCGGCGCTGGCCTATGTGCGCGCCAACAAGCTCAACTACAACGTCATTTCTGCCCCGCATGACCGCTTCGGCATCATCGCCAGCGGCAAGGCCTACAACGACACGAGGCAGGCCATGCAGCAGCTCGGTCTGGACGAGGACAGTTGCCGGCGCATCGGCCTGCGCCTGCACAAGGTCAATGTCGTCTGGCCGCTGGAAGCCACGATCACCCGCGACTTCGCACGCGGGCTGCAGGAAATCCTGGTGATCGAGGAAAAGCGCCAGATCATCGAATACCAGGTCAAGGAAGAGCTTTACAACTGGCGCACCGATGTGCGGCCGAATGTGCTGGGCAAATTTGACGAAGCCGAGGGCGATGAAAGCGGCGGCGAATGGAGCCGGCCGAACCCGAGCCAGAACTGGCTGCTGCGCCCGCAGGCCGATCTGACCCCGGAGCTGATCGCCCGCGCGATCGCCAAGCGGCTGAAGAAGCTCGGCGTTGACGCTGACATCGTGGCCAGGCTGGACGCCGGCATGGCGCGGCTCGATGCCAAGGAGCAGTCCCTCAAGCTCGAAATCCAGGCGGCGGCCGGCGCTGACCGGATTCCCTGGTTCTGCAGCGGTTGCCCGCACAACACCAGCACCCATGTGCCTGAAGGCTCGCGTGCGGTGGCCGGCATCGGCTGCCACTACATGGTCAACTGGATGCCCGGCCGCAACACCTCGACCTTCACGCAGATGGGCGGCGAAGGCGCGACCTGGGTCGGTCAGGCGCCGTTCACGAACGAACAACATATCTTTGCCAATCTCGGCGACGGCACCTACTTCCATTCGGGCAGTCTGGCGATTCGCCAGGCAATCGCTGCCGGCGTCAACATCACCTACAAGATCCTCTACAACGATGCAGTCGCGATGACCGGCGGTCAGCGGGTCGGCGAGCGGCCCGAAGGCCATTCGGTCCTGCAGATCATGCGCAGCGTCAGCGCCGAGGGTGCTTCCGCCGTCGTCATCGTCACCGATGAGCCGGAAAAATATCAGGGCATTTCCCTGCTTGAAGGGGTCAACGTCGAGCACCGCGACCAGCTCGACGCGGTCCAGCGCCGCTTCAGGGAAATCAAGGGCTGCTCGGTGATCATCTATGACCAGACCTGTGCCACCGAAAAACGCCGCCGCCGCAAGCGCGGCAAGCTGGTCGACCCGGCCAAACGCGTCGTGATCAACGAGCTCGTCTGCGAAGGCTGCGGTGACTGCTCGGTGCAATCGAATTGCCTCAGCGTCGAGCCGCTCGAGACCGAATTCGGCCGCAAGCGCCAGATCAACCAGAACAGCTGCAACAAGGACTATTCCTGCCTGAAAGGTTTCTGCCCGAGCTTTGTCACCGTCGAGGGCGGGGCGCTGAAGAAGCCGAAACAGGCGCAGCGCCCGAGCCCGTTCGACGCCGGCCTGGGCCTGCTGCCAACGCCCTCGCTGCCTGACTCGACCCGCGCCTGGGGCATCGTCGTCGCCGGCGTCGGCGGCACCGGCGTAATCACGATCGGCCAATTGCTCGGCATGGCCGCGCATCTTGAAGGCAAGGCCGTGATCACGCAGGACTCGGCAGGTCTGGCGCAAAAAGGCGGCAGCACCTGGAGCCATATCCAGATCGCCGACAGCGCCCAGGCGATCTGCACCACCAAGGTCAGTGACGCCGATCTGGTGATCGCCTGCGATGCCATCGTCGCCGCCAACAAAACCACCTTGACGGTGATGGCCCTGGGCCGCAGCTATGTGGCGATGAACACCCATGCTTCGCCAACTGCAGCCTTGGTCAACGATGCCAACTGGCATTTCCCGGCCAGCGCCTGCGAAAGCGCGGTCGGCAAGGCAGTCGGCAAGGAAAATATCGGGCTTTTCGACGCCGAAGAAGTGGCGGTCAAGCTGCTCGGCGATTCGCTCTACACCAACCCCTTGCTGCTTGGCTTTGCCTGGCAAAAGGGCCGCGTGCCGCTCAGCCATGCAGCCATGCTGCGCGCGATCGAGCTCAATGCGGTGCAGGTCGACAACAACAAGGCTGCCTTCGAATGGGGGCGGCGCTGCGCCGACGATCTGGCTGCGGTCCAGGCCCTGTATGCGGCCCGCCAGGTCATCAACATCGTCAAGCGTGCCGGCGTCGATGAACTGATTGCCAAACGCGTCGAATTCCTCACCGATTACCAGAACCCAGCCTATGCCCAGAGCTACCGGGAATTCGTCGAGAAAGTCCGTGCCGCCGAGAGCCCTTTGGCCTCGACGAGACTGACCGAAGCGGTGGCGCGCTACCTGTTCAAGCTGATGGCTTTCAAGGACGAATACGAAGTCGCACGCTTGCATGTCGACGAAAAATTCAGCGCCAGCATCGCCGCCAGGTTCGAGGGTGATTACAAGATCGTCCACCATCTGGCACCGCCGCTGCTGGCCAGGACGAACGAAAAAGGCGAGCTGCAAAAAAGTCGTTTTGGCGCCTGGATCCGCCCTGCATTTTTGGTGCTGTCCAAGCTCAAAGGCCTGCGCGGCAGCGCTTTCGATCCCTTCGGCTACAGCGCAGAGCGCCGCACCGAGCGCGCCTTGATTGACGAGTACCGCAGCAGCATCGACGCCTTGCTGGCACGCGGGCTGAGCGCCGAGAGACTGCAGCTGGCGGTCGAGATCGCCCGCATCCCCGAAGAAATCCGCGGCTATGGTCATGTCAAGGTCAGGCATCTGAAGGCGGCAAGAACCAAGTGGGACGCCTTGATGGCGCAATGGCTGAAGGCCGGCTGAACCTGACTGAGGCACAATCGGGAAACGATGCGTAAGGCCCTGCTCTCGCTGCTCCTGCCCCTGTTCATGCTGCTGTCGCAGCAGGGCGCGCTGTGGCATGAGGTCGGCCATTTCGGCAATGGTCAGGCTCCGGCCAGCCAGAAGAAAGAGACGCTCGACAAGGTCTGCGAATCCTGCATCGCCTTCGCCCATCTGGCCGCCGCGGCGAAGCCTGAATTGTTTGCTTCGGCCAGCACGGCCCTCACTTATGCAGCGCCTGCGACTGGCCAACTTGCCTCGGTTGCCTCGGCAGCACCGGCACAGCGCAGCCGCGGTCCGCCTGCTTTCCTCTGATCGTTTTGCCAGTTGGTTTGTCTTGGGTCCGGTGACGGAATCAAGGCCGATTTCATTGTCAGGTTCAGAGGAATTGAAAAAATGTTTACCCCAAGCAAGCGCCTGCTGGCGCTGGCTGTTCTTGTCGGCATGCCATTGGCAGGGCTGGCTGACGAAGTCCAGTCTCTGCAAAAAGTCGAAGTCACGAGCAGCCGAAAAAAACTCGACGAAGCGCGCAATGGCCTTTCACCCGATACCGGCAGCTCGGTCTACCGGCTCGATAGCCAGGACATCAAGAATTTGCCACTCGGCGACAGTACGCCGCTGAACCAGGTGATCCTGCAGACACCCGGCGTGGTGCAGGGCTCGTATGGCCAGTTGCATGTCCGCGGCGACCATGGCAATGTGCAGTACCGGATCAACGGCGTGATCATTCCTGAATCGATTGGTGGCTTCGGCCAGGCATTGGAAACCCGTTTCGCCGACCATCTCAGCATCTTGACCGGCGCGCTGCCGGCGCAATATGGCTTGCACAACGCGGCCGTGGTCGACATCCAGAGCAAGGGCGAAATGGCCGCCGATGACGCCAGCATCAGCTTCACCGGCGGCAGCCGCGGTCATGCGGAAACCTCGGTCGAGGCCAGTGGCACCGAGGGCTCATTCAGCTATTACCTGACCGGCTCGACGATGCGCGATGGCAGCGGCATCGAGAATCCGACACCGTCCAACAATGCCCTGCACGACCAGACCAGGCAGACCAAAAGCTTCGGCTATCTGTCCTATCTGCTGGACGCAGACAGCCGCATCAGCGTGCTGTTCGGCAGCAGCGACAACCGCTTCCAGATTCCCAACCTGCCGGGCGAGCAGCCCCAGTTCAACCTCGCGTCGACGCCGCCGCTTGATTCGGCCAAGCTCGACGCGAACCAGCGCGAGCGCAACCGCTTCGCTGCGCTGAGCTACCAGGGCGTGATCGGTGCTTCACTGGACTATCAACTGTCGGTTTTCCAGCGGGTCACCGATGTGCATTACCAGCCCGACCCGGTCGGCGACCTGCAGTTCAACGGCGTCGCTGCCGACATCCTGCGACGCAATCAGGCCAGCGGCCTGCAGGCCGACTTCAGCTACCGGCTGGGTGCTCACCATACCTTGCGCAGCGGGCTGTTCGCCCAAGCGGAAACAGCCAGCGCAGCCAACAGCGCCACCGTTTTTGCGGCTGATACCGATGGCATGCAGACCAGCAATCGGCCGATACAGATCCAGGATGGCTCCAGCATCAAGGGCCGGCTCTGGGGTGCCTACTTGCAGGACGAATGGCGGATCAGCCCGCCATTGACACTCAACTACGGCCTGCGCTATGACCAGGTCAGGACGGTGGTCGATGAACACCAACTGAGCCCTCGCGTCGGCATCGTTTACGACATCAACAAGAACCTGCGCCTGCATGCCGGCTATGCCAGCTATTTCACGCCGCCATCGACCGAGAAGATCGACAGCACTTCGGTGCAGAAGTTCCTCGGCACCACCAATGCCCTGCCTTCGAACGCCAATATGGCCATCCGATCGGAACGCTCTGACTACCTTGATGCCGGCCTGGCCTATCAACTCACGCCGCAAATCACGCTGGGGCTGGATGGCTATCACCGCGCGATCAAGCATTTGCAGGATGAAGGCCAATTCGGCAAGGCGCTGATCTACTCGGCCTTCAACTTCAAGCAGGGCCGGATCTATGGGCTCGACCTGTCGGCGAGCTACCGCGACAAGCAGATTTCAAGCTACCTGAACCTCGGCCTGAGCCATGCGATGGCTCAAGGCGTGGAGAGCGGACAGTTCAATTTCTCGCAGGATGAGCTCGACTACATCAACTCGCATTGGGTCCACCTCGACCATGAGCAGCGGCTCAGCGCCTCGGCCGGTCTGTCCTACCGCTTCGAGACCCAGTTGAATTTGAGCGCCGATGCGCTGTTCGGCAGTGGTATGCGCAAGGGCTTTGCCAACACCGAACGCCTGCCGAGCTATGCCACGGTGAACCTGGCAGTCGCCAAGCCGGTCGACTTCGGGTCCGGCTTGGGCAAGCTAGACCTCCGGCTCGCCCTGAACAACCTGTTCGACCGCATCTATCAGCTCCGCGATGGCTCGGGCATCGGCGTCGGCGCGCCGCAATACGGCATGCGCCGGACTATTTACCTGGGCGCCAGCAAGTCTTTCTAAGGCTTTCGCTTTCAGTCCGTGTTGGCTTGCAAGCAGACCCGGGTCTGAGCCAGGAAATCATCAGCCAGTTGTTCAGCTTCAGCTCGACTGGCTGCGCAGGTCATGACATAGCCGATCCGGTCCGCATTCTGCAGCGGGCGCCGGACCCTGTCGCCGGGCAATTTCAATAGCTCGACACAACGCACGCCAGGGGCCGGCTGCAAGGGCAAATCGACCCGCTCGAGGATGCCCTCCCGATCAGCCACGATCCAGCGCGTCACGGCCACAGCGGGCGTTTGGGTGGTCAACGGGGCGAGCGTCTCGCCGAGGTGCAAGGAAATCAGATCGGCATGAATGGATCGATCCAGCGCATAGCCGATCAGACGCGCAATCTTGGCCCCCACCAGGCGGGAGTTGATCTCGATCAGCTGGGGTCCGCTATCGGTCAGCATCAACTCGGTATGGGCAGCACCACAATCAAAGCCGACCGCATCGAGTGCGGCAAAGACATAGCGTTCAATCGCCTCGACCGTCGGGTTGTTGGGGGTAAAGCAACCGCCAAAAATCGCAAATGAAGGGGGTTCAAAAAACAGTTTTTCGTTGATGCCCAGGAGCTGATGCCGGCCATCGACCGTCAGGGTGTCGCAGCCGATGAACCTTCCTGACAGGTAGCGCTCGACCAGCCATCGATCGTTGGCAAGCACGCCCAAACCGTAGTCGGCTCGGCATGGCAATAAATCATCCAGCGGGCTCAGCATCGGGTCGAGATCTTCGGGATGACGCAACAGGATGATGTTCTGTGAACCATAGCCGTCGGCGGGCTTGATCAGCACGGGCAAACCCATGGTCTTGACTGCCTGTTGGAGTTCCTGGTTCGACTGGGCGAGCATGAATTCTGGCTGCGCCAGACCTTGCTCGGCGAGACGACTGCGCACATCGAATTTGTCACGCAACAAGGCCGCGCTGGCCGGGTTCAAATGCCGCACACCCAGACGTTCGGCAAGTCGCGCCGCCTCGGTCATGCGAATATCTATCAGACACAAGACGGCGTCAATCGGCCTGTGCGCATGCAGGGCCAGAATGCGTTGTTCGACCGCTGCATAGTCGAATGGCGAGATTTCAATCAGTTCACGCGCTGCCGCCAATTTGACGTTGACCAAGGTCTGCTGCTGGTACAGCGCCAGATGCGAGGTCAGGAAAGTGAACTCGTCACTTCGCTCAATCGCAGCCTGGACAATGTCGACATCGTTGCCGCCGGGTAAATCGATGATCAGCAAATGGGCCATCAAGGCTTTCAGGGCAAAAGTTCAGATGCTTTCGGCCAGCCGAAAGCCCATCGCATAGGTGGCTGAGCGAGGATTGTGTCCATGGCGGCGACGCGTGCGCGCCAGGTCACGGAACCGGGCGAAGCTGCCTCCCCGGGCGACACGGTAGTTGCCGTGAATCTGCGCCAGATGATCCGCGATCCACTCGCCGCCCGGGTAGGCGGCGTAGTTTTCAGACGTATATTCTTCGACATTGCCGGCCAGGTCCGAGACGCCGTAGGTCGACTCGCCACCGACAAATGCCCCGACTGGCGAACTGGTCAAGAGGCCGGTCTCGGCGGTGTTGGCCAAGTTCGCATCAAAACGCTCGCCCCAGGGAAATTCACTGCCTTGCGGCCCTGCCGCCGCCCATTCCCATTCCGCTTCGGTGGGCAAACGAAACCCGCGTCCGCTGCGCTGCGCCAGCCATTGAGCATAGGCGTCGGCCGCTGCGGCGCTGACCGTATAGACAGGATGATTGGCCAGCGCCTGCGGGAACTGCCTGAATTGCCAACTGCCGGGCAGCTCTGCATAGCCTGTATCCAGCAGGAACTCACGGTATTCGGCATGGGTCACCGGATAGCGGGCCAGACGGAAGGCTTTCAAGCTCAGCCGATGGCGTGGGCACTCCTTGGCGAACCAGCTGCGGTCGAGCCCCAGCCCGGCGTAGCGCAGCATCACCTGGTCGAGTTGCGCAGAATCGAGACCGATCTGGACTTCACCGCCCGGCACCGCCAGCATCTCGGGATGCTCGCAACGGATGCGCGGGTCACCCAGCAGCGCCAGCAATCCACCGCTGGCCAGACGCAAGGCCAGCGAAGACAGCGGTGACGCCAATGTCTCGAGCAGTTGATCGATCGAACGTCCACGCAGCTCCGCATAGGCCGTCGGTAGCGCTGCATCAAGGCGCCCGGCGACATAGCGCAACGGCAGCCCCAGGCGTTCGCGGTCGCTCAGTTCCGCACAGAGAATGGCTTTGAACTGCGGCCAATGCCATGCAGGATCGGGACCAACCCCAGACATCAGGATTGCCTGGCTGCAGATTGGGCGAAATTGCCGGCCAGCCGCAGCACCCGCCCCAATGCCGAATCGATGCGCTCATCGAAGAAGGGTTCGAACAGATAACCCACATCGGTCCAGGACTCGGCGGCATAGGGCAGACAGAGCCGATCGCCAATCACAAGACAACCGATATAAGCGAACAAGGCCCGGGCTGAAGCCATTGCCACAGCGCCACCGCTGCTGCCGGTCGTAGCGCTGCACAGCAGCACCGGTCGGTCGAGAAACGGGTTGTCAAAGCGCGGGTCGATATGCGCCAGGCGCGATGTCCAATCGATCAGATTTTTCAAATAGGGTGGCAACTGGCCGTTGTACTCGGGGCTGGCGACGATCATGCCATGGCAGGCGCTGAAGCGACGATGCAGCCCGGCCAGCCGCAAGATCATCTGTGGATCTGCCTCGAGATCCTGGTCAAACAAGGGCAGCTCGACCTGTTCGGGCGCCAAAAAGTCAACCCGGCAGCGCCCTTGCAATCGCCAGGCCAAGTCCTGCAATAAGCGAGCATTGAACGATTCTCGGCGCATGCTGCCCGGGACCAGCAAGAGAGTTGGCAGCGGTTCGATCGGGGCAAAGGTCATGCGGGAACTGGGTAGATTTGTCCATCGTAGGACGAGGCCAGAAAATGTCCGTCATCGTTGTCCCAGACGATCGATGAGATGCCCGCATCGGTGGGGCGGGACATGCCGAGCCAGCGCCGACCGGCCAGATCGAAGGCGGCCAAGGTGCCGCCATAGCTGCCGGTCAGCAAAAGGGTTCGCGCGGCATTGACGGCGATGCATTTGACTGAATTGGGATGCGGACTCGGATACAACTCGGCGACGCCGTCAGTCCAGACGCGCAGCGTCCGATCGCGGCCAACAGTGGCAAAGCCCCCCGTACCGATGGCGCAGCAAGCATTGGCAATGCGCTGATGGGCACCAGGAATTCGCCTGATCAGCGCCCAGTCATGGCAATCGTGCCAGCTGATCTCGGTCGACGCGCAGACCGAACAGAGCTGGCTATCGCTCCAGCTGAGGCCCTTGACTGCGTTGTCGTACACAGCGAGCTCAGTCACAAGATTGAGGTCACCATTGACAGCCAAGGCGAAGATCAAAATTTCGCCGGTGTAGCTGCCGATCGCCAGGTGCGGCAGGCCTTGGCGTTCGAAGCTGACGCCGCAGTTAAGCGGCGAAGGGTGTTGGTAAAGCAGTTTGCCGGTTTGCGCATCGAACAGCTGCCCCAGTTGCCCACCGGTGACTATCCTTTTGCCTACGGCAACCAGAAAGTTGCACAGGCTGCCCATCTCGGCGACAGTCTGGCCGTCCAATTGGACAATGCCAGCGTCACCGACGGACCAGGTTCGACCGTCGATCTGGCACAAGGCGTTGAGCGCAGGACCAGCGGCCACCCCTTGCAGATCCCAGGTCGAGCTCAGCGGATCGAAAACCGCGTAGGTGCCGCCGAAGGTTCCAACTGCAATCTTGCCATCGTCGAGGATTGCCGCTGATCTTGCCCAGGCAATTGCCGGCAATGTCGAACGGCTGATTTCTTTGAGCCGGGGCGCTTTGCCGGCAACAGCAGAAATTCGCCAGACGGCCAAGGTCCTGTCGTAACTCAATGAAAGCAACAGTCCGCGCTCGGCGTCGAGCACGATCTTCTTGATTCCGGCCTGATGCGCATCGATGAAATCGGCTTGACCCGCACACAAAATCGCGATCCGGCCGAGGTCGTCGCCAGCGTAGGCCACGCCATCAGGCGCGATCTCAACGGTGTCAGTGCGCACCGACAGGTCGGCAATGCGCAAGGCCTTGCCCTGAATTGCATCCCACCAGCGCAAAGTGCCGTCGACACTGGAAGAGACCAGTTCACGGCTGTCAGGCGACCAGGCCAGCGACAGCACATTGCCCTGGTGACCTTGCAGGGTATGCAGACAACGACCACCAAGGTCGAAGATCCGCACGCAGCGATCCAACGCACAGCTTGCGATCAGGCGGCCATCCGGAGAGAACAGCGCCATATCGACATCGTCATCATGGCCAGCAAGAACCGCCTGCAAGCGCATCTCAGGCACCGCCCAGATGCGCGCCGAGGCATCGCTGCCGGCACTCACCAACCAGCGCCCGTCGGGGCTGAAAGCGCAATGATTGACCAGATGATCATGGCTGCCGCCAGCCAGCGCCTGGCGGGTTCTTGCATCCCACAGGATCACCCGGTTGTCATAGCCAGCGCTGGCGACCAAGCCCTGCTGCGCGGCCAGCCCGGCGATCGGCCCGACATGCCGCAAACGACGGCCCGGGCTTAGATTCACCAAGCGTCAGGCCGCAAGATTGAACATCGAACCCGCGCCGGCTGGCGTCGGAGGCTGCGTGGTGGCGGTGGCCACAACTGGTGTTGTTGGCTGATGGTGGTGGTGGTGCTGGCCACCGCGTGCTGCCTGGAGCGACTGCGCCGCCTGCTGAGCTGCGCCCAGATCACCACTTTGCAGGGCTTTGCCGATCTGCGCCAAGGGGCCGCTGCCCTGGACAGCATTGGTGCCATTGGACATGCTCGCATAAGCCGATTGCGCCCCGGCCAAGTCGCCCGCAGTCAAGGCCTTCATCATGCTTTGCACGCCTTGCTGACGCTGCTGCCAAGCCGCGGCACCCTGGCTGGCACTGGTCGAACCCGAACCACTGATTTGCATTCCCATCGTATTCTCCAAGTTGTTGAGCTTCAGCGGGGCCGGTCTTGCCAACGCCCTGAACGAACTCTAGGTTGCCAAGCCCTGAAGTTTGTTTCTGAACGTTTCATTAACGTTGATTTACTCTGTAAAGTCCGATGGAGTCACCTTTTTACAACTATTTCCCCGTGCAATGGAAAAAACCTCACCCACCCGATATGGTCGTTTGGCCCAGTCATTTCACTGGCTCACGGCCGTCCTGGTGCTGTCTGCCTTCATCCTCGGCCCTGAAGGGTCGGAGCAAAACATCTATCTGCCGATTGCGGATTTCGAGCGGCAATGGCACGAGACGCTCGGCCTGAGCGTGTTCGCGCTTGTGGCGCTGCGCCTGCTCTGGCGCTTTTTCGACCAGCGGCCGGCGGCGCCGGATCTGCCGCGCTGGATGAATCGCCTGTCAGCGGGTGTTCATGGTTTGCTCTACCTCTTGCTGTTTGCCGTGCCCTTGTCGGCGATCGCCGGCGCCTGGCTCGAAGGCCATCCGCTGACCTTGCTGGCCGGCCTGCAGATCGCGCCGCCGATCGCCGCTTCACATGATTTGGGTGAATCGATTTCCGAGCTGCATGGCTTGCTCGGCGACGTGATCTTGTGGCTGGCCGGGCTGCACGCTGCTGCGGCAATATTCCATCACTTCAGGCTGAAAGACCAGGTGCTGGTCTCGATGCTGCCGCGCTGGCTGCCGTTCTTCAATCGGCCGCCTAAGATCTAACCCGCCAACCGCGCGTCGCGGCTGATCACTCCCCTGCATCACATGACAAATTTTGTAGACGCCGTCGAACTGAAATTCTGGTTGCACGATGGCCAGGAAATTGCCCTGTTTGATGTCCGGGAGCATGGGCAATATGGGGAGTCTCATCTGTTTTTTGGCGTTCCCCTGCCCTATAGCCGACTCGAGCTGGAGGTGCGGCGACTGGCACCGCGACTGGGCGTACGGCTGGTGGTGTACGACGATGACGGCCAGGGCGTGGCAGTGGCCGCCGCGGGCCGGTTGGCCGAGTTGGCTTACACCGATGTCCATGTGCTGCGCGGCGGCACCCACAGCTGGCAGGCCGCCGGTTTTGCGCTGTTTGCCGGGGTCAATGTCCCGCACAAAGCCTTTGGCGAACTGGCCGAGCAGGCGTACCACACGCCCCGCGTCACCGCGACCGAACTGGCGCGACTGCTGGCTGACAAAGAGGACGTCGTGGTGCTGGATGGTCGGCCGTTTTCGGAGTTTCAGAAAATGAATATCCCGACCGCCACCAGCTGCCCGAACGGTGAACTCGGCCTGCGGATCCGCGACCTGGTGCCGAGCGAGAAAACCCATATCGTGATCAATTGCGCTGGCCGAACGCGCAGCATCATCGGCGCGCAAACGCTGATCAACCTCGGCGTGACCAACCCCATCTCGGCACTCGAAAACGGCACTCAGGGCTGGTACCTGGCTGATCTGGGGCTCGAGCATGGTGGCAAACGCCGCTATCCAGATGTTGCCCAAGCCCGGTCGCCAGCCGCACAAGCAGCGCAAGTCGAAATGCGCGCTGCGGCTGAGGCCTTGGCGGCGAGTTTCAATGTCCCTACGGTCAGCGCGCAGACGGTGCAAGCCTGGTCGCAAGATCCGCAACGCACGCTGTTCTTGTGCGATGTACGCAGCCCGGAGGAATTCGCTCTTGGCAGCCTGCCCGGCGCCCAACATATGCCGGGCGGCCAGCTGATGCAGGCCAACGACCACTATGTCGGCGTGCGTCACGCCAGGCTGGTGCTGTTTGATTCTGACGGCATCCGTGCCTGCACGGTGGCCAGTTGGCTGAACCAGATGGGCCACGATGCCAGCGTGCTCAGCCAAGGGCTGGCCAGCCAACTCGCTTTGCCCACAGTGGCTGCAGCCGCCATGCCGGCGCTGCCGAAAATCAGCGCCCTGAACATGGCCGCCGGGCTGGCCAAGGGCGAGCTGATCGCCATCGACCTGCGCCCGAGCATGCAGTTTCGCCAGACCCATATTGCCGGCAGCCGCTGGTCGATCCGCCCGCAACTCGCAGCAATGCTGGCAGGCACCCATCTCCCGGTCGTGCTGATTGCCGATGAGCAAGGCCTGGCCGCTTATGCAGCGCTTGACCTCCAGCCGCTGGGTCTGTCGGTGAGTCTGCTCGAAGGGGGTCTGAGCGCCTGGCGGTTGGCCGGTTTGCCGCTGCAGAGCGCAGGCGATTCACCAGCCGATGGCGATTGCATCGACTACCTGTTCTTCGTGCATGACCGGCATGACGGCAACAAAGAAGCGGCACGCCAATACCTGGCCTGGGAGATCCAGTTGATCAGTCAGCTCGATGCGCTTGAGCTGAACTCGTTTCGACTCCCCAGGGCCAAGGCGGCCTGAACGTCGCCCTCAAGCCTCTCGGGACTGGCCGAGCGCGGGGTAATCGGTATACCCCTCCTCGCTGCCGCCGTACCAGCCCACCGCGCGCGGGTCGTTGAATGGCCCGCCTTGACGGATGCGCGCCGGCAGGTCCGGATTGGCCAGGAAAGGCCGGCCGAAAGCGACCATGTCGAAAGTTCCGGCAGCAACATAGTTCTGCGCGGCTTCGGGCGTGATTGCGCCATTGCCGATCAAGGTGCCGCTGAAATGCGGCTTGGTCGCGGCCAGCAACTGCGGCATGTCCGGACTGCCGGCCCAGGCATTGGTGTCGGCCAGATGCAGATAGGCCAGGCCATAGCCCTCGAGCAATTGGGCCACGGCCGTGGTCGTCGCTGCCGGGTCGGTATCGCGGCTGTTGTTGTAGCCGGCGAATGGCGAAATACGCACGCCAACGCGGTTGGCGCCGACTTTGGCGACCACCGCCTCGACCACTTCGCGCAGAAAGCGCAAGCGGTTTTCCATGCTGCCGCCATACAGATCGCTGCGCTGGTTGGTGCCCGGCGAGAGGAACTGGTGCGGCAGATAGCCGTTGGCGGCATGGATCTCGACCCCGTCGAGCCCGGCCCTGATAGCGTTCGCCGCGCCCTGTGCATAGTCGGCAATCGTTTCCTGGATTTCAGCCAAGGTCATCGCACGCGCTGGCGTTGCCGCGAGGCGGGCATAACGGCCGTTGGCCATCTGGCCGTAGACCTGCAGCGCGTCGAGGTCGTCGTTGACTTCGGAAGGCCCCAGCGGCGGCTCGCCATTGAGGATCGCGTCGGCGCCGACCCGGCCGCAATGCCAGAGCTGCATGAAGATATGGCCACCCTCGGCATGGACGGCGTCAGCCACCTGGCGCCAGCCCTCGACCTGCGCCTCGCTGTAGATGCCCGGCGCCTTCTCGAAAGCGCAGGACTTGGCGGTGATGTTGGTGCCCTCGGCAATGAGCAGCCCGGCAGAAGCGCGCTGACGGTAATAAGTCGCGCTGATCGGCAGCGGCACGTCACCGGCACCGGCGCGGCAGCGGGTCAAGGGCGCCATCACGATGCGGTTGGGTAAATTCAGGCCCTTCAGGTCAAGCGGGTCAAATAGCGCAGTCATGCAATCTCCTGTGAATCAAACGGGGTGGGCGCGCCATTCGGCCAGCGCCAAGCTCCGGTATTCTGAGGGGTTTTCAATTTTCTCGCAGCCGGCCGGATTGGCCAAGGAACCAGCATGCAGATCCTCAGCCTCAACACCGCCGCCGCCAGTCCCTTGGCGATCGACGCGAACCGCAGCGTCCTCAGCGGCATCAACAAGGCCCCGCGCCAGGGTCCCGTGGCGGTAACGACGCTCGGGCTGGCAGGCGACGAGCAGGCCGACCTGAGCGTGCATGGCGGCCTGACCAAGGCGATCTACGCCTATCCGAGTGAGCATTACCCGTTCTGGCAGACGGTGCGGGCGCAGGCCAAGGCGGCCGCCTGGGACGCTGTGCTGCCGCCGGGTGCGATGGGCGAGAACCTGACCTTGTCCGGACTGCTTGAACAGGATGTCTGCATCGGCGACATGCTGCGCTTTGCCGATTGCGAACTGGTCGTCAGCGAGCCACGCTTCCCCTGCTTCAAGTTCAACGCGGTCATGGGCTTCAAGCAGGCGGCCAAGCTGATGCAGCAAAACGGCTGGTGCGGCTTTTACCTGGCGGTCAAGCACCCGGGGCAACTGCAGGCCGGTGAAGCATTCACGCTGCACCATGGCCCGCGCGAAATCTCGATCAACGAGTTGTTCCGCGCCCGCAACTGACGGGCCAATTCAATCGGCTTGCTGGCTCGCTCAGAAGCCCAGTCGCAACGTGAGCCTCAAGGTACGAGGTTCTCCGGCGTGGACGACCTTGTCGTTGACCGGGGCAGCTTCGCCCTTGAGTTGCGTGGCGTAGTCATACTCGATGTCGTTGTAGTGGCGATCGAAGAGGTTCAGGATGTCCAGCGACAGGCTGCTGCCGGCTGACAGCTTGCGGCTGATACGCAGGTTGCTCAGCAGCGATGAACTCGAGCGCACGCTGTTGTCAGAAGTCAGCGCGCCCGAGCCGATATAGCGTTCGGTAAGGCTCAGCGTCCAGGGACCACGATCCTTCAGCGTGACCGTGCCGGTGAATACGCGGTCGACCGAATTAGGCACATAGGGCCCGGTCGTGATGTCGTCGGATTCGTTGCGCTTGAAGCGCGCATGCGTCCAGGCCAGGTCCAGGTCGAACAGCAGCCAGGGTCGCGGTATCCAGTGGTTGTTCCACTCGAAGCCGTAGCGCCGGCTGGGGCCGTTCGGGGATGTGGTGCCCGCATCGCCCGAATAGGTCAGCTCTGAATCAAAGTCCAGCTTCCACAAGGCCAACGAGCTCTGCAGGCCGGGAATCGCTTCCGTCCGCAGGCCCAGTTCAGAACCTTGGGCGCGCACCAGGCCCGGCACGCGATCCAGCGGATCACCGGTCTTGGGATTTGCCGCAGTCGTCATGCCGCGCGCGTCGTTGCTGTGAAAACCACTGCCGGCGTTGACGAAGAACTCGGTCTTGCTCCAGGGACCGAACACCAGCGACAGTTTGGGTGACAGCAGGGATTTGCCGGCTGAGCCGGTGTTCAAGGGCTGCAGCAGGCTGTCGACATGGGCCAGGAGGCGGTCAGCGCGCAGACCAAAAAGGCCGCGCAGCTTGGGCGCGAATTCAACCGCTGTTTGCGCATAGGTCCCGAGCAGGGTCTCGCCGACCTCGTCACGGCGTGTCGTGTTGGTGATGGTGCGATCCTGTGACTCGAACAAGCCGAGCTGGATGCGGTCGCGGCGGATCTGCAATCCGACCTCGCTGCGCGCGATGAACGGGCCCCAGTTGTGATCGATGCTGCGCGAAGCCGACAGTCCGAAGACCTTGCGCACATCCTGCTGCGCGAACTGGTCGCCTGTATCGGGGCGGTCCATCAGGTAGGTGAAGTTGGAAAACAGCTTGAGCCTGTACCGCATCGCGTAGCCCGACACCTGGGTCGTGCCGTACGCATCACTGTCGTGCCAGTTCGCCGACAGACTGCTGCGCGAGGTCTCGCCGCCATCGCTCGGGTCGACAGCATCGAAACGGCCGAAGGGCTTGCCCTGATAACTGCCAGCCGCGATCAGCCGCTGTGGCACCTGGTCGGTGGATTGCCACTTGGCGTCGTAGCCCATCAAGGTGGTCGACCAGCCCGAAACGCGGGTGCCGCCGGCGAGCGTGACCACGCCATTCGTGCGTTGCAGATTCTCTTTAAGCGCCCAAGGACCGTCGTTGCGCATGACCTCGATCGCCCCGAGCAAAGTGGTGGCTGCTGCCATGGGGGTACTCCCCGCGCTGACCAGTCGCAGATAACCATTCGCGCCCAAGGTGGCCTGCGCGAAGGGCGAGTCCAGCGTCGTGCGGTAGGCGATGTCGGCCGAGCCAGCGGCAGCGAAGTCACCGTTCTTCGCGAAGTACGGACCCTTGCGGTAGTCGATCCGGTCGACCAACTCGGGAATCAGGAAGTTCAGGTCGGAGTAGCCCTGACCATGTGCGTGGGTGGGCATGTTCACCGGCATGCCGTTGATGCTGGTGGCAAAGTCGGTGCCATGATCGAGATTGAACCCGCGCAGGAAATACTGGTTGGCCTTGCCGTCACCCGAATGCTGGGTAACCACCAGACCGGGCACCGCCTCCAGCACCTCGCCCGGGCGCAGCAGCGGCCGGCTGTTCAGCAACTCGGCGCGCACCACGCCCTGCGAGGCCGCATCGCTGCTGCCCAGGGCGTTGTCATAGTGGCGTCCCTTGACCGTGACCGTTTCCAACTGGGCCACAGCCACCGCCGTGGCGCTTTGGACGATGCCCAGACTTTCCTGAGCCTGCAGTGGAGCGGCCGTGAGCATCGATGCGGTGGCCGCCATGGCGATCTGCAAGGGCGCCTGAAGCCCCGCCTGAAGCAAGCTGGTCGTGCCCGCAACCGGCCGACAGTCGCTGAAGGTTCTGAAAAATTCAGGCGACAGGAGCCGACGTGCTGCGGCACGGACAGATCGGAAGGTCAATGCGCGCCGATGGAGATTTGCACATCGATCGCACCGGCCTTCTCGAAGACGACCCGCAAGTCGTAGCTGCGACCCCACTGCAAGGGGGTGACCAAGCCGCGCAGCAACAGGTGCGGATGACCCGGCTCGAACAGCAGCCGCTCGGCCGGGGCGATCGCGATGGCAGCCAGAGCCGGGGCAGTCAGGTCGTCGCTGCCGCGCAATTCAACCCGCTCGGCCAAGCGGGTGGTGGCTGACAGCAGACGATCGTTGCGGCTGACGTTGTCGAGCCTGAAGTAAACCGGTGCATCGGTAGCGCCGGGCGCAGTCGCTTCTGCCCAGGGATGAATGAAGGTCAAGCCCTCGGCGTAGTACTCATGGGCCTGAGTCGGGCCAGCCAAAGCAGCCAAGGTGGCCAAAGCCGGAATGAAGCGTCGTATTGTCTGGTACATGGTGTTCCCGGTTCAGGCGGAAAAGCTAAGGCCATAGCCCCAGGCGTCGAGCCGGCGGGGAATGGCGTTGAAGGCGATGCTCACGCGCAGTCCGCCCCGGTTGGGCGGCACTTCGTGCAACAGTGAACTGGGGAACAGCACGGCGTCACCGATGGCCGGCGCCGGCCCTATCCATTTATCGGCATTGAAGGCGCCTGTGACGGTGCCGGCATGGCTGTTGCTGAAGACGAAATCGCGCCCGCCCAGACTGCGAATGAAGCGGGTCTGCGCAGAGGCGTCAACTTCGCTCAAATAGACCACACCCGAGACAAAGCAATTGGCGTGGTTGTGCACCGCTTGGTGGGCACCGGTCTGCAGCACATTGGCCCACATTTCCTTGATCGCCCAGGGCAGCGTTTCGCCGAACATCAGCCGGCCCATCTCGACCACCTCGGGCAGCAGGCGCCGGGCCAGCGCGGCCAACGCCGGATCGTCGGCCGGATCGATGATCTGGCTGTGCGCCAGGGCGCTGTCGCGGTGGTTGGGCAGGGCGGCTTCGCGGATAAAACGTTCGCGCAGGGCCTGGGCCTGGTCGGCGTCTATCAGTTGCGGGCATTGCATCAGCGGCGTTGGAAAGAGTGCCAGGACCTGGGCCATGCGGGGTGCTCCGGTTGGGTGTCAGGTGGCAATTGTCGCGATGCGGGTGATCGACCAGAAGGCGGCCGTGGCGCCGATCGCATAGATCAGCCCGCGGCGCAGCGGCAGTCGCCAAGCCTGACGGGCCGCCAGCACGCTCAAGCCCCATGCCAAGGCCACCACGCCCAGTTGGCCGGCTTCGACGCCCAGATTGAAGCTCAGCAAGGCGATCGAGACATGCTGCTCGGGCAGGCCGATGTCCTTGAGCGCGCCCGCAAATCCCAGACCATGTACCAGCCCGAACAAGAACGCCACCAGCGCCGGCCAACGCCGCGACAGGGTCTCGCGATCGTTCAAGGCTTCGGCCGCGACCAGCACGATGGACAGGGCAATGCAGGCCTCCACCGGCGGCGAACGCAAGACCAGCCAGCCCAGGGCGCTGGACGCCAGCGTCAAGCTGTGAGCCAGCGTAAACGCGGTGATGGTGCCGACCAGGCGACGGCGAAAGCCCACCAGCAACAGCAAGCCGATCACGAACAACAAGTGGTCGACGCCGGTCAGGATGTGCTCCACGCCCAGCCAGCCATAGGCGCGCGCCACTTCGGCGCCGCCACGGCCGTCGCTCGCGCCACCGAACAACAGCACCCGCGGCTGGCCGCTCGTCACGGTGTAGACGCTGCTTTCACCGCCGCGCCAATGGATGCGCACGATCACCGCCGAATAGGCTTGGCCGACGCCCTGCACCGACAGGTTACCCACGAGTCCCTTGGGACAGTTCACGACCTGGCCCGTGCCGACGCAGCCTTCGGGCCACAGCGGCGTCAGGTCCTCGGCCACCGGCTTGTTCTTGCCCGGCGCGCCCCAGGCCCAGACAAATTCGCCGGGACCGGCTTCGCGCAGCGTCAGGTCGGCCATGCTCATCTCATGCGCCGAGGCGTTCGACGTCAGCCCGGACAGAGCCACCAGCCAGAGCCAAAGCAAACGTCGAGCGACCCGCAAGATGCTGCCGATCACTTGACAGCCCCTTGACCCAGGACCTTGAATTTTTTGCCCATTTCGCGCACCGCACGAGTCGTCAACTCGGCCATGGTGTCGTCCTTCCAGTCACGGTAGACGGCCTCTTCGATGGCCTCGAACCGGGCCGGCACGCCCGGGGTCAATTGCACCAGGCGCACCACACGCAGGCCGTCGGCACTGGCCAGAGCTTGCCATTCCCCGGGAGTCGCCTGCTCCAGCGCAGCGGTGAACGCCTCACCATAACCCTGCACCAGATTGCCGCGCGGCCGGTCCTTGAACACCCGCAGGCTGCTCTCGACCTCGCTCTTGCCGCGGCCGTTGAGCGCCTCGACGAAGGGCTTCAGGCTTTCGGCGCTGCGTTCGATGCTGACCACCGCTTCCATGAAGTCAACCCGCGCCGGCGCGTCGTAGCGGGCATGGCGAGCTTCGAACCATTGGCGCAGGCCGTCCCGTTCGATCTTTGGCAGGTTCAGGCCGGACTGGGTCAGGCTCAAGGCCTTGAAGATCACGCGCTCGCGGATACTGCTATCGCCGCGGTCCAGCCCCAGCGCCAGGCCTTCGCGGTACAGCACTTCGTTGTCGACCCAGCGATCGACCAGGATCTTCAAGTCGGCCGGGCTGGGGTCGCGCTTCATGCCACTCTTGAAAGTCTCGGTCGATTCCTTGCGGACATCGGCGCTGACCACGATGGTCTGCTGATCGCCGCGCTGCGCAGCGATCAACCGGTCGGCGCCGAAGATCAGCGCGCCCAGCAGCAGGAAATGCAGCAAGGGCTCGCGGGCCAGATGGCGCCAGGCCAGCCTCGAGGCTGGCGCTTGTGGCATCGCTTGGGCTGCGGGAATTGCGGTGTTTTCGGGGGGCATTTTCATGGAATCAGGGTTAGTAAAAAATTCAAGGCCGTGGTGATGCGGGCTTCGCCTGCAGCACGACCCTCAGCCGCTGTGCGCGCTCGGGATCGCGTTGCGCCAAGCCGCTGGCCATCGCGTTGAGCGCATCGCGAGCGGGAGTGAACTCGGGGCTCAGATCGAGCAGGGCCAGCAGGGGGTTTTGCAGCCGGGTCAGGGTCTGCGCCAGGTCACTGTCGGGCTGCACCTGCATGCCGAGTTCGAGGTAGGTCTGGCGCGCCGACCAGTAGGCCTGCAGCCGCTGCGCGGCGGGCGAGGCGGGATCTACGAGCAGATCGGCCGCTTGTGGCTGCAACGCCTGGATCAGTCCCAGCAAGCGCTGGCGCGGCGTGCTCTGCGGCGCGTAAGTGTCCCAGGGCGCGCTGTGCACGACCTGGGGCCGGTCATCGGTATTGATCACCGCGCCCTGGGCAAATTGGCGCAGCGCCGCTGACCCGGCCAGCAGGCTGCCCAGCAAGCCGAAATCGTCGTCCAGGCGCGCACGCAGCCGCGCTTGTTGCCAGGCCGCGCCGCCGTCCGCTGTGAGCGACACCAGCGGCGCCTGAGCATCGAAGCGCGGCATATCCGGCCGGGCCAGCAGGCCCAGCACCGGCGTGTCCAGGCTGTTGCTGGCCAGCACCGCCACCCCTTGCGGGTAGACCTGCAGAAAAGCCGAGACGATGCTGCGCAGCGTGCCCAGTTCCATCTGGTGCAGCGCCAGCCACTGGCAGAACAGGCCGCCCGAGGCCAGTCGCGCGCGTACCGCGGCAAACTGCTCGACGGTGTAAAGCGTGCCAGCGCCGTTGCGCGCTGGATGGAACAAGTCGGCGACGATCACGTCGTAGCGTTCGTCACCGGCCTGGACGAAGCGGCGCGCATCGGCGGCAAGCCAGCGCACCGGCATGGCCGCCTGTGGCGCGCCAGGGGCGCGGGCAAAAAACTCGGCGGCCGCAATCACCTCGGGCAGCAACTCGACCGCGTCGACCTGCACCCGCGCATCGCTGGCCGCGGCCGCGGCGGTGAAGCCAGTGCCCAGGCCCAGAAACAAGGCACGCCGGGCCAGGACAGGCAAGGGGTCGATACCGCTGCCAGCGCCGCTGGCATGCAGCAGCAAGGGCAGTTGAGCCAGCCGCCATTCCAGCCAACCGCTGGCGCTGCTGCCCTCCTGGGCGCGGTTGTTGATGCGCAGGCGCGAGACGCCCTGGGCATCCTGCACCACGCTGACCGCTGCCATCACGCCATCGCGGTAACTGACCAAGGTGGAGCCGGGCGACTGCTCGATGAAGCGCAGCGGCGGCGCCCACAGCGCCAGGGCCAGGGCGGCCAGCGCTGGCGCCCAGGCAATCGTATGGCGCCAGCGTTGCAGCGGTTGCAACAACACATAGCCGAGCACCAGCAGCGCCAGCGTGGCGCAAGCACCCACCGCCGGCAACGCCACCACACCGATCAGCAGCGGCGCCACCGCTGCACCGGCTGTGTTGACGGCCAGCGCCCGGCCCAGCGCCCAGCCGTGCGCTTGAGCGCGCAGGCACAAATGGGTGAACAGGCCGCCCATCACCAAGGTTGGACCGGCCATCGCCAGGGTGGCGGCTAGCGCTTCGCCGGCCAGCGCGGTCCAGGGCGCCGCGCCCCACTGTTGCGCCGGCCAGGCGCACAGCGCCTGCGACCACCACAGACTGGCACCGCCCGCAGCCACCGTCAAGGCCAGGCATGCCAGCCAGCGCGAGAGGGTGGCGGCATCGCTTGCATCCCTGGTTTGACCTGCCAAATAAATTTGCCAGCGTGGATACAAGGCCGCTCCAGCCGCAGTACCCAGCAGGTAGACCGCCAGCAGCACCGCCTGGCTGTAGACCGTGTTTTCAGTGACTTGGCTGAGCACCCGCACGGCCAACACCTCATAGCCTATGCCCAGCAGGCCGCTGCCGAACAGCAGGCTGGCCATGCCGAGCCGAGGCAGGTACGGGTCGGCGGCCAACACGGGATCGCGACTCTGTTCGATCGGCAAAGCATCGCGCCACAACCCCCAGGCCAGCAGCGCACACAAGGCATTGACCGCCGCGCATCCCAGACCGGTGCGCAATACGCCCCATTGCGGCAAGGCCCAGAACACGGCCAGCAGCACGCCGGCAACTGCGCCCAGGGTGTTGGCGGCATAGAGGCCACTCAGCCCGTGCGAACCTGCGGAACGGCCAGCCCGGTCAGCCTCGGCGCGCAGCACCCGCTCCAGCGCTGGCAAGGTCGCACCCATCGCCGCCGTGGCCGGGAGCAGCAGCAGGCCAGGCAGCATGAAGGCCACGCTCCAATGCCAGACAGCCGAAGGCTCGGGGCCGATCAATACAGCGCTGTACGCGATCAACCGGGGTCCTGCCAGACAAAGGGCCAGGCCCCATAGCGCCATCACAAGCTCGCAGCCGGCATACCAATGCTGCGGCCTGCTGCTGCGCTCGATGGCCCGCCCCAGCGCCATCGCGCCCAGCGCCAAACCGGCAAAGAAGGCGGCCATGGTGGCCAGCACGGCCAGCGCCTCATGGCCCAGTACCGCGCCGAACTGGCTGGTCCACACCCATTGCCAGCCCAGGGCAGCCGCGCCGGACAAACCCATCAACAGCAGCGACGCAGGGCCGCGACCAGCGGCGTAGCACACAGCTGACTTGCGCGAAGAAATTTCAACCGACACAGACACCTTGGCCATCCTCAAACGAAAAAACCCAACCGGGCCTGAGCCTGGCTGGGAAGGTCACCCCAGCCGGCCTAGGCTGGCTGGGCAAGCCACGGAGACAAGGGGTTACTTGACGCCGGCAACCTTGACCGAGTTGACGACCTCGACAAACACCGGGTTGCTGTAGAACCACAGGTCAGCCCAGGCCGCGACGTCATTGCTGGAAACCTTGGCACCGACCGTCAAGCCGGCCTTGTTGCCGGCCACTGCCAGCGCCATGTGGGCCGGGCAGGCAGCGTCGCTGCAGGCGATGTTGCCTGCCGAGTCGAAGTCCTTGACCGGGTTGCCGTTGGCATCGGTCTCGTAAGGCACGTTGGCCGGCAGGTTGGTGCCGCGCAGACGGAAATACTGCGAGGCCTTGACGCCCGAGACCCTGTAGCTCATCGTCAGCGTGCCGTCGGCCGCTGCGGTCCAGCCGGTCTTGTCAAAGACCTTGGCCACCTTGGTTGAGGCGTTCACCGCTGCCGGCGTGCCCTTGTTGGCGGTCCATGCGCCGGCATAGCTGGCCAGATTGGCCGGGTCGACATAGCCGGTGACGTTGCCGTTGATCAGGTCAACATGGTCCAGCACCGGTGCATTCAGCGGCTGGGTCACGTTGATCTGCTTGAGCGACGGGTTGGCAAAGCTGTAAGGCGAGTTGTTGGTGCCGACCGGATCGCGCACCGCGATCGTGACGATCACATCGGCGCCCGGACGGATGATCAACTTTTCGCCCATCGTGGCGCAGCCGTCGATACGCACCTCGCTGTTCTTGGCGACTGCCGCAGCTGCGGCCTTCTCCAACAACGCCTTGTTGGCGACGCGCGGCAGACCCGGGTTCGCAGCGCAGACGGTAAACGACAGGCGGTCGATCAACTGGCCGTTGGCGACGAAGCTGTTGCCGCTGCGCAGGCCATCGATGATGCCTTCGGCGCTCAGGCTGTTGCTGCCCTTGCGCACCATCACATGGTCGCGGGTGTATTCGCCGGGGAAGAAGTCGGCGTTGGTCTCACGCTGGTCCGGACCGAAGCTGCCGCGGTTGTGGTAATCCGAGCTGGCAAAGAACCACCAGTTGCGGCCCTCGCCCAGCAAGGCGTCCCAGACGCCACCCACTTCAGCCGCGTAGACACCGGTGCCGCCGAAAGTACCGCCGCCCACGGCGCTGGTGCTGTAGCTGCCGCGGTTGGTATCGGCACCGTGGCCGGGCATGGACTCGAAGCCGAAAGCGATGCGCGGACCGGCGTTGTTGAAGTTGCGCAGGTGCTCGATGTTGAAACCGTTGCTGCCCGTCGGGTTGTAAACCCCCGCGCGCTCGAGGTGGGCCGGCACGAAATAGCTGCCAGTCGGGGCCTTCTCGCTCATCCAGCGTATGCCTTCGACCGTCTTCAAGTGGCCGAGGTTGGCCGTGCTGCTGCTGTTGTTGCCGGTGATCTTCTTGGCCGTGCCATCGACATTGGCGTTGTTGTTGATGCTGCCCTGCACCGAACAGTCCCACAAGTTGGTAGCACCGCGGCTGGTGTCGCTGTCGCTGCGGTCAAAGCAGTACTCATACTGCGCCTGCAGGTTGGCATTGCCGGCGCCCGTCTTGGGCCAAGGCAGCTGGCCGGTCAGCACGGTGGTAGAGACATGCTCGTGACCGGGTGCGTTCTGCTCCACGCCAATCCAGATCGGCTTGCTGCGTGTGCGACCCTCGGCCTCAAGGATGGCGTACTGGAATGACTGGATTTCCTGCCAGCGCCACATCGCCTTCGGCGTGGCCGTGCCGTCACCCAGGATGTCGGCGCGGCCGTTGGGCAGCGAGCTTTCCCAGGTCTGGTTCGGGCCCTTGCCGGTGCTGGCTGGCTGGCCGCCACCGGGGTAGGTGGCCGGGGGGTAGGGGCCGGTAGCACTGTTGCTCAGGCCCAACGCCGGTTCGACCGGCGTGAACGGGTCTTCGGAGAGTGTGCAGTTGCGGGTGCTGCTGCCGCCGTGGTCGGCTTGCACAAACCAGTCGAGGTTGCCGGCGCCAAGCGACGAGCCGGCGGCTTTATCAACCAGCTTCTTGACCGACAGCGTGCCGTCCGAGCAGGTGGTGTGGTTGTGGAAGTCGCCGGTGACATAGGTGCCGGCGGCCTTGGTCTTGGCCTGGTCGGCAGCACGGGCCAGATCGGGCGTGGCAGCGGACAAGACAGCAGCCAGACTGGCAACAGCCAGGGTGGTTTGGCGCAGACGAAGATTCTTGTTCATGAGTAGCTCCTTGGATTCAGAAATCGTTGTTGGACAGAACACCGTGGCCGATCAGCTGGCCAAGCCGTCGCCGAGCAAGCGGAACTTGCCGTCGCTGTACTTGACCCGGCTGGTGAAAATGATCGATGTGGTGTTGTCGGCACTGGTGTCGACGTCGTTATTGCTGAGCGTGCCGGTGAGCGTGCAGACATTGCTGCTGTCGCAGGCGCTGATGCTGGCGGTCGACAAACCAGCCATCGGAAACGACGGCAGGTCGGGCGAAGCAGCCATCGCGGCAGCTTCCTGCGCCAGGCTCGCGGTAAGCAGCGGCTTGGTGTTGCCGGCATCGAGGAAGCTGGCGTCGAACAAGTCGATGAAGACGGCGCTAGTCAGACCGGCATAGATGTTGAGGACCTTCAGCCCCTGGGTGTAGTCGGCGACAAAGCTGCTTTGCTTGTCGGGGTTGGTGGCCACATCGGTGGACGGTACGCTCAAACCGCCGCCGCCGCCGCAGGCGCTCAGCGCCACTACCGCAGTGCCGACACAGACGACCCGAAATATTGATTGCTTGTTCATGTCTTGTAACCTTTGGGTTAGGGGCAGTGGCCATTCCGGCCTGCCGCACCGATTGATAAGAAGGATGAGGTTTTGTTTCCGAAGCCGGAATTTATCGACCTTCTATGACGCGAATAAGTCGCCTCAATTTCATTACATGGAGTGTGGGAATAGGCACTGGAGGCTGCGCTATTTGCTGTTTTTGCCAGCCAGCGGCTCTCGCCAGCCAGACTGACTTTCGCAGGAATATGTTTCGTTCTCGGTGAGCTGGACTGCCATTTTTTAAGCGCCCGGACAGGCAACAAGCGCTGAAATGCCTGCTGCGGGATCTAGCCGAGCGGCCTCAGGCCTTGAAATCGCGCCCGCACCTGGTTGCAATGCGGCCCCTTTGGCGCGAAGCGCTAGGCTCAGCAAGTTCCTCGAGCGACGGTTGCATCGCGCCCGATGCATGCTTAGGCGGGTCGGAAAAAAGCGGCGCACGTAACCCGGCGCTTCACAGCGCCTGAGCAATTTTTTGCGCCCAGCCGGTTCACGCTTTTTTGCTGGCGAATCGATCAGTCAGCTGCGGCCCGCGGAAAATCTCGATCAACGAGTTGTTCCGCGCCCGCAAATGACCGGCAATATCAGTCGGCCAGCGTCGGGTAGTCGAGATAGCCATGCGCGCCACCACCGTAGAAGGTGCTGGCGTCAAGCGTCGGCTGCAGCGGCGCATCCAGGCGCAGGCGCCGCACCAGATCCGGGTTGGAGATGAAGGGGCGCCCGAAGGCGATCAGATCAGCATGGCCTGTAGCCACGGCCTGCAGGGCCATCTCGCGGTTGTAGCCGTTGTTGACCATCCAGTTGCCGGCAAAAGCTTGGCGCATCGCGTCATAGTCGAACGGTGCAATGTCGCGCGCACCGCGGGTCTGGCCTTCGACGACATGCACAAAAGCCAGCTTCAGCAAACTCAGTTGCGCGGCCAGATGGGTGTAGAGCGTTTGCGCGTCGCTGTCCTGCGGGGCGTCATTGACCGGCGTGACCGGGCTCAACCGGATGCCGGCGCGGCCCGGGCCGATCGCAGCGGCGATCGCGGCCATCACTTCGACCGCGAGGCGCACGCGGTTTTCGACCGAGCCGCCATATTCATCATGGCGGTCGTTGATGCTGTCGCGCAGAAATTGCTCGATCAGATAGCCGTTGGCACCATGCACTTCGACGCCGTCGAAGCCGGCCTCCATCGCGCAGCTCGCAGCATGGGCGAAATCGGCCACCAGCCCGGGCATTTCATCGGTGCGCAATGCACGCGGTGTAGAGGCCTGCACAAAGCCTTCAGCAGCAAAAGTCATGCCCTTGGCGGCCTTGTTGGTCGATGAGACCGGCGCCTGGCCATCGACCTGGAACTGTGTATGCGAGATGCGGCCGACATGCCAGAGCTGCACGGCGATCTTGCCACCCTCGGCATGCACCGCATCGGTGACGCGCTTCCAGGCCTTGATCTGGTCCGGGCGATGGATGCCCGGTGTGTCGAGGTAGCCCTGGCCTTGCTGGCTGATCTGCGTGCCTTCGCTGATGATCAGGCCGGCGCTGGCACGCTGGCGGTAATACTCGACTGCCATCTCGCCGGGCAGCAAGCCCTTCGAGCGGCTGCGCGTCAGCGGCGCCATGACGATGCGGTTGGCGAGCTGCAGGTCGCCGATCTGGATGGGGTCGAAAAGGCTGGGCATGGTGAATTTTTCAGTAAAGCAAAGCGCGCCAGGATCGGCGAACAATCGCTGATTATCCATATCCAATTGACCAGGCCGCCTTGCCGCAAGCCAAGCAGTTGAGGGTTTGCCCCTCGATCACTGCCCACCAAGAATGCAAGAATCGTCGCATGATGCGCGACGCCTTCCTGCTCGACCCCGACCTGATCTTCCTCAACCATGGCTCGTTCGGGGCCTGTCCACGCGAGGTGTTTGAGCAGTACCAGCGCTGGCAGCTCGAACTCGAGCGTAACCCGGTGGAATTTCTCGGCCGCAGGTCGGGGTTGCTGCTGGCCGAAGCCCGCGCCGCATTGGCGGATTACCTGGGCGCCAGCAGCGAAGACCTGGTGTTCGTGCCCAACGCCACCACCGGTGTCAACATCGTGGCACGCTCGCTGGACTTGCAGCCTGGCGATGAAATCCTCGGCACCGACCATGAATACGGGGCTTGCGACGCAACCTGGGAGCGCGAATGTCAGCGCGTCGGCGCCCATTACCGCCGGGTGCTGCTGCCGCTACCGTTCAAACCCGAAGAATTTGCTGCGCGCATGATGGCCGAGGTCAGCCCGCGCACGAAGCTGATCTTTGCCAGCCACATCACCTCGACCACGGCCTTGATCCTGCCGGTGGCCGAGCTCTGCCAACGGGCGCACGCAGCCGGCATCCCGACGCTGATCGACGGCGCCCATGCACCCGGCCAAATGGCGCTTGATCTGCAGGAAGTGGGTGCCGATTTCTACACCGGCAACTGCCACAAATGGATGTGTGCGCCCAAGGGCGCGGCCTTCATGCATGTGCAGCCAGCGCGGCACAGCACCATCGAAGCCACCGTGGTCAGCTGGGGCTATGTGGCGGGCGAAGGTGGCCATACCGGTTTTGATGCCTACACCGGCCGCAGCATGCTGGAGCGCCGGCTGCAATGGCAGGGCACGCGCGATCTGGCGGCCTATCTCACAGTGCCGGCGGCGATTTCCTTCCAGGCAAGGCATGACTGGCTACAGCAGCGTAAACGCTGTCATGACTGGGCTTGCGCGACCCTGCACAAGGCCCTGGCCCGCAATCGGCTGGAGCCGGTGGCGCCCGACCATGCTTACGCGCAGATGGTGCCAATTCCGGTTCGCGCCACCGACGCAGAAGGCCTGCGCCAGCGGTTGTTCGAACAACACCGCATCGAGGTCCCGGTGACCCAGCATGGGCCGCATACCTTTGTGCGCTTGTCCGTGCAGGCCTACAACACACAAGCCGAACTCGACGCCCTGCTCGCTGCCTTGGCTGAAGCCGGGGTCTAGGAAGGACGCCAGCAAGGCGGCCGGATGGGCTGGGCGATGCCAACCGGGCAGGCCTTTTTTTTATGGCCTATTGACCCAGCGAGGCGACCCCTCGAGCCGGCGAAGGCCTGGCGCCTTGCACCAAGCTACAGTTCAGCCATGCTCGCCTACCGACACGCCTTCCACGCCGGCAACCATGCCGATGTCCTCAAACACCTGATCCTGACCCAGGTGCTTCGCTATATGGGCGAGAAAGACAAGCCCTACACCCTGGTCGACACCCATGCCGGTGCCGGCGGTTATTCGATCGAAGGCCAATACGCGCAGAAGAAAGGCGAATATGTGCACGGCGTTTCCAAGCTCTGGGACGCCAAGGATTTGCCGGCACCGCTGGCCGATTACCTCGATCTGGTGCGCGCCTTCAACCCCGACAAGCAGTTGCGCCAATACCCCGGCTCGCCGGCGATCGCCAATCTGGTGATGCGCGAGGAAGACCGGCTGCGCACCTATGAGTTGCACCCGACCGATTTCCGCATCCTGCAGAGCTATCTGGATTCGCGCCCGAATACGCAGGTGGCCGATACCGACGGTTTTGCCAGCCTACGCGGCGAGCTGCCGCCACCCTCGCGCCGCGCTGTCGTTTTGATCGACCCGTCATATGAGCTCAAGACCGATTACGCCAAGGTGCTGGCCGCCTTGCGCGAAGGGCTCGAGCGCTTTGCCGATGGCGTCTACATGATCTGGTATCCGCAGCTGCAATTGCTCGAATCAGCGCAGCTAGCCCAGCGCCTGAAAGCTGCCGCTGACGCCAGCAAGCGGGGTTGGCTGCATGTGCGTTTGACCGTGCAGCAACAGGCCGACACACGCGGCTTCGGCATGCTTGGCAGCGGCATGTTCATCGTCAACCCGCCGTTCACGCTACACGATGATCTGCAGGCCTGCCTGCCTTATCTGGTCGAGAAGTTGGGCCAATATGACGGCGCCAATTTCATCCTCGAGCAGCGCGCCAAGTAAGCCGCAATGAAGCTCAGCCCGGCGGCGATTGCCCGCGTCCTGCCTTTTGCCACTTGCATGGCGCTGCTGGCCTTGCGCGGCCATCTGCCCGCCAGCCTTGGTTTTGACTTGCGGTGGATCTACGGGATCAGCGTGGTCAGCGTCGGCGGCCTGCTGGCCTGGTTCTGGCGCGGCTATGGCGAGCTGGCAAGGCAGAACCTGCCGACCTGGCGCGAAGCGCTGCTGAGCATTGCCGTCGGTGCCATGGTCTTCATGCTGTGGATCAAGCTCGATGCACCCTGGATGCAGCTCGGAGAACCGAGCGCCGGATTCCTGCCGCTCGACCCGCAAGGCGCAATGATCTGGCCCTTGATCAGTGCGCGCTGGATCGGCGCTGCATTGATCGTGCCGCTGATGGAAGAGTTGTTCTGGCGCAGCTTCCTGATGCGCTGGCTCGAAAGCGCAAGTTTCGAAATCGTCGATCCGCGGCGTATCGGCATCAAGGCGATCGTGCTGTCGACCTTTGTCTTCACGCTCGCGCACACGCTGTGGCTGGCAGCGATCGTTGCCGGTCTGGCCTATGCGTTGCTGTACCGCAGCAGCGGCAAGCTCTGGTGCGCCGTCATTGCCCATGCAGTGACCAATGGCCTGCTGGGCCTCTGGGTCGTGCAGACCGGGCAATGGCAGTTCTGGTGAGTTAGGGCGAGTTAGCGCCGCAACGCGCTTTTGATCGCCCGTTTCCATGCCTGCGCAGCCTGCCAGACCGGCCAGGCATGGACCCAATCGAGCAGACCGGTTTTCCAGGCAGTCCAGCGGGCATAGAGCCGCGCAAACCAGGGCAGCTGCAGCAAGGCCGGCTGGGTCAGCTGGAACAGCCGCGCGACGATCGCCGTGCCCACCAGTTTGGCCAGCAGGATGACCAGCAAACCGACACCCGTGCGGCCGATGCTGATCAGCCAGAGCGCCAGTAGTTTGACCGGCAGCAGTGCCAGCGTGGGCAGCAGCAAAATCCCCAGCGCCGCATAGGGCGGCAAGGCCTTGATCGCGCGCTCGAGCTGCCGGAACACCGGCAGCCTGCCGATCCATGCCATGCCGCGCGACAGCGGCTCCCAGCCCCATTCCTCGAACAGGATCAGCAGCGCCAGCAGCAGCCGGATCAACCAGAGTAGCGGCGCCAGCAGGGTCAGGATCAGCGATTTCATACGCAGCGCCTAATTCGGCAACAAACAAGAATTTCGGCTCGCCATGGCTAAACGCCGCGGGCGCGGTCTTCGGCGAACTGGAGCCTGAAGGTTTCGAAACCGCCGACATCGAGCGCATCGCGCGCTTCCTGCATCAGGTTCAGGTAGTAATGCAGGTTGTGGATGCTGGTCAGCATTGGCCCGAGCATCTCGCCGCAGCGATCGAGGTGGTGCAGATAGGCGCGCGAAAAATTGCTGCAGCAATAACAGCTGCAGGTTTCATCGACCGGCCGCTCGTCGGTCTTGTAGCGCGCGTTGCGCAGACGCAGGTCGCCGAAGCGGGTGAACAGATGGCCGTTGCGCGCATTGCGGGTCGGCATCACGCAATCGAACATGTCGATGCCCTCGCGCACGCCTTCGATCAGGTCTTCGGGTGTGCCCACGCCCATCAAATAGCGCGGTTTGTCGGCCGGCAGCTGATGGCCGATATGGGCCAGCACCCGCATCATGTCTTCCTTGGGCTCGCCGACGCTCAAGCCGCCGATCGCGTAACCGGGCAGGTCGAGCGCAGTCAGGCTGGCCAGCGAGGCGTCGCGCAGGCCTTCATGCATGCCGCCCTGGACGATGCCGAACAAGGCGTTCGGGTTCTCCAGCCGCTTGAATTCATCGGCGCAACGCTTGGCCCAGCGCAGGCTCAGCTCCATCGACAGCTGCGCTTCTTTTTCGGTCGTCAGATGGCCCTTGGTCTCGTAAGGCGTGCATTCGTCGAACTGCATGACGATGTCGCTGTTGAGCACCGTCTGGATCTGCATGCTGATCTCGGGCGTCAGGAACAGCTTGTCGCCGTTCACCGGCGAGGCGAACTTGACGCCCTCTTCGGAGATCTTGCGCATCTCGCCCAGGCTCCAGACCTGGAAGCCGCCGCTGTCGGTAAGGATGGGCTTTTGCCAGTTCTCGAAACGGTGCAAACCGCCGAACTGGGTGATGATGTCCACACCCGGCCGCAGCCAGAGGTGGAAGGTGTTGCCAAGGATGATCTGCGCGCCCATCTCCTCGAGCGACCTCGGCATCACACCCTTCACCGTGCCGTAAGTGCCCACCGGCATGAAGATCGGGGTTTGCACCACGCCATGGTTCAATGTCATCTGGCCACGGCGGGCCAGTCCTTCGGTCTTGAGCAGGTCAAACTTCAGCATGGCACGATTGTCGCAGCAGGCTTTGCAAGGGCCAGATCGAGCAGCATCGCATCGCCATAGCTGAAGAACCGATAGCGCTGCGCGATCGCATGGCGGTACAGCGCCATCACGCGATCATGGCCGGCGAAGGCGCTGACCAGCATCATCAAGGTGCTCTTGGGCAGGTGAAAATTGGTCAGCAAGCGGTCGACGACCTGGAACTGGAAACCCGGCGTGATGAAGATTTCGGTTTCGCTCGCGCCGGCCTGCAGCGAACCACCCCTTGCGGCCGATTCCAGCGCCCGCAAGGTGGTGGTGCCGACCGCCAGCACGCACCCGCCTTGCGCCTTGGTCTGCGCAATCGCCGCCACCGTTGCGGCCGGCACCTCGAACCATTCGCTGTGCATCTTGTGGTCGGCCAGTTGCGCGACCCGCACCGGCTGGAAAGTACCGGCGCCGACATGCAGGGTCACCTGGGCCAGGGCCACGCCGCGCGCGGTCAGCCGTTCGAGCAAATCGGCGTCGAAATGCAGCGCTGCGGTTGGCGCTGCCACAGCACCCGGCGCGGCTGCGAAGACGGTCTGGTAGCGGCTGGCATCGTCGCTGTCGTCGGCATGCTCGATATAGGGCGGCAGCGGCACATGGCCATGGGTTTCAAGCAGCGCGAACGGGTCAGACGGGAAACGCAGATGGAACATGCCGCCGTCGGGCCCGCAGCGGCCCAGCACTTCGGCATCGAAAGCTGCGGCGAAACGGACGATCGACCCGGGCTTCGGGCTCTTGCTGGCGCGCAGATGGGCCCAGACCTCAAAAGTTCCAGGCAAGACCCGCTCGACCAAGGCCTCGACCGCGCCACCGCTGGCCTTGAAGCCATGCAAGCGCGCCTTGATCACCTGGGTGTTGTTGAACACCAGCAGATCGCCCGGCTCAAGCAGTTCGGGCAGCTGGTGAAAAATGAGGTCAACCGGCAGGGCCTTGCGGCCATCGAGCAGGCGCGAGGCGCTGCGTGAAGCGGCCGGGCGTTGCGCGATCAGTTCGGGCGGCAGTTCGAAATCGAAATCGCTGACGGTGAATGCAGTTGGGTTCATTATGTCGAGGGCCGGACAGACCCGTACCAAACAGGGTCGCAGATTCTCCCATGCGCCCTTCACGCGGGCCGCAGCTACCGTAGTTCTTGACCGTTCTCAAGCTGCGTCGCCAGAGGGGGTGCCAGTATGAAGTCAGGAGAAAACCATGAGCCAACACCTGAGCGCCGCCCAACTTGCCTTGCTTGAAGCCGCCTTGCTGCAGCGCCAGCGCGAGTTGCAAAGCGAGTTGCAGACCCATCTGGGCGGGCAGGACCGCGTCGAGCATGCACGCGAGCAATTGCTGCAGGAAGCCGATGGTGAACGCGCCCATGACGCCGACCGGGAAGTCGACCTGGCGCGCAGCGACATGACGCTCGATGCCTTGCGCCAAGTGAGCCAGGCCTTGCAACATCTGGCCGGCCAGAGCTACGGCCTTTGCATCGAATGCGGCCAGGCGATTGCCTTCGAGCGGCTCCATCACAGCCCGGAAGTGACCCGCTGCATCAAATGCCAGAGCGCCGCCGAAGGTTACTTCGGCGCGGCGCAACGCCACAGCCTCTGAAGCGGGCCCCGAGAGTTCGCCGCCGGGCTGCAGGCAGGGCAGAATCCAGCCCATGCCCGAGGCCAACAGCAAACCAGTCAGCAAGCCGAAGTCAGCGCCCCAGAAAGCGCTGGAAAAGCTCGGCCTGCTGCGCGACATCGACCTCGCCTTGCACTTGCCGCTGCGCTACGAAGACGAGACCCGCATCACGCCAATCGCCCAGGCCCATGAAGGGCAGGCGGTGCAATGCGAGGGCCTGGTGAGCGAAAGCCATGTCGACCTGCGCGGACGCAGGCAGTTGCTGGTCAAGCTCGAGGACGCGAGCGGTGAGTTGCTGCTGCGCTTCATCCACTTCTACCCCGCCCAGCAAAGAAGCATGGCGGTCGGTCAGCGGCTGCGCGTGCGCGGCGAATTGCGCCATGGCTTCTTCGGCCGCGAGATGGTGCACCCGACCTTCAAGGCGGTCGACGAGAACACCCCTTTACCCAGCGCCCTGAGCCCGGTCTATCCGACCAGCGCCAGCCTGCCGCAAGCCTATCTGCGCCGCGCGGTGACGTCGGCGCTGCAGCGCGCGGCCCTCGAAGAGCTGCTGCCCGCCGGCGTGGTGCCCCCGCAGCTGCCGCCCTTACGTGAAGCCTTGATGTTTTTGCACCACCCGCCACCGCAAGCGCGCCTGGGAACATTGGAGGATCAAAGCCATCCCGCCTGGCAGCGACTGAAGTTCGACGAGCTGCTGGCTCAGCAGTTGAGCCAGTTGCAGTCGCAGCGCGAACGGGCGCGGCTGCAAGCGCCGGCGCTGAACGCCTCGCGTGGCGGCATCCATGAGCAGTTGCTGGCGGTGCTGCCGTTCGCGCTGACCAACGCGCAGCGGCGTGTCTGTGAGGAAATCGCCGGCGATCTGGCGCGGCCGCAACCGATGCATCGACTGCTGCAGGGCGATGTCGGCTCGGGCAAGACGGTGGTCGCCGCGCTGGCGGCGACCGTGGCGATCGACGCCGGCTGGCAATGCGCCTTGATGGCACCGACCGAAATCTTGGCCGAACAACATTTCAAGAAACTGCTCAGCTGGCTCGAGCCGTTGGGCCTGCAAGTGGCCTGGCTGACCGGCAGCGTCAAAGGCAAAGCGCGCCAGAAGATGCTGGACGCAGCGGCCTCGGGTGAGGCGCAGCTGGTGATCGGCACCCATGCGGTGATCGAGGAGAAAGTCCGCTTCGCCCGCCTCGGGCTGGCCATCATCGACGAGCAGCACCGTTTCGGCGTGGCCCAACGGCTGGCCTTGCGCCAGAAGCTGGCTTCGATGGAGTTGGAGCCGCATCTGCTGATGATGAGCGCCACGCCGATCCCGCGCACCTTGGCGATGACTTATTTCGCCGACCTCGACGTCTCGACGATCGACGAGCTGCCGCCCGGCCGCACCGCCATCGTCACCAAAGTCTTTGCCGATGGCAAACGCCTCAACGTGATCGAGAAGATCCAGGCTGAAGTCGCGCGCGGCGCGCAGGTCTACTGGGTCTGCCCGCTGATCGAGGAAAGCAATGCAGAAGAAGGCGCGCCGCCGCCGCTCGACCTCAGCAATGTGATCGAAACCCATGCCGAGCTGACCGAGGCGCTGGCCGGATTCGGCGTCGGCCTGCTGCATGGCCGCATGGCTGCGGCCGAGAAAGCCGCAGTGATGGCGCAGTTCAGCGCCGGTTCATTGAGCGTGCTGGTGGCGACGACGGTGATCGAGGTTGGCGTCGATGTGCCCAATGCCAGCCTGATGGTGATCGAGCATGCCGAACGCTTCGGCCTGAGCCAGTTGCACCAGTTGCGTGGCCGGGTCGGGCGCGGCAGCGCAGCCAGCGTCTGCGTGCTGCTCTACAGCGGGCCGCTCTCGGCCACCGGCAAGGCCCGGTTGAAGGCGATGGCCGAGACCAATGATGGCTTCGAGATCGCGCGCCTCGACCTTGAAATCCGCGGCCCCGGTGAATTCATGGGCGCACGCCAGAGCGGTGCCGAATTGCTGCGCTTTGCCGACCTGCAACAGGACGGGCTGCTGCTCCAGGCCGCCCGCCGGCTCGCGCCGCAGCTGCTCGATCGCCACCCCGATGCCGCTCGCCGCCATGTCGTGCGCTGGCTGGGGTCCAAGGCGGAATTCCTCAAGGCCTGAGGGGTCGCAGGGCTGAAAAACCATTCGGCCGCTAGATCGCACCGCAGACCAGGCCTCTTTCAGCGTCAACTCCGGCAATCAGCGAGCCTGATTTGCATTGATTGACAAGTAATATGTGCGCACATATTATGTGCAAATCACAAGCAACCGAGGCGGGTATGAACATCACCTTATCCATTGACGAGCAAGTTGCCCAGCGCGCCCGTGGGGCCGCAAAAAAGATGGGGAAAAGCCTCAATCAGGCCGTTCGCGACTACCTTGAGCAACTGGCTGGAAGCGAACATCGTGACACGCAATGGCTGCAATTCGAGTCGCGTTGCCTGCAATCAGCTGCCACCCTGGACGGCTGGCGATTCAATCGCGAGGAAGCCAATGAGCGCTGAACAAGTCACGCTGCGCAGCTTCATCGACACCAATGTGCTGGTCTACGCCGAGGCCAGCGATGCCCCGGAAAGACAGCGGGTGGCGCTGGATCTTCTCAAACGATTATTTCAAACTGCAAACGGTGTGCTGTCGACGCAGGTTCTGCAGGAATATTGCAATGTTGCGGTCAAGAAACTGAAACTGCCAACCCAATATATCCGGGCGCAGCTGGCGATGTACGAGCAGTTCGAGATTGTCCAGGTCACACCGGCGATCATCCACGATGGACTGGACTTGCATCAAACACGCAGTCTGTCCTTTTACGATGCCGTCGTGGTGGCCAGCGCACAGGCAGCCGGCTGCAGCGTCTTGTTCAGCGAGGACATGAATGCCGGCGAGACAATCGGCGGCGTCCGCATCGTCAATCCATTTTCCTGAATCGACGCCTTCACCCGGCGACCCAAGCCTTGCCTCAGCCGTCTAATCTGGGGCGAATGGCTGGAGTGGAGTTGATCAAGGCTCAGCGGCCGGCTTACTTGAGCTTCTTGGCCCAGTACAGCAGCACTTCGGTGGCGGGCGACTCGACGTTGCCGGACCAGCGGGCCTCGGCATTGATCTTGTCGATCGTGTCGAGACCCGAGATCACCTTGCCGAACACCGCGTAGCCAAGGTTGCTGGCGGTGTAATCGAGCCCGGTGTTGTTGACCGTATTGAAGTAGAACTCGCTGGTGGCTGAATCGGCCGCACTGGAACGCGCCATCGCGAGCGTGCCGCGCAAGTTGCTCAGGCCGTTGTTGCTTTCCAGCTTGATCGCTGCATAGGTGGGCACCTTGCTGACGCCGCCGGTTGTCTGGCCGCCGCCTTGGACGACGAAGTCCTTGGGCACGCGGTGGAACAGGGTGTTGCTGTAATAGCCATCGCCGACATATTTCAGGAAGTTGGCGACCGAGAGCGGCGCCTTGTCGGCATAGAGCTCGACGACGATTTCGCCGTCGCTGGTCAGCATGCAGACGGTGTTCGACGCAATGCTGGCAGCTGAGGCCGTAGTGCCGGCGGCGCTGCAATTGGTGGTCGGGGCGACAGTCACGGCATTGGCCTTGATCGCCGTCGAGACCGGCGTCGTGGTGGTCGATCCACCGCCACCGCCGCAGGCGGCCAACAGGGTCAGCAGGGCAAAGCAGAACAGGCGCTTGAAATTTGATGTCATCGAAAATTCTCTTGTCTTGGGTATGAAGTCGGTCAGCCAACTTCGAAATTGTCAATCAGGCGCGTGCTGCCCAGGCGGGCTGCGGCCAAGGCCACCAGGGCCTGACCTGGCTCGGGCGAACCGAGGTCATGCTGGCGTCGCAGGGCAATATAGTCGGGCTCCCAGCCATGCTCGCGCAGCTGCGCCATGGCCCATGCTTCCAGCGCTGCAATATCGCGTCCACCGGCCTGCCAGCCGGCGATCAGGGCCTTCAACGCCTGGCTCAGGCGCAGCGCCTCGACCCTTTGTTCATCGCTGAGGTAGGCATTGCGCGAAGACAGCGCCAGGCCTTCACCGCTGCGCACGGTCTCGCCGCCGAGGATCTTGATCGGCAAAGCCAGTTGGCTGACCATCTGGCGCACGACCATCAGTTGCTGGTAATCCTTCTTGCCGAACACGGCGATGCTGGGCTGGACGATATTGAACAGCTTGAGCACGACGGTACAAACGCCGACGAAAAATCCCGGCCTGAAATGGCCTTCCAGGATCTGGTCGAGGTCGACCGGCGGATGCACCTTGTAGGTCTGCAGCTCCGGGTAGATTTCCCGTTCATCGGGCGCGAAGACGATGTCGCAACCGGCGGCGGCCAGCAACTCGCAATCATGCTTGAGCGTGCGCGGATAGCGGTCGAAATCCTCATGCGGCGCAAATTGCAGGCGGTTGACGAAGATGCTGGCGACCACCTGACCTTGCGGGGCAGCCAAGCGCGCCTGCCGCACCAGGGCCAGATGACCTTCGTGCAGATTGCCCATCGTCGGGACAAAGGCAATCTCTGTTTGACCGGCCAGCGTCTGGCGCAGGCCGGGTATCTCGTGAATCAGCTGCATTTCAGTAGGAATGCAGGTCGTCTTGCGGGAAAGTCTGCGCCTTCACTTCGGCCACATAGTGCCGCACCGCTTCCTGCACCGAAGCCGCGCCCAGCATGAAATTCTTCACGAAACGCGGCAGGCGGCCTGGCGTCACATTGAGCATGTCGTGCAACACCAGTACCTGCCCTGAGCAACCGACGCCAGCACCAATGCCGATGACCGGGATCGGCAGCATGCGGGTCACTTCGGCAGCCAGCGCGGCCGGCACCATTTCCAGCACCAGCATCTGCGCCCCGGCTTCGACCAGTTCCTGCGCATGCTGCTTGAGCAAATTTGCCGCAGCTTCATTGCGGCCCTGCACCTTGTAGCCGCCCAGCATCGTCACCGTCTGCGGCGTCAACCCCAGATGCGCGCAGACGGGGATGCCGCGTTCGACCAGGAAGCGCACGGTAGCTGCAGTCCAGCCGCCACCTTCAAGCTTGACCATATGCGCGCCCGCCTGCACCAGACGCAAGGCGCTCGCCCAGGCCTGCTGCGGGCTCTGCTGGTAGCTGCCAAAGGGCAGATCGGCGATCAGCCAGGCGCTCTTGCGACCACGTGCGACACAAGCGGTGTGATAGACCATCTCGTCGAGCAGCACCGGCACGGTGCTGGCCTGGCCCTGCAGCACCATGCCGAGCGAGTCACCGACCAGCAGCGTCTCGACACCGGCCTCTTCCAGCAACGTGGCGAAAGCCGCGTCATAGCAGGTCAGCATGGTGATCTTGTCGCCGCTGGCATGCATGTCCAGCAGGCGTTGCAAGCTCATTGGTTTGCGTTCAGTCATCGGAAAACCTCATCTGCGGCAGCGCAGCAAAAATGGAGATGTATCGGCCGCAGTGTAGCGGTCTGCTGCAAGCCCAGGGATGCTCTGCATAATTCAGCGCGAGTGGGTGCAGTGCGGATCGGGATGGGATGCAAGGCCGCAGACCGCCCGAGGCCACGCTTGCACAAGCCGTGAGGGCTTATGCATTGCATCCCAAGCACAATGTACGCTTTCGCGCCGACTGGAGTTGCTCCGATGACCTTGACTGAATTGCGCTATATCGTTGCCGTGGCACGTGAACGCCATTTCGGCCGTGCTGCCGAGGCCTGCTTCGTCTCGCAGCCAACGCTCAGCGTGGCGATCAAGAAGCTCGAGGAAGAGCTCGACATGAAGATCTTCGAGCGCGGCGCTGCCGAGGTATCGATCACGCCGTTGGGCGCCGAGATCGTTCGCCAGGCCCAGTCGGTGATCGAGCAGGCCAGTGCGATCAAGGAAATCGCCAAACGCGGCAAGGACCCGCTGGCTGGCGCGCTGCGCTTGGGCATCATCTACACCATCGGCCCCTATCTGCTGCCCGAACTGGTGAAGGGCGTGATCGACCAATATCCGCAGATGCCGCTGATGCTGCATGAGAACTTCACCGTCCGGTTGCTGGAAATGCTGC
>CAIJIT010000032.1 GCA_903820745.1 uncultured Burkholderiales bacterium
ATCCTGTCAAAGTTCAGAGCCGGCTGCGGACATGCAGCCCCTGTAGAGGGAATCCCCGCCCTTTAGGGCGGGGAGGATGTCAAGGACCCAGATTAACCCCCTGGCGGGCGAGTGCGCCCCAGTCAGGTCAAGGCCAACCCCAAGGTCAGGGTCAAAGCGCTGCCGAGCACCACCAACCCGACCCAGCGCCGACGATGCGTCAGCAGCCACAAACTGAGGCCTGACAGCGACAACAGGATCAAGGATCCTGCCAAGGTATCGACCAGCAGGATCCAGGCGATCGGCATGCCGGTGCCTTTGTGCAGATGAGTCAAGGTGGCGATGAGTCCGTTCTCGGTGCTCCTCACCTTGACCTTCTGGTTGCCGACCCAGAGCTCAGCCTGCACGCTGCTGCGCGGGCCGTTGAAATTGACCGTCCAGCGCTCGGGTTGCAACTGCGGCTTGGCTGCGCCGGCCTCGGCCCAGGCCACCGCTTTGGCCGGCTCGCTGCGCACCTGGGTCGCCGCTGAACCTTGATGCAATGCCGACTGCAGCCACAGCGCCAACGCCTGGGCATCGGCCGGCGCCGGGTCGGGCAATTGCAGTTGCTCGCTGCTGCGCTGCTGCGCCATCGGTAATTTCAAGGTGTCACGGTGGTTCAGCCAGATGCCGCTGAAGCCGAACAACAGACCCAAGGTTGCGCCCCACAGACCGATCCAGCCATGAGTCTTTCTCAGCCATTGCACCGCCTTGATCTGCCTGGCAGAGACCGGTTTGGCTTTCTTCACCTTGATCATTCAAATTCCCATAAATCAGCGTTGATCGCCTTCATTGCCTGAATTCGACCCAGACCTCGAAACTCAATTCGAGTGACTTCTGGTCGGCAGGAGTCGACGGATACACGGCATTTTGCACGGCCTGCAGCGCCGCCTTGTCGACCAGATTCATGCCGCTGCCAAGCAGCACCCTGGCGCCAATGGGTGCCGCATCAAGCAGCTTGAATGCAACCCGGGTTCTGCCTCTGAATTCAAGCGCCCTGGCGGCCGCCGGATAGACAAAAGCCGCTTGCACTGCCGCACGCACCTTGGCAATGTAATCGGCTGAAGGCCCGGCAGGACCTGCTTGTACAGGCGGCGGCGGTGGCGGTGGTGGTGCCGGCGGAGCAAAGGGTGAAGCGATGCTGGTGCTGGGCGAGGGGCGTTCGCTCGGCGCTGGAACCACCGGTAACGGCGTTGCCATCGGTGCGGGTGGTGGCGGGCTCGGTGGCGTCACCACGGCAGTCTTTACCGGCGGCGGTATCACCTTGGGCAGCGCCTTTGGCGGCTCCGGCGGTGGCGCTTCAATGTTGGGCGCAGCCTCAATCTGGATCGCCAAAGGAACCAGCTTGGGCGGCGGCGGATGAGCGGCCATCCAGGCGATCAGCGCGGCAATGGCCAGCGCCTCAAGCGTAAATGCCGCGCCGAAATCCTGCCAACTGCGCGACGCAATGACCTGGCGTTGCAGGACGATTGCACTCACGGCTTGCCGGCCTTGGCTGCCAGACCGATCTGGACCGCGCCACCGAGTCGCACCGCGTCAATCGCGGCCATCAGTTGTTGCAGATTGACATTGCTGCCACCGGCAATCGTCACGGCCAATTCACCCGGGTTGCGCGAGCGCACCAGGGCAGTCAACTGTTCAGCGCTGATGGCCTGGCCTTCGACGGCCAACGAGCCGGCATCGCCGACTTCGACCAGCAGCTTCGGCGCCGGAATCCTGGTGGCCGTGCTGCTGGCCGGCAGCTTGCTCAGATGACCCGAAGTCGGAATCATCTTCAAGGTCATCATGGCAAAAAACACCAGCAAAAAAAGCATGATGTCGATCATCGGGATGATCTCGATGCGGGCCTTGCGGGTTTCGAAATAGCGCATGGCCGCGTCAAGCCCGGTTGAATTGACGCACGCTGCCGCTCGCCGTTGGCGGGGTTTCACGACGGTTCAGCAGCATCACTTTGATCGTCTCCAGCTGGTGCACGATCACCCGCACGCGGGTGTTCAGCCAATTGAAAAAGACCAGTCCGATCATCGCGATGAAGAGGCCGCAAGCAGTGGCAATCAAGGCCTCGGCAATGCCGCCAGTGACCTGCGATGCGCCGTTCTGCACATCGTCGAGGACCGAGAACGCACCGAACATGCCGATGATGGTGCCGAACAGCCCGAGCAGGGGCGCCAGCGTGATGACGGTATCGAGCATCCACAAGCTCCGGTCAAGCAAGGGCACCTCGTGCATCAAGGCTTCCTCGAGGTGGCCGGCAGCGGTTTCGCGGCTGGCATCGAGTGGTTCGGGATCCATTGCCCGGATCACGCGCGCATGCGGCAGGTCAGCCAGCCGGTTCAATTCAGCCTGGGCCGCAGCGCTGCGCAAATCCGGCTCGGTGCGCAGCATCTGCATCAACTGCACGCCGCCCTGCTGCATATTCAGCAAAAGCCGGCTGCTGCCGATGATCACCGTCAGGGCGATCAACAGCAACAAGGCCATCAGGTACAGCGTGCCACCGGAGCCGTTGGCGAGTTCGATCAGTTTGGCGATTGTCATGTTGGACCTTTCAATGTGAAAAAGGCCGACAAGTCGGCCTGTTGCAGCGGCCAATGGCCGCGCGATTCAGGATCAGAAATCAGCCTTGGCCGACAACATGAAGCTGCGCGGTGCCTGCCACTGGTACTGGGTCGCAGCCGCAGTCAACGGACCTGACACTGCGGTGATCTGCTGCGAGTTGGCCAGGTTGAAGATGCTGAACTGCAGCTTCAAGGCCTTCACGCTGCCCAGATTCCTGAAGGTGTAAGCGACATTCAGGTCGGTGTTGTCGATCGCCGGCAACTGGCCGCCAAGCTTGGTGTTGAGTTGCTCGCCAACATGTTTGTAAAGTAAGGAAGCGTTCCAGTTGCCCTGGTTGTAAAGCGCGCCGAACGAGCTGGTGACCTTCGGTGCATTCGGGACCTGGCCGATTGGCTGAGCCGGCACCGATGCAGCATTCGATGCATCGTAGTTGGCCAGGTTGTAGCCAAAATTGGCATAGGCGGCCCAGCCAGCGCCGAGCATGTACGTCGCTTGAGCTTCAGCACCCTTGTAGACCGCGCCGCCGACATTGGTGAACATCGGGTTGGCACTGGTGCCGGTGTTCAGCTGCATATTGTTCATCGTGATGTAGTACAGGTCGGCGTCGATCGTCAGACGGTCCGATTTATGCACGGCACCGACTTGGTAGTTGGTCGTCGTCTGCGGGTCTGGCTGAGATGTGGTCGGCGTGCCTACGCCGATGAAAGGCACTTGCATGCCCTTGGCGTATTGAGCGAACAAGGAAGTTTCGGCATTGAGCTTCTTGTTCACTGTCAGGAATGGCAGCGACGCATGGTAGGTGTACTCGTAAGCCTGGGCCGTCAGGGCCTTCTGGTTCATTGCCGAATCGAGCTTGAAGTGATAGGTCATCGCCTTGTAGCCCGGCGTCACCGTCAGGCCTGGGGCGGCTGCCCATTCATACTCAACGAAAGGCTGCAATTGGCTCCAGCTCGAATTCTGCTGGGCGAAATTGCCGGTCGTGACCACGCCGGTTGGGTACAGGGCACTGGCACCTGCCAGTTGCACGCCTGTGACCATATCGGCTTCGAAGTTATGTCGATTGGTCTTGGATCCCTCGTACCAAGCGCCGACACGCAGCAAGCCGCTGTCCATTTGCTTGGTGGCCTTGAGCACATCGCCCCAGACGCGGTAGGAATTGAGCTTGTGGTAACCGGGCACGCCGCCGTTGGGCAAGGTCAGCTTGGCTTTGGTGATGGTCGTGATCACCATCGAAGCGTCCGCCGTACCGTTGAACTGCGAAGGATCCTGACCGGCTTCGGTGAAATTGGCGTAAGCGTAGGTGTAAGCCTGGTTGTCGGTTTCCCAGCCATTGGCCCAGCTGGTCTGCAGGCGGATGTAATCGAGGTCGGTCGACTTGACCGCAGTGTTGTAACCGTAATAGCCCTGGCTGGCCGGGTTGTTGTTCATCACATAGGTTTTGCCCAGCACGGCAATCTGTGCAGCGGTCGGGCCACTGGCGTTGTCGGTGACATTGGTCTTGACCTTGTTGCCGCTGGCAAACAAGGTCATCAATGTCGAGTCGCCGATCGGGCGCTGGTATTTGACCGTCAGGTTGACGTTGTTGATCGGTGAATTGGACAGATAACCATCTGCAGCCATATGCTGGGCGTTGACCTGCAAGGTCGCATCGCTGCCGGCCATGCGGCCGCTTTCATAAGCCACACCTTCGAGCAAGCTGCCCCAGCTGCCGACCGATCCGTAAACGCTGGTCAATGCAGTCTGCGAAGGCAGCTTGGAGAACATATTGATGCTGCCGCCATAGGTCGAATAGCCGATATTGCTGGCATTGCCCGGGCCGCGGTCGACCACCATGCCACCGATCACCGAGGCCGGAAAGTACGAGGTCGAATGGTGGGTTGGGCCGTTGCTGTCGCCGAAGGGGATACCGTCGAAAGTGACGTTGTATTCGCCGTCCTGGAAGCCGCGCAGCGACATCTTCTGGTCAGCCATGCCAGGGCCATTGGTCGAAGGCATCGCGGCCACGCTCGGGGCGATCGCCAGGATGGTGTTGAAGTTGCCGGTGGGCGGCGTCGAGTCCTCGATGAAAGCGCGCGACATCACCGATTGCGGCTGGGTTGCGTTCAAGTTAGCTTGCGTGGGAGCCACCGAAGCTGCGGTACCGCGCTCGGCCTTCACGCTGCTGGTGCTGCCAGCGCCTGCACTGCCGCCAACCGTGCCAAGGTCGACCGTGTCAGCCAAAGCTGTGCTGCCGGCCATGGCGATGATCGCGAGCGACAGCGCGGCTGCCAATTTTTTTTGTTTGAAGCTGACGACTTGATACATGGAAATCCTGATGTTGTTACTGCAGCCATTGCTGGCGGTAAATTTTGGGTGACTGGTGCTGCTTGCGACTCGGCCAACCTCTTGTTTTTCAACAAACCGGACTGTGATTTCAAATTGTGACAGCGGCGTGAATTTGTCACGAACCGGTGGCCGGCGAGGCCCGTCTTGCCAGAACGGTTGTTGCTGCACAACGGCAACAGCGACGTCGGACCATGTCATCAAATTGACTTGAAATGCAGGTGAACTCTGAACCAGGCGAAAGGCAATGTCATGCACTTGTCACGCCACTCGCGTACGCTCGCACCCCCGCCGTTCACACCTAAAGACCGATGAAATTCAGCCCGCATAACCAAGCCCACCGATTCGATGTATCGCCCATGTCACGCTTGGCTGCCGTGCTGCTTTGCAGCGCGTCGTTTGCCAGCGTGGCGGCGCCTGAAGCTGATGTCACCCAAGCCTGGATCCAGGCCGATGCCTCGGGCGGCTGGTCGGTGCGCACGGTCACCGCAGCGACCGCCTGCCCCAGCCTGCGCTGGGGCCAGGGCGAAACGGTTGCAATGTTGACGCGGGCTGAACCGGCTGAGGTGGCGCCACGCAGCGGCGGCGCGCAGGCCGATGCCAAGACTTCGGTCTTTACACTGCGCAGCTGCGAATTGAAGATGCCGGCCAATGAACGCCGGGCCCAGGTCGGCGGAATTACGCTGCACACGCCAGCAGCCGGGATTCAGCGCATCGTCCTGATCGGCGACAGCGGCTGCCGCATGAAGAAGTCCGACAACGCTTTCCAGGCCTGCAACGATGGCGCCGAATGGCCACTGGCCGAAGTCGCGCGCAGCGCAGCAGCCAAGCAGCCCGACCTGGTCATCCATGTGGGCGACCTGCATTACCGAGAAAGCCCTTGCCCCGCCGGCAATTCGGGCTGCGCCGGCAGCCCCTGGGGTTATGGCGACGACACCTGGCGCGCCGATCTGTTCCTGCCCGTTGCGCCCTTGCTGGCCGCAGCGCCCTGGATATTCGTGCGCGGCAACCATGAATCCTGCCAGCGGGCCGGCGTGGGCTGGTTTCGCTACTTCGCTGCCCAGCCATGGTCACTCGCCAACTCATGCCAGGACCCACAGAACGATGTCAACGGCGATTTCAGCGAGCCCTATGCGGTGGCCATCAGCGCCGATACCCAGGTGATCGTGTTTGACTCGGCCTTCGCCGCAGGCCGTGCCTACAAAGGCGATGAGCCCGCATTCAAGCGTTACCAGAGCCAGCTCGCCAGCGTGGCTTTGCTGGCCCAGCGCAAACCGCATAACTTCTTCATCAACCACCATCCGGTACTCGGCTTTGCCGGTTCGGCCTCCGGCGCCCCCAAGCCAGGTTTCGCAGGTTTGCAGTCGGTCATGCAGTCAGTGCATCCAGAGCGCTTGTTTGCCGACGGCGTTGACCTGGTCGTGAACGGCCATTACCATGTCTTCGAGGCGGTCAGTTTCTCCAGCGGTCATCCGGCCGAGCTGGTGGTGGGCAATTCGGCTTCGGCGATGGAGGGCCGTATCGACCCAGCCGCTGCGCGCTTGGCTCAGCCTGCACCTGGCGCCATTGTGGAGACCTTTGCCACCCAGGACGGCTTCGGCTTCGCCACACTCGACCGCATCGCCCAGGGCTGGACCATGACCGAATGGAGCGTTGGCGGTCAGGCCTTGAAAGTCTGCACGATCAAGGGCGCGTCCTTGACCTGCAATGACGCCCGCTGAAGGCGGGACTTGATTTCAGGCGTATCGTTCGGCCAAGTTCAATCCTGAAAGTCGACCCCGATGATGAAGCTCTATTACAGCCCTGGCGCCTGCTCGCTGGCCTCGCACATCGCCTTGCGCGAGGCCGGCCTGGCTTACGAACTGGTGCTGGCCAGCACCAAGACGAAGAAGCTGCTTGACGGCACCGACTACCTGACTATCAACCCGAAGGGCGGCGTGCCGCTGCTCGAGTTGGCCAATGGCGAACGCCTCAGTGAAGGCCCGGTGATCCTGCAATACATCGCCGACCAAGCGCCCGATAAAAACCTCGCTCCGGCCCCTGGCAGCTGGGCGCGCTATCGGCTGCAGGAATGGTTGAACTTCATCACCAGCGAGGTCCACAAGAGCTTCACACCGCTCTTCAATATGGCGATGCCCGAGGCCGGCAAGGCGATCTCGCGGACCCGGCTCGGCCAGCGCTTCGCCTGGATCGACGCACAACTCGAAGGCCGACAGTACCTGCTCGGCGATCAGTTCAGCGTCGCTGATGCCTATCTGTTCAACGTCAGCAATTGGACATCGGTGACCCAGGTCGACATCAGCGGGCTCAGCCATCTGCTGGCCTACCGGGCCCGCGTCGCGGCTCGACCTGCAGTCGTCGCTGCGATGCAGGCAGAAGGCCTGATCGCCAGCTAAAGCTTCAATCAGCTTTGGCGCCCGAACGCTGGATCACGGCACGCCATTTCGGCAGCTCGCTGCGAATGTAGTCAGCGAACTGCGCTGGCGTCGCCTCAAGCGGATCGATACCTTGCAGCGCCCAGGCAGCGCGCAGGTCGGCAGCTTCGGTGATTTTCTTGAACAAGGAATTCAAGCGACCCAACGCGGCTGCCGGGGTGCCGGCCGGGGCGACGATGCCGTACCAGGCGCTGGCCTCGAAACCCGGCAAGGTTTCGGCGATTGTGGGCACATCAGGCAATGCTTCGGATCGATGGCTGCCGCTGACCGCGATCGCACGCAGCCGACCTTGTTTGGCATGGTTCACGATCGAGGGGATGGCAACGAAGATCAACTGCACCTGCCCGCCTAGCGCATCCATCACCGCCGGCCCGGCGCCACGATAGGGCACATGGACCAGGTCGATGCCAGCCTGCATCTTCAGCAATTCAGCCGCCAGATGGGCGGTCGACCCTGCCCCTGGCGAGGCAAAATTGATCCGCCCGCCTTGCGACTTGGCCAGCGCGATCAAGTCCTTCAGTGAAGCGACTGGCAGCGACGGGTGGGCCAGCAACACATTCGGCGTGGCACCGAGCAGGGCCACTGGCGCGAAGTCCTTCACCGGGTCGTAGCGCACGGTGGCGTACAGGCTGGGATTCAGCGCCAACTGCGCGCTCGACCCCAGCAGCAAGGTGTAGCCGTCGGCCGGCGCGCGCGCGACCATCTCGGTTGCGATCATGCCGCCTGCGCCGGGCTTGTAATCGATCACCAGCGGCTGGCCGGTTTCCTGCTGAAACTTCGCGCTCATCGTGCGCGCCATGATGTCAGTGGTGCCGCCGGGCGAAAAAGGCAAGAGCAGATGGACTGGCCGCGACGGAAAACCCTCGCCTTGGGCGGCCGCGCCCTGTGTCGCCAGCAGCGTCGTGAGGGCTGCGACAAGCTGCCTGCGATTCATTGTTGCTGCTTCGACAAGGTTTCGAGCAGTTCAAGACAACTCGGCAAACCGGCCATCTGTTCCGCGATGGTAAAAACCTGCTGCGCCCGTTCAGGCCCCAGAGTCGGCGTTGCGCAATCGATGAACTTGGCCTGCAACTCGGCCTCGGACAGCGGGCATTCGGGCGAACCCGGCGTGCTGTCGACTCGAAGCGCGAACCGGCCGCGTGGCGTTTGGATCGCCACAACGTTGTAGCCGACGGTGGCCGACCAGCGCCGACTGTCCTCGATGGCATGGCTATGGCAGCGGTCCATCAGGCGTTGAACGGCCGGGCGATTCAACATCGCTTCGGTAAAGCTCGCCTGGTTCACAACACCGTCGAGCAGCAGCGCCGCGGCGGTGTATTCAACGCTGAATTTGCCGCCCAAGCCGGTCGTCGGACGCGACTTGATCAGACCGAGGTCGGTGTCGGGTGGAAAACCGATGTCGACCCGCAAGATCTCGTCCGGCTCGACGCCATGCCGCTGCACCAATTCCAGCAGACCCGCGATCGGTCGATGGCTGCAATAGCAGCAGGGCCATTGCTTGACGTAAAGACCGGGGGCTTCAATCTCCCAAGGCTGGCCCAGCCCTTCAGCCGACAAGGGCAGGCCGCCATCACCACTCTCACCGCCCTGGGTAACGATGACGCTGCGCGGGCCGTCGAAGATCGCCGGATTGGCCGTCATGCCGGAGCGCACCAGCAGCACCGAATCGACCGCACAGCGCGCTGCATGGCCGGCGTGGAAGGGCTTGGCCATCGTGCCGAAGTTGCCAATCAGCCCGGCGGCCTGCGACGCCGCCAGTCCCCAGGCCATCGCCAGGCCCGCCGCATCGAGGCCGAATAGCCGCGCTGCAGCGGCAGTCGCACCGTAGATACCGACAGTGGCGGTCGGGTGGAAGCCCCGCAGGTAATGCCCGGCGCCCATCGCCAGACCGACCTTGCCGGCGATTTCGATGCCGACGACATAGGCCGCCAGCGCTTCAAGTCCGCTGGCATTGCAGGCTTGCGCTGCGGCCAGCGCCGCCGGCAGGATGGTGGTGCTCGGATGGCCGCGCAAGCTCGGCATGTTGTCGTCGAAATCGAGGGCATGGGCAGCGATGCCGTTGACAAATGCCGCGTCGCCCGGCCGGAAGCGGCCAGGCTGCCCCCAGAGACCGGCAGTCGCAGCGCCACCAACCGGGCTGACGAAGCCCCGGGCCAGCCGCACCACCGTTTCATCCTGCCCGGCCAGCGCGCAGGCCAGCGTGTCGATCAGGCCCGCCGTGGCCAACTGCACGATGCGCGGCGACAGCGCCGAAGCCGGTTGTTCAATCGCAAATTTTGCCATCGCCGCAGTGATCATCGCGCGGCCAGACGGAACTTCGGGATGGTGATTTCGGGCGTGACCGGGTCGAACATCACTTCCAGCAGATCGCCGACCTTGACCGCATCGTTGCTGCAACCGACGATATTGCTGTACATCCGCGGCCCCTCTTCAAGCTGAACCAGCGCTACGTTGTAAGGCAGGTCAGCGGCAAAAGCCTTGTTGTAAAGCTGGTGATAGACGATGTAGGCGAAGACTTCGCCACGTCCCGACAAATCGGTCCATGCGAATTCATAAGACAGACAGTCCGGGCAGACATGACTGATCGGAAAGCGGATATGACCGCAGCCAGCACAGCGTTGCATGCGCAGCTTGCCTTCCCTGGCGCCCTGCCAGAAAGGCCGGTTCTCGTCGTTCAGGGTCGGCAAAGGCTTGGCATAGGCCGGTGGAGCCAGCATATCGGTCACTTTCGATCCTTTTGCAACACAGTCGCGTTGGCATTGTTCAAGGGCCTGCCGCGGCCCGTCACGAGGCAGAGCTCAGCGTCGGCGACTTGGCGCTCAGCACCTTGCCCGCGCATCTGGCGCACGCCCTCCACCAGATGCAACCAGCCTTCCATATACGAATCGGACAGATTACCGCCTGCAGTATTGACCGGCAGATCACCGCCGAGCTGGATGCGCCCGCCTTCGACGAAGGCCCCGCCTTCACCGGGCTTGCAAAACCCGGCATGTTCGAGCCACAGCAGCACGCTGATGGTGAAGTTGTCGTAGAGCTGGGCCACGTCGATGTCGGCTGGGCTGACTCCGGCCATGCGATAGGCAGCGTCGCAGGCCTGCTTCTGATGCGGCGCGTACCACCAGTCGGCACGCTCCATATTCTGCGTCGTGTAGCCCTGACCGATGCCGCGGATCAGCACCGCGGGCTGACGCAGATCGCGGGCGCGCTCCGCCGATGTCACGATCACGCAGACGCCACCGTCCGAAATCAGGCAGCAGTCAAGCAGGCGCAGCGGCTCGACAACCCAGCGCGAGGCCTGGTGATCGTCGATCGTGATCGGCTTGCGCATCGTCGCCTCGGGGTTCAGGCTGGCATGGCGGCGGCAGGCTACTGCGACTTCGGCCAGTTGCCGGCTGGTCGTTCCGTACAGCGCCATATGACGCGAAGCAGTGATCGCGCTATTGGCAGCCGCCGCCATATAGCCCCAGATGTCCCAGGCGTCGCCCCAGCCCGAGACGCGGTCGAAGCGGAAGCGGCCGGTCGAAGCAGCATCGCCGAAGACGCAGGCGACATGGGTTGCCAGACCGTTCTGGATCGCCATCGCAGCCTGGTGCACCAACGCACCCGCAGTGGCACCGCCGAGCATCATGCTGCCGGTAAACCGGGGGTTGATGCCAAGGGTCTCGCCGAGTCGCAAATAGTTCCAGGCCCCTTCGGGTGCGGTAGTGCCTGGCATTGTCAACAGGCCGTCGATGTCTGACTTCTTCAGACCGCAATCGTCGATTGCTCGTTTGAAGGCTTCCACCGCCAGCGTCAGCGCGGTCGAACCCGGCACCTTGCCTTGTGGCGATGCGCCGATGCCGGCGATGGCGGTGAGGTTGCTCAGAGGATGCATGCTGACAACCCGGACTATTCGTTGATGTTGGCGGCCTTGACCACCGAACGCCAGCGTTCGAACTCGCGCTGGATCAAGGCGCTGAACTGTGCCGGCGTACCTGATACCGGCTCCTGCCCCTGGCCGATCCAGTACGACTGCACCTCGGGCATCTGCACCAGGCTGCGAGCTGCTGCGTTGAGCCGGGCGATGATTTCCGGCGGCGTGCCGGCCGGGGCGCAAAGCCCCCAGAAGACCGACGCTTCAAAGCCGGCGATGCCGAGCTCGGCCATCGTCGCCACCTTGGGCATCGACTGCGAGCGAACCGCTCCGGTCACCGCGATCGCGCGCAGGCGGCCGGCATTGATCGCCGGCGCGGTGCCGCCGAGCCCGGCAATCGCCATGTCCAGACGACCACCAAACAGGTCGACGTTCATCGGCGATTGACCTTTGTAAGGGACATGGACGATGTCGACGCCAGCCCGGCTCTTCAGCAGTTCGCCTGCCAGATGACCCAGGCTGCCAACACCAGGCGTGCCATAGCTGAGACCACCGGGCTTGGCCCTGGCCTGCTGCAGCAACTCGGCGAGGTTGTTGATCGGCGAGTTGACCGGCACCACCAACACATATTGCGACGAGGCCACTTGAGAAATTGCGCTGAAACTGTTGACTGGGTCGTAAACCACCTTGGTGACATGTGGCCCGGTCGCCATGCCGCCGGTCGAGGCCAGCAGCAACGTGTAGCCATCGGGCGCTGCTGCCGCGACGCGGGCCGCAGCGAGCGTGCCACCGGCACCGGCGGTGTAGTCTGCCAACAAGGGTTGACCAAGCAGCAGCGAGAGCTTCTCGGTCAGCGGACGCACGATCACATCGGCAGTACCGCCGGGCGAGAACGGCACCACCACACGCACCGGCTTGGCCGGGTAAAGCGCTTGCGACTGCGAGCTGATGCCGCTGCCGGCAAGCGCCGTGCTTGCCAGGCTTTGCAGCAGCCGCCGCCGATTCAGCGCCAGCATCTCAATGCCCCCTGCCAACAAGGCTGCGCGCAATCACGATGCGCTGCACTTCCGAAGTGCCGTCGCCAACGCGGTAATGGCGCACATCGCGGTAAAAACGTTCGACCGGAAATCCCTTCACGATACCCATGCCGCCATGAATCTGCACCGCGCGATCGGCAATCCGGCCAACCATTTCCGAGCAATGCAGCTTGGCCATATTCGGCTGCACCCCGACATCTTCGCCGAGCTCGAGCGACTTCAAAGTGCCATAGGTCAGCGCTCTGGCACAGGCAAGTTCGACTGCCGAATCGGCCAGCATCCACTGGATCGCTTGCCGCGAAGCTAGCGGCTTACCGAAGGTGTGGCGACCCTTGGCATACTCGATCGACATCTCCAGCAAGCGGTCCGATGTGCCGATGCAGGCAGCAGAAATCCCCATCCGCCCTTCGCTCAGATGCGACATAGCCACCTTGAAGCCTTCGCCGACTTCGCCGAGCACTGCCGAATCGTCGAGCGTGCAGTCGTTGAAATTGAGTTCAGCCAACTGGATCACCGCCGAACCCATCGTGCCCTCGATACGGGCGACCTCGAAGCCGGGCGCACCTTTTTCGACCACAAAAGCGGTGATGCCGCCGCGCGACTTCTTGAACGGATCGGTCACCGCCATCACGACGATGAAGTCGGCTTTGTGTCCGCCGTTGATGTAATGCTTGCGGCCGTTCAGCACCCATTTGCCATTGCGGCGTTCGGCGCGCGTCTTCATCGCTGCCGAATCCGATCCGGCCTCAGGTTCGGTCAGTGCGAATGCGCCGCGGCGTTGACCCGAGACCACACCGTCGAGGTATTTGCGCTGCTGTTCGGGTGTGCCCAGATGCGCGATAGCAGCCGGCGCCATGCCGCTGGAGGCTGAAACAAGCAGGTTGAAAACCCGGTGCACCCGGCTCATTTCTTCCAGCACCAGGCAGTAAGTGGACAGGTTGGCGTCCATGCCGCCGTTGGCGACGGGCAAGCGCATGCCCAGGTAACCACCTTCTGCCAGCAAGGGCACCACTTCGGGTGGCAATTGATCGGTGGCGTCGATCTGGCGTGCCAGCGGTTCGAGCTTTTCGGTGGTGAATTTGCGCAGTGAGGTGCGCATTTCCTCGAGTTCAGGGCCGTAAGTCATGCTCATGATGGAATCCTGCTGTTCATTCGCCGCGGTAGACCGGCGGGCGTTTTTCGGAAAAAGCCTGGCGGCCTTCGATGCGGTCGGCGCTGCTGTAGAGCAGGCCGAAGACCTGTCGCTCCATCGCCAGGCCATGTTGCAAGGGAACATCGAGTCCCTGATAGGCCACGCGCTTGACCGCTCGCACCGCCAGCGGCGCATTGGCAGCGATGCGGCGGGCCAGGCCATTGGCCTGCTCGAGCAGGTCGACCTGCGCAGTGACGCGGCTGACCAGGCCGATGCGCAGCGCTTCGGCGGCGTCGATGCGATCGCCCGACAGCAGCATCAGCATCGCATCCGACATGCCGATCGCGCGCACCAGGCGCTGGGTGCCACCACCACCAGGGATGCTGCCGATCTTCACCTCTGACAAGCTGAAGCTGGCGTTGTCGGAACAGAGCCGGATGTCGCAAGCCAAGGCCAGTTCCAGCCCGCCGCCGACCGCATAACCATTGATCGCCGCGATCACTGGCTTGTCGACCAGATGCAGGTCACCGAGAAAGGTCGGCACTGGCTCGCTGCCATATTGCTGGCTGGCAAAGCTGCGCTGTGACGGCAAGGAGTTCTTCAGGTCGGAACCGGTACTGAAGGCCTTGTCGCCCGCGCCGGTGATGATCGCGACCCAGATGTCGTCATCGCTGCGCAAACGCCGCCAGGCGGCTTGCATCTCGGTGCGCATTTCCATATCAAAACTGTTGTACGCCTGCGGTCGATTCAGCGTGACGGTGGCGATACGGTCCTGGACCGTGATGGTGAGCGGCATGCTTGTCCTATGGTGGGTAAAAGTGAGCGCTGGCTAGACCAGCACTTGCTCTGCAATCAGTTGGTCGATCGCAGCATCGTCCATGGCCAGCCATTCATGGCAGACCTCGCGAGTGTGTTGGCCAAGCAGCGGCGCCGGCCGTCTGGGCCAGGCCGGCGTGGCCGACAAATGCATCGGCGGCGCGCTGTAGAGCGAGTCGCCCATCTCCGGGTGCTGCAAGCGCACCCATTGCTGGCGATGCACCAGTTGCGGGTCACGGATCACATCGGCGCTGTCCTGCACGACACCGGCGGGCACATGGCGAGCCTGCAATTCACGCATCAAGGCCTGCCCCTCTCGGTCGGCAGTTGCCACGCTGATCGCGGCATCGAGTGCGGCGGCATCGCGGCGGCGCCCTTCGCTGTCGGCCCATTGAGGATTGGCCAGCCATGATGGGTCGAGCAATGCCGCCAGGGCCTGCCATTGCGCGGCATCGGTGACGGCCAGCGCGATCCAACGGTCGTCGCCAAGCGTCGGATAAACGCCATGGGGCGCGCAGCTTTCATGGGCATTGCCATGGCGCTTGCGATCGACGCCATTGACCGTCCATTCGAGCAAGGTCGGTCCGAGCAAAGCCACCGCAGGCTCGAGTTGTGCCACATCGACATATTGACCTTCGCCGGTGCGCCGCAGATGGCGCAAAGCAGCCAGCAAAGCAAACACCGCATGGGTCGGATTGGGAATATGGTCCGGGTAGTTGGTGCCAGTGCCAGTCGGCTCGCGCCCGGCATGCCCCGACAAACGCAACAAGCCACTCATCGCATTGATCATGTGACCATAGCCGAGGTAATCGCGCTCGGGCCCGCTGGCGCCGAGCAGCGACATCGCGACAAAGATGATGTCAGGCTTGAAGCTGCAGATGTCTTCATAGCCGAGGCCGAACTTGGCCATCACACCGGGTGTGAAGTTGTTGATCACAACATGCGACTGGGCAATCATCTGCTGCGCCAGCGCCCGCGCTTTCGGGTGCTTCATGTTCAGCGCCACGCTGCGCTTGCTGGTGTTGCGATCGGCGAAATAGCCGCTGCGGTTGAGCCCGGTGATCTTGTCCTTGAAAGGCGGCATCAGGCGCAAGGTATCGGGCCGGGTCGCGGTCTCAAGCTTGACCACGTCGGCGCCGAGATCAGCCAGCAATTTGGTGGTGAACGAGCCCGCGCCGATCCATGTGAAGTCGGTCACTTTCACGCCTTGCAGCGGCCCGGGCCTCATGCCGAATGCTCCGCTCGCATCAATGCGTTGTGCTCACCCAATCGGGGCGGGGCGGCGCCGGCGCGCCAGGGTGTGACCGACAGCGAGTAGGGTGCGCCAGGCATCAATGCACCTGCCAAGGCAGGATTGGCCGAAGGCACAAAGAATCCGCGTGCATTCAACTGGTCATTGCGCACCAGATCAGAAGGCGACGACATCGGCGCAATCGGCACGCCGCGCCGCTGACCCTCGTGATAAAGATATTTCAGGGCCCTGCTCGCGGCAAAGGGCGCAAAGATGCGGTTGAAAATCTGCTTGGCCTCGGCGGTGGCGAGGAACTTGAAATCGCGCCAACGCTGGTCGGCGATCTCTTCCACTTCAAGCACTCCTTCTGCGCGCAACCAGGCCACCGTGCATTGCCAGAAACGCGGCTCGCCAACACCAGCCGCCATCACGAAGACCTCGCCGTCCTGACAGGCAAAGATACCGGTACCGGCATAGCGAACCGCGCCGCCCGCGCGTTTGCGCACCGTGCCTTCGAGGTCGGCAAATTGCACAGCATTTTCCAGGCCCATGACTACGCATTGCTGGGCTGCGATGTCGACATGCTGGCCTTCGCCGGTCGCTTCGGCATGCAGCAAGGCGGCCATCGCGCCGACCGCAGCGAATTGCGCTGCCGCCAGCACCGCCTGATCGCCCCAGACCCGGGTCGGCGCGCTGTCTGCAAAGCCAGCCAGACTGAGCAGACCACCGAGCGCGAGCAACACGATATCTTCGGCTCCGTATTCGGCATAAGGTCCGGTCTGCCCAAAGGGCGTGACGCTCGTATGAACCAGCGCGGGTGCCAATTGATGCAGATCGGCAAAGGCCAGGCCTCTGGCCGCCATCAAGCCCGGGCGCTCGCTCTCGATCAGCAGGTTCGCCTTGGCTGCCATCTGGCGGAAGACGGCCCGATCGGCTTCGCAGTCGAGGTCAAGGGTGACCGATCTTTTGCCGGCGTTGTAATACTCGAACGCCAGGCTGTCCTGATCCGGCGCCGCGCCTGCGCGCAAAGGCCCTTGCGTCCTGCTACGCGCACCCTGCGGCGGCTCGATCAGGGTGACTTCAGCGCCCAGGTCGGCAAAAAGCTTGCCGGTGTACTCGCTCAAGGGTCCTGCGAGTTCCAGCACCTTCACGCCGTCCAATGCGGAATTTTTCGATGAGATCACGGATCACCTCTGAACAACAATCCAATATATGGAATACCATATTCAATTATTCAATCATAGCCGCTCCGGACTTGCCTGAGCAAGCGCCACATGACCCTGCACTCAAGCAAAGCCCCAACTCCCGGGACGCAACTATTGCGTCGTGCCCATGCCATCCTGCGCTTGCTAGCCAGCCACAACCGCGACGGCTTGCGTGTCATCGACATCGCAAGCCAACTCGGGCTCGAGCAACCGACCGCACATCGAATCCTGCAAGGCCTGGTGCAGGAGCGCATGGCGATCCGGGATCCTTTGTTGCCGCGCTATTTCCTGGGCCCGGCCCTGGTCGATCTCGGCCTGACTGCGGCTGCAAAATTTCCCTGGCGTGAACTGACCCAGGCTTCAGTAGCCCGCCTGGCCAAGCAGACCGGCGATACCGTTGTAGTGACTTTGCGCGCTGGCGCCGACGGCATCTGTATAGAGCATAAAAGCGGTGAATTCCCGATACAGGCTTCGATCGTTTCGGTCGGCACACGTCGGCCGTTGGCCGCTGGTGCGGGCGGACTGGCGATATTGAGCCAACTGGATTCCGCCGAATGCCAGCGCCTGGTGAACTTGAACGCCACACAACTCGGACGCGATGCCGATGAAATCCTGCAGCGGGTCGAGGCCGCCCGGAAACTCGGTTATTCAGTCAACAACTACCGTCGTACCGCGCCCGCAATCACCGCCATCGGAGTCCCGGTGACAGGCAATTCCGGCAACTGCAACCTTGGCATCGCAGTGGTTGCCTTGGCCATGCGACTCTCAGGAAAACGCCGCAACGAAATCCTGGCAAGGCTGCATGAAGAGGCCGCAGTGATCGGCGAAGCCATCGCCGTTGCCTGTCTTCCAGGGCTTTGAATAAAATCCAAAATATGGATTTAAGGCAGCTCTTCATTGACAATTTTCCGCCTTGCCGGCTACCATGCCGCGGATGCAACCCACCCCGAGTCGACGACCAGGACAAACCATGACCAAGCTCGCGCTCTACCTGGCTGCGGCAGCCCTGCTGGCGCCGCTGGCGGCAAAGCCGCAATCGATCTATCCAGAGCCTGGCCGATCGATCAAGGTGATCGTCGGCTTTGCAGCAGGCGGCGGCGCCGATGCTTCAGCCCGCCTAGTCACCCGCAAGATGGGCGAGTTGCTCGGGATAAATTTCATCATCGACAACCGAGGCGGCGCCGGTGGACTGGTTGCCACCAGCGCAGTGGCCGACGCCAAACCCGACGGCTATACGCTGCTGTGGGGCAGCATCGGGGCATTCGCCTTCAGCCCGGCCTTGGGTGCCAAGCTCAGCTATGACCCTTTGACCAGTTTCGCGCCGATTTCCCGCACGGCAGCCCTTTGCAACGTGATGGTGGTCGGCGCCGACTCACCCAGCCGCAATGTTCAACAGTTGATTGCCCGTGCCAAATCCAATCCTGGGAAACTCAGCTATGGCTCACCCGGCGTCGGTTCCGCCGGCCATATCAGCGGGCAACTGTTCACCGAACTGGCCGGCATCGACATGATCCATGTGCCTTACAAGGGCGGCAGTCAGTTGATTGTCGATGTCATCAATGGCGTCCTTGCTGCCGGGGTCGTGACTGTCGCGACGGTGACGACCATGGGCAAGGATCGGATCCTGCCGCTCGCAGTGACCAGTTCGCATCGCGATCCGGCCTTGCCGGATGTACCCAGCTTCAAGGAATCAGGCGTGAAGGACTACGAAGCCACCTTCTGGTTCGGTTTGCTCGCACCCAAAGGCACACCGCGCGACCATGTCAACAAGCTCAATGCGGCGGTGATCACTGCATTGGCCGACCCCGAGGTGATCAAGGCGCAACTCGCGCTCGGATTCGTCAGTTCTGCGACCTCGCCCGAAGAATTTTCCCGAATCATCGACAGCGACCATGCGAAATGGGGCCGGATCATCAAGGCCAATTGACGGCCGTCAGCGGTCGCAGCCCGTCAAACCGGCTGACGGATTTTGATCAGCTTGTCACAAGTGGCACGTTGTTTGTCGGCAGCATCAATCTTGCCGCATATATCGTCGAGTTGCAGCCGCAGCCGCCCCATCGCCGCAGTTTGCCGGCCATCGGCGCTCCATTTGCTCAACAGGTTGCCGACTTTTTGCAAGGAGCGGGCGCTGCGCTCGTAAAAGGAGCTCGGGTCCTGACCCGCCTCCTTGAAAAGCTGCGCGGCAAGCCGCTCGATCCGGCCGCCGTCCTGCGGCGCCAGTTCGATCAGCGCGGTGAAGTAGGTGGCACCCCATTGAAGCCGGGTCGCAGGGCCTTCGCTCTTCCTGAAAGCGGCCTCGTACCATTGCAAGGCGTCGCCGCTGCGGCCTTGTTTGCGGGCATTGCTCCCAAGTTGGCTCATCAAGTAGTAAGGTGACGGACTGTGGTTCAAGTTCGATTTCAGAAGTCCATCACTGTCGCTCCAGGCACCGGCCTGTCCGAGTAAGTAGGCGGCTGAACTGATCACCGCCTGTCGCTCATAGAGATCGCTGATCTCGCGGTCAACGCGCCAGGCCTGTTGCCTGACTTCCAGCAACAGCGTCGGCGCAACCTTCGGCTGGACGCTGTCCTTGGCCTGATCAATCCGTGCCAGGTCGACGCGCGCCTGCAAGGCGCTGATCCGGTCGGCGCGCGACAAGGTGTTGTCGGCCTGCAAACGCTGCAAGGCCAGCTCGAATTCGACCAACAAACTCGAGCGCGCATGACCCGGTTGCGGTGTCATCGCCCTGACGATGTCGGCCGCACCGTTGATCAGCACATCCATGTGCGCACGCGACTGACTGGCCTGCTTGAGCACGTTGTGAACGCGCTTTTGAAGCGCGGCGTCCAACTTGATGCGCTGACCGTTGGCGGCCAAGGCCTTGAGCCAGAGTCGGGTCGTCGTTTCGATCTCGACGCCGGTGCTCGCCGTAGCCAGTTGTTGCAACAGACCGGGAAGTTGGCTCTGCGCCACCAGTTGCTGTTCGTCGGTATCCCAGGAGTAATAAGCGAGCAGCCGCCATTCGTTGGCGCTCAAGGTCTGTCCCGAACGCGCCTCGGTCAGCACCTGCTTGATCGGTCGACCTCCCGCCAGACCGAGTTGCAGCAGGTTCAAGATCTGCGGCGCGTCGGCTTCACCCGGCAGTCGCGTGATCTCGAAACCCCCAGGGCTGAACAAGATCAGGGTGGGATAGCCGCGCACATTGAAGCGCTTGCCCAGCCTTTGCGCACCAGCAATGTCGCCATCAAGGTGAACGGCGACAAAGTTGCGTGACTGAGCGATGAAGTCCTGCCGGTTGAACAGCGTGGCCTTCAATTGATTGCAGGGCGGACACCAGACAGCACCCCAATAGAGCAGCAGCGGCTTGTCTTCGCTGCGGGCGCGGGCGAAGGCGTTTTCGATGTCGGCATCGCCCAGCGCTTGGAGCCAGGCAACCTTGCCTGCCGCGCTTGGCGGTTCGGTGGCTGCCGACACCTTGGCGATCAATGCGAACGCAAAGCAGCAGGCAAGAGCAATATGACGCAAATTCATGCGGAGCCGCCTTGTTGGATTCCCGCACTTTCAAATGCTCGTGCAGGCCAGGGTTCTTAGCGCGAGGATTATGACTGCCAAATGTCGAATATTTGTTGGCGCTCCTTGATCGGTAACAGTCAGCAAACCCCGATTTGTTGCATTCTCAATACATATGCCGCCAAATCTTCATCATCATGAACCTCCCCCAGGTCGATCGACGCAGTGGACTTTCATCCCAAACCGCTGCCCAGCGCTTGGCAACAGAGGGGCCGAATGAGCTGAGCCCGCCGCAGCGGCGCGGCTTCTGGCAAATCCTGCGCGAAGTGACGAGCGAGCCGATGTTGCAGCTGCTGGTCGCTGCCGGGATGATCTATCTGCTGCTCGGCGACCGCGGCGAGGCCCTGATGCTGCTGGCGTTTGTCGCTGTCACCCTGATCATCAGCATCAGCCAGGAGCACCGCACCGAGCGCGTGCTGCAGGCCTTGCGCGACCTGACCAGCCCACGCGCGCTGGTCTTGCGCGATGGCCGGGCTCAGCGCATCGCCGGCATCGAGGTGGTCTGCGGTGACTTGCTGTTGCTGGCCGAGGGCGACCGCGTGGCGGCCGATGCCAGGCTGATCGAAGCCAATGACCTGGAAACCGACGAATCACTGCTCAGCGGCGAATCGCTGCCGATTCCCAAGCATGTCAGCGCCGTCACGGAAATCGGCTGCGTCTTTGCCGGCTCGATGGTGGTCGCAGGCCAGGGTCTGGCAGAAGTCATCGCCACCGGTGCAGCCAGCGAAATCGGCCGCATCGGCAAGTCACTGGGCGAGATCAGCAACCCGGTCACGCCGCTGCACCAGCAAACGCGCCGCATGGTGCGGCTGTTCTCGATCGTCGGCCTGGTCCTCAGCGTGGTCGTCGTCTTGCTCTACGGCCTACAGCGCGGCAACTGGCTGGCCGGCTTGCTGGCAGGCATCACCTTGGCGATGTCATTGCTACCGCAGGAGTTCTTCTTGATCCTGACGGTATTCATGGCCATGGGCGCCTGGCGCTTGTCGCGCCAGCAGGTGCTGACGCGCCGCGCTGCCACGATCGAGGCGCTCGGCTCGGCCACCGTGCTGTGCACCGACAAGACCGGCACCTTGACGCTGAACCGGATGGCCGTCGCCGAATTGCTGCTGCCGGCAAATCGTGGCGAGCCGCAGCGCTGGGTCGCAGCCGCGCAGCCCTGGCAGGCCGACTTCGATGAGTTGCTTGAATTCGCGCTGCTGGCCAGCGAGCGACAGCCCTTCGACGCGATGGAGCAGGCGCTGCTCGACCTCGCTCGCGCACAGTTGCCAGAGCAGGCGCTGCACCTTTACTGGCGGCTGGTGCATGAATATGGCCTGACGCCGGCATTGCCGGCGATGACCCATGTCTGGCGCGATGGCGAGGATGGCGTGGCCGTGGTCGCCGTCAAGGGTGCGCCCGAGGCGGTGGCAAGGCTTTGCCGCTTGCCCGGGCCAGCCGCGCAGGCCATGGCGCAGCAGGCGCAGCAGATGGCAGGGCGCGGCCTGCGCGTGCTGGCGGTGGCCCGCGCAACTTGGGCCCACAATGCCTGGCCGATTGACGCGGCAGGCTTTGACTTCAGCCTTCTGGGCCTGGTGGCCTTTGCCGATCCGCTGCGGCCCGAAGTGCCTGCCGCGATCAATGAATGCCATGGCGCCGGCATCCGGGTGCTGATGATCACCGGCGACCACCCAAGCACCGCTGCCGCGATTGCGACCCAGGCGGGTCTTTTGGTCGGCCAGCAAGGCGTGGTCACTGGCGACTTGCTGGCCGCGATGAACGCTGCCGAACTGCAGCATTGCGTGCAAGTGAACCAGGTGTTCGCGCGCATCAAGCCGCAGCAAAAACTGCTGATCGTCGAAGCCTTGAAAGCACAAGGCGAAGTCGTCGCGATGACCGGCGATGGGGTCAATGACGCACCCTCGCTGAAGGCCGCCCATATCGGCATCGCGATGGGCGGGCGCGGCACCGATGTGGCGCGCGAGGCCTCGGCGCTGGTGCTGCTCAACGACAACTTCGGCGCCATCGTCAAGGCGGTGCGCATGGGGCGGCGGATTTTCGACAATCTGCACAAGGCGATGGCCTTCGTGCTGGCCGTGCATGTGCCGATCGCCGGGCTCTCGCTGCTGCCCCTGCTGCTGGGCTGGCCGCTGGTGCTGTCGCCAGTGCATATCGCTTTTCTGGAGCTACTGATTGACCCGGTCTGCTCGATCGTCTTTGAAGCCGAAGGAGAGGAAAACGACGTGATGCAAAGGCCGCCGCGCGATGCCGCCGCGCCGATGCTCTCGAAGGGATTGATGGCCTGGAGCTTTCTGCAGGGCTTGCTGGTGCTGCTGGTGGTCAGCGGTCTGTTCGCCGCGCTGCTGAACCACAGCATTCCGGCCGATCAAGCGCGCGCCTTGACCTTCGCCGCGCTGGTCAGTTGCAACGTCGCGCTGATCCTGGCCAACCGTTCGATCAGCGGCGGTCTGTTGCGCGCCTTGCGTCAGCCCAACCCTCTGCTTTGGTTCACGCTCGCCGCCACCGCCAGCCTGCTGGCCGCAGCGCTGTGGCTGCCGCCCCTGCGGAGCGTGTTCCGCTTCGGCCTGGCGCCCTGGCCCTTGCTGGCCGGCGCGCTGGGCCTGGGCCTGGCGATGCTGCTGGTGCTGGAAGCATTGAAGCGGCTGAGGCCGCGACATTTCAGTTGACGAAAACGGTGTCGTCCTTGCCTTGCGGCGGGATCTTGATCGCCAGGGCCTTGACCGGTCCGGCGGTGACGAGCGTGCCGCCATGTGCCGTGCCCTTGGGGATGATGATCAAGCTACCGGGCTTGAATTCCTTGCGCTCGCCACCCAGCCACATCGCACCACTGCCTTCGATGATGTACTGGATTTCATCGGTCTTCGGGTGCACATGTTTGGCCACATTGCCCGACTGAACCGCAACCGTGGCGTTTTCGGTGATCACCAGCGGCCTTGTATTCATCTCGGGGTTCGGGGTGGCCGGCAGGTCGATATGCTTCATCGCTGCGAGGTCAAAGATCACCGGTGCCATCGCTGGCGCATCCGCATGCACATCGGCAATCAGATGCTGGGCCAGCGGTGACATGACGATCCCGGCGAAAAAGGCCAGGGCGAGGCTGAGGGCTGATTTTTTGTAGTTCATATGAATCTTTCAGTCAACAAAAGTCGATGGTAGCGATCCTCGCGCCAGCCAGAATGCTCCGATTCCCTTGGCTCAGGCCTGGTTCAGCACCACCAAGGCGTCGACCGCCAGCACGCCCTCAGCCATCACCTGCATGGGGTTGATCTCGGCCTCGACCACCCGATGCTGCGGTTGGACTGCCAGCTGCGACAGGTCGCTGATCGCCTGCGCCAAGGCTTGCAAATCGCCCCGCGGTTTGCCGCGCAGGCCCGCGACGGTCTGCAGCATGCGGACTTCGCTGATCATCTGCTGCGCTGTCGCGACCGACACCGGTGCCAGCCTGATGCTGCGGTCGCTGGCCAATTCGGCCCAGATGCCGCCGGCTGCCAGCATCACGATCGGCCCGGCATCGGGATCGACCTTGTAGCCGATCAGCACCTCGGCCAGGCCCTTGCGCATTGGCTGAATCAGCGCCTGTTCGGCCAAGATACCGGGCGCATGCTGAACCAGGTTGGCGCGCAACCGGACCAAGGCTTGCTGCAGCGCTGCCTGGTCGCACAAGTTGAGCAGCACGCCGCCGACTTCGGTCTTGTGCGGGATCTCGGCCGAGCAGACTTTCAGCACCACCGGATAGTCGAAGGGCAGTTGCTGCGGCGCCTGGCTGTCAATAGCGATGCTCAGGCAAGGCGCATGTGGCAGACCCAGTTGGTCGAGCAACTGATAAGCCTGCATTTCGTTCAAGTTGCGCGTTGCGGTGCCGCTGCTGGCGGCTGGCATTGGCGCCAATGCTAGCGGTGAGCGGCGATCGAACACCGCGGCAATCACATCGGCACAGGATTCAGGGTTGCGGAAACAGGGCACTTTGGCCGCCGTCAGCTGGGCAATCGCCTGCGGCGCGTCCGGCACCAGCATCGCCGCCAGCGGCTTGGCGCCGCCGGCACTGTCGATGATCGGTTTGACCGCCAGTTCGGGCTGCGATCGCGCCGATGATCCGACCACCGCCAGCACCAGATCGAACTCAGGCGCGGCCAGCATGATGTCGAGCGCGCCCTTCATCACGTCATAGCGGGCGCCGGCCAGCGTCAGGTCGACAACCCGGCCCGGGCTGACCAGGATGCCGACTGCGGCCAGCTTGGCCAGCGTCTCAGCCGAGGCCGGCTCGGCGATGATGCCACGAATGCCGAGCTGATCAACAACCATCGCTGCGCCGCCGCCGGTCGTTGCAACGATGCCGACCCGACGCGGCGCGCCGGGCGGCATGAAGGGCATCCGCGCCGCCAGCGGCTGGCATTCCAGCAGCGACTCGAAGATGCCGACCCGGGCGATGCCGCAGTCCTTCAAAAATGCGTCGGCAATATCGTCTTCTCCAGCGATCGCCCCGGTATGGGTGACAGCCATTTCGGCCGCTGCGGCCGAACGGCCCAGCTTGTAAGCGATCACCGGCTTGTTGCGCCGCGCTGCTTCGATCGCGAAGGCGCGCAGCGCAGCGCCATGGTGCAGACTCTCGAGAAACAGCAGGTAGGCATCGATGCCCGGATCGTCGAGCGTGGCTGCGCAGACCTCACCGATGCTCAGGTCGACCTCGCTGCCGACCGACACCAGGCCGGCAAAACCAACGCCGCGGGCACGGCCACGCGAGACCAGCGCGCCGATCATGCTGCCGCTGTGCGAGGCGACGAAGACCCGACCGACCGGCGTCTGCGGCTCGGCAAATGCGGCATTCGCAGTCAATGACATCTGCTGGCGCGGATTGATCACGCCGAGGCTGCTGGGGCCGAGCAGACGGATGCCGGACTGCTTGACGATCTCGCGCAACTGCTGCTCGCGCGCCATCCCTTCAGCGCCTGCTTCAGAGAACCCACTGGCCAGCAAGGTGACCAGTTTCACCCCCAGTCGCGCGCATTCGGCCACCGTCTCGACGACGGTCTCGGTCGGCGTCAGTACAAATACATGCTCGGGAATTTCGGGCAGCGCCGACAGCGAAGGCCAAGCCTGTTCGCCCTGGACTTGCGGACGGCGCGGATTGACCAGATAGAGCTTGCCGACAAAGCCCTGCTCGCGCAGAAAGCGCTGCGGCCGCCCGGCTGTCTTGTTGGCGTCATCGGAGGCTCCGACGATGGCGACGATGCCTGGCTCGAGCAGCAGTCTGGCGAGTTCAGGGCCTTCTGCGGAAAATATTTTCATGGTTTGACGCGCGAGAATTTGATGCGACATTCTCTATGACCGCCCGCGTCTCGAGTGATTCCGATTTGTTGCAGGACTACACTGAAAAGTATTCTCTGACACATTGTCTTGAACCTCTGTCTCGCCCCATCGCATGACCCAACGCATCCCGCCGCTGAACCCGCTCAAGGTCTTTGAAACCGTGGCGCGCACCGAAAACCTGACCGGCGCCGCGCATGAGTTGCATGTCACCCAATCGGCGGTGAGCCGGCAGATCTCGGTGCTCGAAGCCTATCTGGGGGTCGAACTGCTGCGCCGCCAGCGCCATGGCGTCAGTCTGACCAAGGCCGGGCGAGCCTATGCCGAGCAGATCGTGCCGGCCTTCGCCATGATTGCCAACGCGACCGAAGAGTTGCTGAAGGACAGCAGCCAGGATGCGCTGCGTTTGCTGACCTACACGACTTTTGCCGCCAAATGGCTGATCCCGCGCCTGCCTGATTTCCATGCCAAACATCCCGGCATCGAGGTCCGGCTCAGCACCGCCGTGCCCGATGTCGATTTCGACCGCGACGAGGTCGACATGGCGATCCAGTTCGGCGACGGCCAATGGCCGAATACCCAGGCAGACCGGCTCTTCACCGACCAGACCGAGCCGGTCTGCTCACCCGCTTTCCTGGCAATGCACGCACCCCAAAGTCGGCATCCCGAGTCGCTGCTGCGCCAGCGCCTGCTGCTGTCGCGCTATCGGCGCAATGACTGGAGCGATTGGCTCGAGGTCAATCAGCTGAGCTCGATGAGTGTCGACAGCAAACGCATGAGTTTCGGCAGCTCGATCCTGGCCTTGCAGGCGGCCGTCGATGGTCTTGGCATCGTCATCGGTCAGACTCGTTTGCTGGCATCCGACTTTGAAACCGGCCGGCTGCTGCGCCCCTTTGCCGGGACCCGCTGGAAGCCCTTGCGCAGCGATCGCGCCTATTACCTGCTGCGCCCGCTGCACCAGCGCGAAAGCAACAAGACCTGGGCGTTTCGGGAATGGCTGCTGCAGACCGTCAAGGAATTGCCACCGTTGCAGGATTGATCGGGTGCGCGGCAAACCTCTGCCTTCAGGGCAGGGTCAAGAGCGCGGACGGCGAAGCCGTCCGGTTGGGTGCGTCTCGTGTGGTGTTTGCTGGCGTTCGATGTACTGCCGGATAACGGCAATGGG
>CAIJIT010000033.1 GCA_903820745.1 uncultured Burkholderiales bacterium
CAAGCAGCGAATACAGATTTACACACAGCTTGGACTACTGCGCAAGCTGGCAGACCATAGGTTTTGGTGCAATCAGGGATGGATCGAGGCCTTGCCAGTGCAAAGCATTGACAATCGTCTAAATCATGCCAGCCACAGCCGGAACCTATCGATGCTCAATTACCTGATCCTGACCTTGCTCATACTCGGAATTGCCACGGCAGGACATGCCGAGCCGCGTCTGATGCAACTCGCCGATGCCGGCAATCTGCGCGAGTTGAGCGAGCCGCAGATCTCTCCCGACGGGCAGTGAGTCGCTTACAAGGTCAAGCTCAGCGACAGCGCCAAGGACAAGCTGCTGACCGACCTCTGGATCAGCAGGACCCAGGGCGGGAAACAACTGCGGCTGACTTTTTCGGGCGATGTGAGCGGCCAGCCGCGCTGGAATCCGCAAGGGCAATGGCTGAGTTTTCTGGCGACCCGGGGTGGCGATGAAGCCTCACGCAAGGGTGCGCAGGTCTGGCGGCTGAACCTCGCTGGTGGCGAAGCCGAGGCGCTGACCGACATCAAGGGCGGCGTTGCCGACTATGCCTGGTCGCCCGACGGCAAGCGCATGGTGCTGGTGGTGGCCGACCCCGACCCGCGCGACGAACCCGAACAGATGCCGGGCTGGAAGCGCAAGACTTTGCCGCCGATCGTGATCGACCGTTTCCAGTTCAAACATGACCGGGATGGTTATCTGGGACCGCAGCAATCGCATCTGCATGTCTTCGACGTCGCCACGGCCAAGGCGCAGCAGTTGACCGAGGGGCAATACAGCGAGAAGGCACCTGCCTGGGCGCCCGACGGCCGGCAGCTGGCTTTTCTGAGTCAGCGCAAGGGTCAGGTCGACCGCAGCGAGGAAACCAGCCTTTACGTGATGGATGCGTTGCCGGGGGCGGCGGCTCGCCTGCTGGCCAGCTTCACCACCGAGGACGGCGCCTCTCCGGCCTGGAGCCCTGACGGCAGCAGGATCGCCTTCCTGGCCGGCGACGAGGTCAAGTATTCGGCTTACCAGCGCTATCGGCCGGCGGTCGTCGCCAGCGCTGGTGGGCCGGTACAGCTGCTGGCCGAGGGGCTGGACCGGGGCTTCCAGGCTTCGCTGGCCTGGGCTGCCGACGGGCGCGGCCTCTATGGCATCGTCGACGATGACCGCAGTTCCTATCTGGCCTATGTTCCGCTGGCTGGTACCAAGGTCGAACGGCTGACCGAGGGCCGGCGCACCTTGGCCGATCTGTCGATGGCCAGCGACGGCAGCATCGCCATGCTGGGCGGCAATGCCAAACAGGCACCCGAGGTCGAATTGTTCAAGGCCGGGCGATTGCAGCGCCTGTCGCACCAAAACGATGACTGGTTTGCGGGCATCGAGTTGGGGCGCACCGAAGACTTCAGCTCGACCAGCGCTGACGGTACCGAGGTCCATGGGCTGATCACCTTGCCGCCGGCTTACCAGGCGGGCCGGCGCTACCCGACGATTTTGTTCATCCACGGCGGGCCCAATGGCCAGGACAGCCATAGCCTGCGCGCTGATTTTCCGATGCGCGAGTTGCTCAGCGCGCAAGGCTATGTCGTGCTGCAAGTCAACTACCGCGGCAGCAGCGGCCGTGGCCAGGCCTTCCAGCGGGCGATTTATGCCGATTGGGGCAACAAGGAATTGCAGGATCTGCTCGGCGCCGTTGACTGGGCGGTCAAGCAAGGCTATGCCGATCCGCAGCGCCTGGCGGTGGGTGGCTGGAGCTATGGCGGCATCCTGACCAACTATCTGATCGCCAGCGACAAGCGCTTCAAGGCAGCGGTCAGCGGCGCGGGCAGCTCGAACCAGTTGAGCATGTTCGGCACCGACCAATATGCGGTGCAGTACGAGCGTGAAGTCGGCCCGCCCTGGCTGGCGCAGGAGCTCTGGATCAAGCTCTCCTATCCGTTCTTCAAGGCCGACCGGATCCAGACGCCGACGCTGTTTCTCGGCGGTCAGCAGGATTTCAATGTACCGATCTCCGGCAGCGAACAGATGTACCAGGCCTTGAAGATGCTCGGCGTCGATACCCAGTTGGTGATCTACCCGGGCCAGTTCCACCGCCTGTCCACGCCCAGTTACCGGCGCGACGTCGAAGCACGTTTCATCGCCTGGTTCGGCAAATACCTGAAGCCCTGAAGCGTTTTATTTAGCGATCGCCGGCAGCGGCGTCACCGTCACATTGACTTGCAGCACCTGTTTGCCGCCACCCAGCACCAGGCCGCGCATCGGCGTGACATCGCTGAAATCGCGGCCCCAACCCAAGGTGATGTGCTCGCCCTGCACCAGGCAGCGGTTGGTCGGGTCGAAGTCAACCCAGCCATGGGTCGGGCAGTAGACCGAGACCCAGGCATGTGAAGCGTCGGCGCCGACCAGCCGCGGCTGGCCTTCTTTCGGGTGGGTGAGGATATAGCCGCTGAGATAGCGCGCCGGCAGGCCGATGCTGCGCAGGCAGCCGATCATCAATTGGGCGAAATCCTGGCAGACGCCGCGCCGGCCGGCCAGCACTTGTTCCAGCGGAGTGGAAATTTCGGTCGCTTTGGGGTCGAACTCGAAGTCGTCAAAGATCCGTTGGGTCAGGTTCATCGCGGCTTCAAGCGCCGGCCGGCCCGGCGTGAAGCTTTGACGGGCATATTGTTCGATCGCGCTGGACAGCGTCACGTGGGGCGAGGCGTAGAGATAGCGCGCGGCTTCAAGCGTCGCGCTGCTGCGCATCTGTTGCAGCAGGTCGCGAACGCTTTCCCAGGAGCGCTTGTCGCTCAGTTGCGCCAGCGTCAGGCGTGGCGCGAGCGCGACGATCGCTTCGGCATGGACCAGCAGCTCCAGATGCGGCGTCGTGATCGCGATCTGGCGCGTCAGGTTGCCGAAGTAATCGGTGCCGTCGATGCCGTCACTTTCCGCCGGATTCACCCAGATCAGATGCGACTCGGTCTGCTGCAGCGGGAACGAGCGCGGCGTCAGATGCAGGTATTGCTGCGACAGCGTGACCAGGCTTTCATAGGCGTAGCGGGTTTCATGCACGACGCGGTAGCGCAGGGGGGCTTTGGCGCCTGCGACAGATCCGGACAGCGGCCTCATGCTGCTGGCCCCTGCGCGCCGGTATAGCTGAAGAACTGCAGGCTGATTTGTTCGGACATCGCTTCGCTGGCACGGCGGACGCGCTCGAGCAGCTCGATCAGCAGCATGTTGCCAGAGCAGAAATCGCGCTCGGGCAGCAGCGCCAGCAATTCGGCTTTCAGCGCAGGCAATGCCAGCATGCCGCAATCGATCTTGATCGGCGCCATTTTCTGCAGACCCTTCAGGATGCCGTCGAGCTGGAACAGCACCGAGCGCGGGTTGCTGTCGTCGAGCACCAGCAGATCCAGCACCGGCAGCCATTCGGGTGTGGCCCGGTAGCGTGAGCGGTAGGTGACGATGCTGTCGGCCAATTCAAGCAACCAGTCGAGGCTGCCATCGGTGTCCATGTGCAGCGCTTTTTGCAGCACGGTGCATTGATATTGCAGGCGCTCGATACGGCGCCCGAGCGAGAGAAAACGCCAGCCGAGGTCGCGGGTCATGCCGTCGAGCGCAAAACCGGCGATCGTCATCGATGCGATCGCTGCATCGTCGAGCAGGGTCATGGCATCAGCCTGCGACAGACCCGTCTCGACCTTGGCCGGGCGCTGCACCAGGCGGTTCAGCGCGCGCCAGTTGTCGATCGACAGCCTTTCGCGCAACTGGCTGGCGCTGTTGAACAGCTGTTGCTGCTGGCGTGCCAGCCCGGGTACTTCAGGCGACACCACGGCCAGCAGCAGGACCGTTTCGATCTGGCTGTCGCTGAGCGGGGCAGGTGCAGCCGGCGGCAGCCCCTGGCTTTGGCTTTGGGCGGCTTTCTTGACCGGCACCGGTTTGCCTTCGATCAGATCGAATTGCTGGCACAGTGATTTGACGGTTGCCCATTCGGCGCTTTGCGAAGCCGGCAGCACATTGAACAAGAAGTTCAGGCTGACCCGCAGCAGCCGCGCGATGTTGTCGCAGCGCTCGGCGTTGCGGCCGAACCAGAACAGGTTTTCGGCCGCGCGGCTCGACACATGGGTATCGTCGCGAACCAGATCGGCGGCAATGCTGGTGCGGGCCAGCGGCCTGAGCACCTTGACCTGGGCGCTGGCCTGAACCCAGGTGTCTTCGCTGCCGCCGCCGCGCTGCATCGTGATGATGCGTTCATCCGGCCCGGTCGCGACCCTTGTCAGGCCGCCAGGCATGACGACATAGCCGTTGGGCGTTGCGCAGGCATAAACACGCACGCCGATGGCGCTGGCGCTCAAGCCGGCCGGTGTCTCGGGGCGCCAGACCGGCGCTTGCGACAGGCGCACCAGTTCCTGCGCCACATGGTTGGCGGGGTCGGCGCGGATGCGGGCGATGAAGGCTTCGCGCTCGGCGCCCGCCAGGTCCTTGCCGAAGACGATGAATTTGCGCGACTGGGGGAATGTCGGCTTGATCACCAGTTGATCCAGTTTGGCGATGACTTGCGCCATGGCCGCCGGCTCACCGCACCACCAGGTCGCAACCGAAGGCATCTTCAACGGCGCGCTGAGCAGGCGCTGCGACAAGGCCGGCAAGAAGCCCAGCAGCGCGCCGGATTCGAGCAGATTCGAGCCCAGGCTGTTGGCAATAAGCACGTTGCCGCGCCGCGCTGCATCGGTCAGGCCAGCCACACCCAGGGCCGAGTCGGCGCGCAGCAGCAGCGGGTCGCAATAGTCGTCGTCGACTCGGCGCATGATCACATGTACGCGCTGCAGGCCCGACAGGGTCTTGTGCCAGACGATGCCGTTGCGAACCGTTAGATCGCTGCCTTCAACCAGCGGCAAGCCCAGATGCCTTGCCAGATAAGCCTGCTCGTAATAGGTTTCGTTGTAAGGCCCCGGGGTCAGCAGCACGATCAGCGGCGGCTCACCCGGACGCAGCGGCGCACCGCCATTGGCAGCGCATTGGTGGCCCCAATGGTTCAGGCTGTCGCGCATGCTGTCGAAGAAGCCGTTCAAGGGCCGCACATTGAGATCGCGCAGCATGTCGGGAAAATTGCGCGCGATGACGGCGCGGTTCTCCAGCGCATAGCCGGCGCCGGATGGTGCTTGCGTGCGGTCGGCCACGACCCACCAGCGTCCGCTGGGCGCGCGCGCCAGGTCGACGGCATAGAAATGCAGGGCGATGCCGTCCTTGTGTTTCATGCCATGGCAGGGCCGCAGAAAGCCCGCATGGCCATGAATCAGCGCTGGCGGCAGCAGACCTTGTTGCAGCAGCGTCTGCTCGCCATAGACGTCGAGCAGAATCTGGTTCAGCAGCGTGGCGCGCTGGCTGACGGCCGCTTCAATGCCGGCCCATTCGCCAGGCGGCAGGATCAGCGGCAGCATGTTCAGATCCCAAGGCCGCTGTATGCCTTTGGCGTCGGAGTAGACGTTGTAGGTGACGCCGTTTTCGCGCACCTGGCGCTGCACGGCGTCATAGCGCTCACGCATCATTGCCGGGGTTTCGCGTGACAGGGCGCTCAGCATCGCGCGCCAATGCGGGCGCGGCTGTCCTGTCCCATCGATCATTTCATCAAAGCGGTCCGCTGCGGCGGGATAGCCGGCGAGTAGTCGAGCAGGCACAGTCATCGTTCTTGTTTATCTGCGCCGGATTATCCGTGCATAAGTCACAGCGGCCTCACATGGGCTGCCAGCGCAAATCGAGCGTCATCGGGAAGCCCGGATTCAAAGCCTCCTTGTAGACCGTCATCGGTCCCGGCGTATGACCATGCGGCCAGAAGCGCGAGAACCGGCGGGCTTCGGCAGCGTTGGCATTGACCGGCGCATGTTCTTCGCTGCGTCCGCCCGGATGGACGACGTGATAGGTGCAGCCGCCGATCGAGCGGCCACTCCAGTTGTCGACCAGATCGAAGGTCAGCGGTGCCTGCACCCGGATCGTTGGATGCAGGGCAGACCAGGGGCTCCAGGCGCGAAAGCGTACGCCGGCCACATATTCGCCCGGAATGCCGGTCGGGTGCAGCGGCAGCATACGGCCATTGCAAGCGATCACATGGCGGCCGTCAGTCAGCCCGCGTACCAGCAACTGCATCCGCTCGACCGATGAATCGACATAGCGGGCGGTGCCGCCAGCGGCCATTTCTTCGCCCAGCACATGCCAGGGCTCGATCGCCTGGCGCAATTCCATTTCGACGCCTTCGTAAACGACGGTGCCGAAGCGCGGGAAGCGGAACTCGATGAAGGGGTCGAACCAATGGTCTTCAAAAGCGTAGCCGGCGGTGCGCAGGTCGCGGGCGACGTCACGGATGTCCTGGGCGACGAAATGCGGCAGCATCCAGCGGTCATGCAGGGCCGTGCCCCAATTGACCAGCTTGGCCTGGTAGGGCTGCTGCCAGAAACGCGCCACCAGGGCACGCAGCAGCAACATCTGCAGCAAGCTCATCCGCTCATGCGGCGGCATCTCGAAAGCACGGAATTCGACCAGCCCGAGTCGGCCAGTCGGGCCGTCGGGCGAGTAAAGCTTATCGATCGAAAATTCCGAACGATGGGTGTTGCCGGTCAGGTCGACCAGCAGGTTGCGCAGCAAGCGGTCGACCATCCAGGGCTTGTCGCCCGGGTTCATCGTCGGCAAGACCTGGTCCATTTGCTGGAAGGCGATCGCCAGCTCGTACAGGTTGTCGTCGCGGGCTTCATCGACTCTTGGCGCCTGGCTGGTCGGGCCGATGAAGGTGCCCGAGAACAGATAGGACAGGGCCGGATGGTTCTGCCAATAGGTGATCAAGCTCTTCAGCAGATCGGGGCGACGCAGCATCGGGCTGTCTTCGGCGGTCGCGCCACCGAGCGTGGCATGGTTGCCGCCGCCAGTGCCGGTGTGGCGGCCGTCGACCATGAATTTCTCGGTGCCCAGACGTGTCAGGCGGGCTTCCTGGTACAGCGTCGACATGGTGTAAACCAGCTCTTTCCAGCTCGCCGACGGATGGACGTTGACCTCGATCACGCCCGGATCGGGTGTGACGCTGAGCAGCTTGATGCGCGGGTCGCGCGGCGGCCCGTAGCCTTCGATCCACAGCTTCAGTTGCAGCTTGGCGGCGGTCGCTTCAACGCTGTTCACCAGCGCCAGATAGTCCTCGATGCGCTTGAGCGGGGGCATGAAGATATGCAGGCGGCCGTCGCGAACTTGTACGCATAGGGCGGTGTGAATCACGTCCCTCGGCGCGGTTTTGGCAATAGCCGCTTTGGTCACCTTGACGTCCGGCTTGGCCACGGGTTTGGCCGCCAGTCGGCGCAAAGTGGCGCGGGCTTCGCGCTTGGCCTGCGCCAGCACGGCGCGCTGGCCGCGTTGTGAGCGGCTCGACTTGTCGCCCTTTTCCACTTTCATGCGCAGGGTGTCATAGGCATTGCGCTTGAGCGAAGCCAGGGCGGCGCGCGGTGCGAAGGGATCGACATCGAAATCGACCGGCATCTCGTCCGGCAGCACCCAGGGCAGTGAATTCAAGGGCAGGCGCAAACCCATCGGCGAGTCGCCATCGATCAAGTACAGATGCTCGCGCTTGATCGGCCAGGCTGAACTGCGCCAGGCCGTGCCCAGCATGACTTCGGGATCGAACTCGGTCGGCGCCAGTGGCAGGACGTAGCCGACGACCGCACCCAGGCCCTGCTCGAGCAGGCGCGCCAGACGCTTTCTTTGCTCGGGCGCGTCGAGGTTGGCGATCAAGGGGTCGAGATTGACCGGCAAGGCCTGCTCCAGCCTTGCCTGCACCAGAACGTCCTCATAGGCCGCGATCTGGCTGCCGGCCGGCAGGCTTAATGCTTTGACCAGTTCGGCGGCGAAACTTGCGGCTTCGGTGCAGCCATAACCATCGGGCTTGTTTTCATCGGCGAACAGCGTGGCATCGCGCCACATTGGTTGACCGTCGATGCGCCAATAGATGTTCACCGCCCAGCGCGGCAGGGGCTCGCCTGGATACCATTTGCCCTGGCCGTAATGCAGCATGCCGCCAGGCGCGAAATGGTTTTTCAGCCGGTGCATCAACTGGCCTGCCAGCTCGCGCTTTTTGGCGCCATGGGCTTCGGTATGCCACTCGGCGCCATCCATGTCGTCGATTGAGACAAAAGTCGGCTCACCGCCTTGGGTCAGACGCACGTCATTGCGCTTCAGATCGGCATCGACCTGGGCGCCGAGGCGGTCGATCGCTTTCCAGTCGGTTTCCGAATAAGGCTTGGTCACGCGCGGATCCTCATGGATGCGGGTGATCGTCATTTCATGGAAAAAGGTGACTTCGGCCTTGTCGCTGGCGCCGCTGACCGGTGCGGCTGAAGAAGGCATGGCCGTGCAGGCGAGTGGAATATGGCCTTCGCTGGCCAGCATGCCCGAAGTTGGGTCGAGACCGATCCAGCCTGCGCCGGGAATGTAGACCTCGGTCCAGGCATGCAGATCGGTGAAGTCGACCGCCGTGCCGCTGGGGCCGTCGAGCGATTCCTGGTCAGGGCGAAGCTGGATCAAATAGCCCGAAACAAAGCGCGCCGCCAACCCCAGCGAGCGCAGGATCTGCACCAGCAGCCAGGCGCTGTCGCGGCATGAGCCCGAAGCTTTTTCGATCGTCTCTTCGGGTGTTTGCACACCCGGTTCCATACGCAGCAGGTAACCGATCTGCTGCTGCAGCCGCTGGTTGATCGCGACCAGAAAATCATTGGTCGGCAGGGCCTTTTCAAGCAGCTCGCTGCGCGCCTTCTCGACCCAGGCTTGCACCAGCGGGCCTTGCTGATCGAGATG
>CAIJIT010000034.1 GCA_903820745.1 uncultured Burkholderiales bacterium
ACCCTACCGCTTGACGATCAAGAGCCAGACTACCGGCGCAGTCAGCAGCATGAAGATCAGCGTCGGCGACGGTGCCGGTGGCAGCGGCAGCAGCGCACTGACCAGTTTGCTCGGCCATGACCCGGCCAGCGGCCAGGTGTTGACGCAAACGCTGGCGGCACAGAACGCGCTGTTGACAGTGGACGGCATCGCCATCACCAAACCCGGCAATACATTGACCGACGTGCTGCCGGGCCTGAGCCTGGTGCTGAAAAAAACCAATCCCGGCAGCCCGAGCATCTTGAGCGTGGCGAGTGACAATGCCGCGGTGAAGACGTCGGTGCAAGCGTTTGTCGATGGTTACAACAAACTCTCGGCTTCACTGAAAAATTTGTCGAGCTACGACCTGGCGGCCAAAAAAGGGGCGGTCCTGAATGGCGACTCGGTCGTTCGTTCGCTGCAAAGCCAGATGCGCAGCATCATCACCGGCACGATTGCCAGTAGCGGCAGCAGCAGCCTGACAAGACTGAATCAGGTGGGCGTGACGATGCAAACCGATGGCAGCTTGTTGCTGGACGCGACCAAGCTGCAGACCGTCATCGACAATAATTTTGCCCAGTTGCCCGCCCTGTTTGCAGCCAAGGGCCAATCCGCTGACCTGCAGCTGGGCTACACCAGCAGCACCGCCAACACCAAGCCCGGCAGCTATGCGGTGAGCGTCAGCCAATTGGCCACGCAAGGCAGTCTGCTGGGCGCGGCCTCGCTCAGCTTTCCGCTGACCATCGCCGCCGGCAGCAACGACAGCCTTCAAGTCACGTTGGACAGCTTGAACGCTTCGGTGACCATCTCGGCGGGCAGCTACGCCAATGCGGCGGCCTTGGGCGCCGAGGTGCAGGCGCGCATCAACGGCAGCAGCGTGTTTTCTGACTTGGGGTCGGCGGTCAATGTGAGCTCGAGCCAGGGCCTGTTCAGCATCACGTCGAGCCGCTATGGCGCCGGCTCGAATGTCAATTTGACGGGGACTGCGGCCAGCCTGATCCTGGGCGGAAGCGGTACCGCCAGCACCGGCTTGGGCCTGATCGCACAGCTGAACGGCGTGGCGGCGCAATGCAGCGGGCAAACCATGACCGGGGCCAGCGGCAACGCCGCCGAGGGGCTCAAGCTCACCGTGACGGGCGGCAGCACGGGCAACCGCGGCAATATTCAATACACGCAGGGTTTTGCCTATCAGCTTGACCAATTGGCGCTCTCGATGCTCAGTGAAAATGGCCTGTTCACAGCACACACCGACGGTATAACGAAGTCCATGGGCAAATTGGACAATGACAAGTTGCGGCTGCAAACCCGACTCGATACCCTGCAGACGAACTACCAGAACCAATTCACCAAGCTGGACACCATCATGAGCAGCATGACGTCCACCTCGGCCTATTTAACCCAGCAACTGGCCGCTCTGGCCAAGTCAGCATAAGCAGGCCAAAAAATGTTTGGAACCGCCAAAAAATCAGCGCAGGAATACGCCAATGTCGGCATGCAGACCGGGGCGATAGCTGCCAGCCCGCACAAGCTGATTGCGATACTGCTGGAAGGCGCGATGGTCGCTATCCTGAAAGCACGCAAGCATATGCAGGCTGAAGACACGGCCGAAAAAGGCCGGGCCATCAACCATGCGATCAGCATTATTGACAGCGGGCTTCGCTGCAGCCTGAACCTCAAGGAAGGTGGCGAGATCGCCAGCAACCTCAGCGCTTTGTACAGTTACATGACACAGAAGCTGAGCGAAGCTCATCGCCACAACGATCAGCGCATGTTGCAGGAGGTTTACAAGCTGCTGTCTGACTTGAAAACGACTTGGGATTCGATCGATCCGAAACACCCCAAGTACGCCACGGCGATGGAGACTTGAGCATGCTGAACAACGATGAAGTGATGTCGCTTTACGAAAATGTTGCGCGCCTCACCGCAGCGATGCTGCAGGCGGCCAGACAGCAGGACTGGGAGCAACTTGATGAACTCGAGTCACAGCGCCTGCAGCAGATCAGCGCGCTCAAGACAAAGGGGCCGGCAACGCCATTTTTCGGCGCCTTGCGGACGAAAAAAATCGACATCCTGGAGAAAATACTTAGCGATGACCGGGCCATCTCGGACGTCACGCAACCCTGGATGAACGAGCTTCAGGCGCTCATCCACAACACCGGAACCCGGCGCAAACTGGCGCAGAGCTACAGCCCCGGCTGACGCCGGCCAAGG
>CAIJIT010000035.1 GCA_903820745.1 uncultured Burkholderiales bacterium
GCACTTTTTTCTGGAACGCCTGCAAGTCCTCGCGCAGCACAAACTCATCTTCAAACACTTCGACGCCAATACTGCCGTGGACAAGCGCGGCGGCGACGCAGTACTCGATGCTGAACTTGGCTTGCAGGCCGTTCTTGGGGTCGAAGTGATTCAGAGGGTGTGCCGCGCCCGGCAAGAATCCAACCGACACGCTGCGCACCTGGCTGGCATTGAAACCGGCTTTGGCTTGGAGTTCGAGCAAGCCGGCGACCGGGCGATGGATGGCATAGCAACAGGCCCATTTCTTGACATAGATTCCCGGATCGAGCAGTTCCCAAACCTTCCCCAGATCGTCTGCCAGACTGGCATCGACATCATTGGGCGCGCCGCTGTACAAGGCCAGGAATCCCTTGGGACCGTCGAAGATGTTTTCGTCCGCGGTCATCCCTGCGCTTGCGAGCTTGGCCGTGATGATGGCGCAGCGCGAAGCATGGCCGGTGTGGAAAGACTTCGCCATGCTGCCGAAATTACGGGTCAGTCCGCCTGCTTGGCTGGCCGCAAGCCCGAAGGCGTTGCGCATCTGCTTCTCATCGAGTTTGAGCAGGCGCGCTGCGATGGCGGTGCACCCAAAGATGCCGGCAGTCACCGTCGTGTGCCAGCCATTCAGATAATGCTTGGGAGTCAGCCACTTCGCCATCCGGGTTGCCACCTGCAGGCCCACCGCATAGGCCTGCATCGCCTCGACACCGCTGGCGCCGACTTCTTGTCCGACTGCGATTGCGGTCGACATCATCGTCGAGCTGGGGTGCCCCCTGAGAGAAAGGGCCGAGTCGTCGAAATCGAGGACGTGGATCTGTATCGAGTTGACGAACGCCGCATCTTCGGCCGTGCCCTTGGTGCCGCGGGCCCAATAGGCGCTTTTGGCCGCAACGGTTTTTGCAACGCTGCCGTACGCAATGTGGCAGGTGGGGTCAGAGATGCCGCCAACAGCGACACCGAGGGAGTCAACAAATGCGTCCCGCGCCTTCTCGATCAAACCTTGGGGAAAGTCCAAGGTCCTTGAGACGGCGAAGCTTGCGAGTCTTTCCGTGATTGTGGTCATGCGTTCAAGCGCCCGTTTTAGTCAGCAGTGGCCCCAGTGATGCGCACCAGATCCGCCCCTCGCTGCAACTCCGAGCGAACGAAGGCGGCGAATTCTTCTGGCGATGACCCTTTCGGATCGGCGCCGATTGCCGCCAGTTGCGCCTTCATCTCCGGGAGGATCAATGCAGCCCTGATTTTTGTGCTGAGCGTGTTGATGACCGCAGCGGGCGTTTGCCGAGGTGCAAAGACGCCAATCCACACCCCGACGTTGAATCCCTTTGAGGTCTCGCCAAGCGTCGGCACATCCGGCATCAGTTGCGACCGCTCTGCTGTGGTCACTGCCAGGGGCAGCAACTGTCCGGACTGGATATGCGGGCGGGCCGCGATGATATTGACGAAGCTCATATTGATCTGGTCGCCGAGAAGATCGGTGATCACCGGCGCCGACCCGCGATACGGCACATGCAAGATGTCCACGCCAAACCTTTGGGCGAAGAGCGCTCCGGCCATATGCTGCGAACTGCCCTGGCCGGTCGATCCATAGGTCAGCTGGCCGGGACGCTTCTTCAATAGGTCGACAAGTTCCTGGACCGTCTTCACACCGAGTGAAGGCCTGACGACCAGGACGTTGGGCGCGGTTCCGACCTGGGAGACCGGAATGAAGTCGCCCAGCGGGTCGTAGGGAAGGTTCTTGTACATGGCCGGGTTCGTGCCATGTGTTCCGTTGTTGCCCATCAGCAGCGTGTAACCATCCGCAGGCGCTTTGGCCACAAAGCTTGCAGCTACCAAGCCATTTGCCGCGGGCTTGTTCTCCACAATCACTGGTTGGCCCAGCGAAATAGCCAGCCTGGTTGCGATGGCGCGCGATACGCCATCGTTGCCTCCGCCGGGTGGAAAGGGTGATATCAGCGTGACCGTGCGTTCCGGAAAGCCGCTTTTTGCGGTCTGCGCCAAGCTGACCGGAGCACAAAGTGCCGCGCCCAGGACGATGGCTGCAACAACAAGCTGGGTGGCAAATCTCAAGGTCATGATGTCCCCGGTGGTAGGTTGCGCTCTCGCCGGACGGCCTCGAATGAACCCAGCTGGTTCGCACCTTGAGGCGACGGCAGGAGCCAGTCGTTAGCTGCTAGATGTCGACGATGTAACTTCGACGAATCTCGGTGGCCCATCAAAAAATCGCCCGCGACTTCTACGGCCACAGGCCAGAGAAACGGCCTCGCCAATGCCGGATGGCGGGATGCGGCACCCTGCATGACGGATCGTAAGTTCAAGCCCATGCGGGAAAGTATCGCAGGGTGGTGCCGCCAACGGGACACGTGAAATCCCTCGCCCGAGACCGACAAGGGTGCAGTCGCTATGTTGAATGCTGGCGCTGTCTAGGCGCCGCCAGTCAGAGCTTGGACATGAAGCCGCAAGCCGAGCGCCTTGGCAACCTTTGCAACCGTAGCAAAACTCGGGTTGCCTTCGGCACTGAGTGCGCGGTACAGGCTTTCTCGGCTCAGACCGGCATCCTTGGCTACTTGGGTCATGCCCTGGGCGCGGGCAATATCTCCCAGCGCGCGGGCCAAACCGGCCGTGTCATCGGGAGCTTCCTCCATCCAGGCATCCAGGTAGGCGGCCATTTCTTGAGGCGTGCGCAGGTGCTCGGCAACGTCGTACGCACTGACCTTGGGTTTCATTCGGGCTTTTGTTGCCGCTTTTGTCATTGGGATTACTCCAGGTAAATCCGGTTGAGTTCCATCGCCAGGGCGATGTCCTTTGTCTGCGTCGACTTGTCGCCACCCGCGATGAGCAAGAGCCAGTTCTCTCGCCTTCGCGAGTAATAAACCCGGTAGCCAGGGCCTGCATCGATTTTGAGCTCTGACACGCCCTCGGTCAGGTTTCTATGGACTCCCGGATTACCGTGGATCAGTCGGTCAACCCGCATCAGAACGCGTGCACGGCCAGCCAAGTCGTTCAGACCATCTATCCAAATGCGGTATTCCTCGGTCTTTTCGATGCGCATGGTAATAAATGTAGCTTGCAGGCTACAAAATAGCAAGGTCTGGCAGTCCTGGAAGAGACGAGGCCGTCGGCGGACAGGCAATGGCAGAATCGGCCGCGACCAACCCCGAGGAAAAACATGCTGCTCGATGCTCAAGCCCAGGTGATTGCCGATGCCATGGCACAGATGCCGCAACCGGATCTGCAGGTTCTGACGGCGCTGGATTTCCGCGCTTCGCTGGCGTTTTTTCCGCCACTGCCTGACCTGGGCGATGAACTGGCCGAGCAGAGTGACGCCATGCTTGACGGCGCTGCCGGGCCGTTGCCGATGCGTCTTTACCGCCCGCTGGGCCCGGGGCCGTTCCCGGTGACTGTTTTCTTTCATGGCGGCGGATTTGTCGGCTGCGGACTTGATAGCCACAACAATATCTGCCGGCGCCTGGCGGCTCAGGCGCGGACCCTGGTGATCTCGGTTGACTACCGGCTGGCCCCTGAACATCGGTTTCCGGCCGCAGTGGACGATGCGCTGGCTGCGCTGCGCTGGGTGCAGCAGAATGCGCCAACCTTGGGTGGCGATGCCAGCCGACTGGCCGTTGCCGGCGACAGCGCCGGTGGCAATCTGGCTGCTGTGGTGGCCCAGCAGCTGCGCGGACAGGCGATCCCTGTCTGCCATCAGTTGCTGATTTATCCGGTGACCGACAGCGCCTGCGACTTGCCCTCGCACCGCGAGTTCGAGCAGGCGGCGATGCTCAGTTCATCGTTGATGCGCTGGTTTTGGCAGCAATATCTGCCCGATCCGCAGGACGGTCTCGATCCGTTTGCCTCGCCGCTGCGCCAGACCGACTTGAGCGGATCACCTTCAGCCACAGTGATCACCGCTGGTTTTGACCCCTTGCGGGACGAGGGTCAAGCCTATGCCGAGGCCTTGCGCCGCGCTGGTGTTGCGGTGACTGCGCGCTGCTGGCCAGCGCAGTTCCACGGCTTCGTCAGCATGCTGGGCATGCTCGACGCCGCGGTGGAGGCGCTCGACTTCGGTGCGCAGGCGCTCGCGCTGGCTTTCGAAAAAGGCATTCAGCCGAGCGGCAGGTAAAGAGTCATTGGCGCATCGGCACAAGGGATGAAACCATATCGCTCATAGAAGGCCTTCGATTTTTCATCCTTTGCGTCGACCAGTAGCGCATAGGCACCCACAAGATTTCGAGCGTGCAGACATCGGTCAACCGCACAACCGATCAAGACTTCGCCCAAGCCGAGCCCGCGACTTTCAATATCGCGTGCCAGGCGTCCCATGCGAAAACAGGGCACCGGATAACGCGGGAGCTTCTTGCGCTCCATGGCCGTCAGTTGCTGGGCATCGACTTGCGCTGCGCTGAGGGTATAGAAAGCCAAAATCTTGCTCGGCGCCGCATCATCGACCAAAACAAACACGGTGCTGATGCCTTTTGCAGTTTGTTGGGCTGCAAATTTATGCAAGTAATCATCCAGCGCCGGCACCCCGCAGTGGAAGGCCTCCCGTTCATGCCGCCGGGTGTCAAACACCTGCTCTTCAAGCACGCTTGACCTTTGCCGCAGCCTTCAACGCAGCCTGCATTGCTGGATTGGGATTGAATACGCCATTGATCGCAGCGTTGAAGGCAAGAAAATCGCGCTTGCTGATCGTTACCCGCGACTCCTGCTCCAACAATTGTTGTGCCTTCTCTTTGGCTGCGCTGCGGACAAAGCCGGCCATGGTGGTACCCATAAGGCTTGCGGCGCGGGCGAGAAGGTCCTTGTCGTCAGCGTCAAGCTTCAGATCAAAACGGGCTATTGCGGTCATGAGAACTCCGATTTACATACGGCATTTTACCGTATGTATTGGCGAAGCAAAAAATTTTGGCCTTGGTCGGCGTAGCCAGCCGACTGGCTGCTGCGGGCAATTGCGCCGGCGGCAATCTGGCGTCAGTGGTGGCTTTCAGCCGAGCTGCACGACGCTGTTCAGCACCATCCGGACCAGCTCGGTCTGGCGGGTGACACCCATCTTCGAAAAGATGGCCCGCAGATGGGCCCGAACGGTGTTGCGGCGGATGTCGAGTTGCTCGCCGGCTTCTTCCAGGCCGAGCCCATTGGCCAGCAACAAGGCCAGCGTGGCTTCGGCGGGAGTCAGGTCGAACAGGCGCCGGATCACATCGCTCGATCCTTGCGTGCTTCGTTCGGGGTCGCGCAGGAAGATGGCGAGGCAGGGCCGATGGCCGCTCTCGGACCATTTGTCTCTTGGCAACGTCCGCACCAACAGACTCAGCTTGCTGCGGCCCGATGGCCGGGTGATCGAGATCGCCTCGATCACCGTCGGCGTGATCGATTGCTTGACGGGCTTGGGCAGCATCGACACATAAGCGGCGTCGATCAAAGCTTTGAGCTTGATTTGCTCGGCCGGGGATTCCGCCTTCAGCGATTTGCCGATCACGCGGATGCCATCCTGCTCGTTGAGGATTGCCTTGGCCTGATCGTTGATCGACAGGATGTCGCCTCTTTCGTCCAGCGTCACGGTGCCGATGCGCATCCGCTCGACCGTGCCGGCGAACAGCTTGCGCTCGATGTCGAGATGCTGCATATGCGAGCGCAACCGTACGGCCTGCTTCAAGTGCGGCAGCAGCATCTGCGCGATGCCTTTTTCACGCTCGCCAAAGGGCAGTTGGTCTTCCGAGCGTGCGATACGCAGCCTGCATTCCTCGTCCTCGTTGTCGGAACTGAGGTCGGCCCCCATGATGTGGCGCACGCCCTGTGGACGCAGGTATTCAAGGTAAAAGACGCTTTCCAGCCAGCGGGTCTCGCCGATGATTTCGGCAGCGACCAGTACCTGGTCGGGCGGCAGATTGCAAAAAGCGTCGAGTTCGAAAAAGCGCGAGTTGTACATGGCAAAAAAGCGCGCTTCGGTCGGACCTTCACTGACCATCAGGCTGGCCCGGTCGGCCGCGGCCGGCCGCATGATCAGCGTCGTACTCATCGCGCCCAGCAAGGCGTTGAGCATTTTGACAAAGCTGCGCCAAGGCGGAGACTCCAGCGGACCCTGATAGATCGCCTGGGTCAGACGGTTGAACTCTGCCAGGCTCAGTTCCCGGGCTGGTTCGTCATCGATGCGGGGAGGGTGGCTGGTCAAGATGCTCTCAAACAATGCCTTGCATTGAATTTGCTTTGCGGCGGCTGAATTTCGGCTTGAGTATAGTTTTTAACAACTGCATGGTTTGTTGCTGTTTTGAACAATTTTCAGCGCTTCAGGCAGGTTCAAAAATAGTCCGTTCGAACGATGAATTGCTCATTGCGCAAGCCAATAGTGTCCATGACAAGCCTGCGAATTCAGGGCTTTACAGGGCGCCTTGCGCCGGCAGAGGGATTGAATGCAGATCGAATTCACCGAGGCGCAACAGCAACTGCGACACCAGGCACGCGAATGGCTGGCTGCCCATGTGCCACGCCAACCACTGCAGAGCTTTGATACTGCGATTGGGTTCGAGCAGCACCGGCAATGGGAGCGCGAGCTGCATGCCGGCGGCTGGACCAGCCTGACCTGGGGCAGGGAGTTCGGCGGTCGGGCCGGCGACATGTTCGACTGGCTGATCTTCGAAGAGGAATATTGGGCTGCCGGCGCGCCGGGGCGAGTCAACCAGAATGGTTTGCTGGTGCTGGCACCGGCCTTGCTCCAATTCGGCAACGCCGCGCAGCGCCAGCGCTTCTTGCCGCGCATCGCCGCTGGCGCTGACATCTGGGCGCAAGCCTGGTCCGAGCCCGGTGCCGGCTCCGATATGGCGGCGATCTGCTGCAGCGCCGAACTCGATGGTGATCATTACGTCCTGAATGGTCAGAAAAGCTGGGTCTCGAGGGCGGTCTGGGCTGACTGGCTGTTTGGCCTGTTCCGCACCGAAGAAGGCTCGCAGCGCCATGTCGGCCTGAGCTGCTTGCTGGTACCGCTGAATGCGGCCGGCGTCACGGTGCGGCCGATCATGCAGTTGAACGGCCGCACCGGCATGGCCGATGTCCATTTCGACAATGTGAAGATTCCGGTCGAGCAGCGACTCGGCGCCGAGGGCGAGGGCTGGCGGGTCAGTGCGGCGATCTCGGGCAGCGAACGCGGCCTGATGCTGCGCTCGCCAGCGCGGTTCCAGGAAACAGCGCGGGCGCTGATCAAGCTGTACCGCCAGCATCAGGACAGCGCCGATGCTGATCCAACGATTCGCGATGCAGTACTCGACTGCTGGATGAAAGCCCGCGCCTATGCGCTGTCGGCCTACCGTTCGGTCAGCCGCCTGCAACAGGGCATCGTGGTCAGCGCCGAGGCCAGCGCCAACAAGATTTTTTGGTCAGAACTCGACCTGAAGCTGCATGAGACCGCCCTGCGCATCCTCGGCGAGCGGGCCGAGTTGCTGTCTGAGGCGGACAGTGGATCCTGGCTCGACGGTTTCATGTTCGCGCAGGCTGGCACGATCTATTCCGGCACCAATGAAATCCAGCGCAACATCATTGCCGAGCAGCTGCTCGGCATGCCGCGTTGAAACGCCAGGGCTGAGTCATGGACTTCACTTTTTCCGAAGCGCAACTGGAGAGGCGCCGCCATATCCGGCGCGTCTTGATGACCGAGGTTCCGCCCGAGCTGCTGCGTGAGCAATGGCTCAGCGAGGAAGGCCTGTCGGGCGAGGTTTGGCGTTTGTTCGTCGATCTCGGACTGACCGCGATCTCGGTGCCTGAAGCCTTTGGCGGCGCCGCCGGCAATGATGTCGACTGGATGCTGGCTGCCCAGGAAGCCGGCTATTACGCGCTGCCTAGCGCGTTGCTAGATACCTGCTGGGCAGGGGCCGGCCTACTCGCGGCGCTGCCCGACAGCGAACTGAGCCAGCATTGGCTGCCCAAGATTGCCAACGGCGCAGCGCGGCTGGCGATCGGCTATCCCGGCCAGGCCCTGGTCGCTGATGCCCATGTCGCTGACCTGTTGCTGCTGCATCACCAAGGCGAGCTTCATGCGCTGCTGCCGGCCCAGGTGCATATGACGCGCAAAGCCAGCCTCGACCCTTCACGCCGCTTGTTTGAAATCGATTGGCGGCCAGGGCCCCAGACTTGCCTTGCATCCGGGGCGCTGGCCGGGCGTTTATGGGAGCAGGCCTTTGATCGGGGCGCTCTTGCTGTGGCCGCACAGTACTCGGGCCTGGCCATGCGAATCCTCGATCTGGCCATTGACCACAGCACGCAGCGCAAGCAGTTCGGCAAATCGATCGGTGCTTTCCAGGCCGTCAAGCATTACCTCGCTGACTTGTCGATGGCGATTGACTTTGCCAAACCGGTGATCTTTCAGGCCGCCCAGGCCGTCGCCACAGGGGACCGCAGGGCTTCGGCCTATGTCTCGCATGCCAGGCTGGCGATGGGCGATGCCGCTCGTCTGGCGGCAAGACATGGCATCCAGGTTCATGGGGCGTCGGGCTATACCTGGGACGGCGATCTGCAGATTTTTGCCAAACGAATCTGGGCCATCGATGGCAGTTGCGGCAGCAGCGCGTTCCACAAGGCCAGGCTGGCACAACATCTTTTTGCCGACCAGGGGCTGATCGGCGCCCGTCAGACCTTTCCCGTCGCGGCCTGAGGCCTTGCCCTTTTTCTGGAATCTGCAGTGACTCAATTGCCCAAACCAAAACTACGCGTGGCCGTGCTTGGCGCCGGCATGTCAGGCATCCTGGCAGCGATCCGTTTGCAGCAAGCCGGCGTCTATGAGGTCGTGGTGTTCGAAAAGGCCGACCGTATCGGCGGCACCTGGCGCGACAACCACTATCCCGGCCTGACCTGTGATGTGCCGGCCCATGCTTACACCTTCTCGTTCGCGCCGCATGCCGAGTGGAGCAGCTTCCTGGCGCCCGGGCCCGAGATCCAGCAATACTTTGAAGGCCTGGTCCGGCAGTTCCAGATCGAATCGCTGATCCGCTTCAATCAGGAAGTGTCGAGCTGCGTCTGGCAGAACCAAGGCTGGCAGTTGCAGACAAGCAGCGGCTTGCAGCAGTCATTTGACATCGTGATCGCTGCGACCGGCGTCTTGCACCATTTGAATCAGCCCGAAATCAAGGGCCTGGACAGCTTTGCCGGCGACTGCTTTCACAGCGCGCGCTGGGATCACAGCGTGCCGCTGCAAGGGCGGCGCGTTGGCGTCATCGGCAATGGCTCGACCGGCGTGCAGATCGTCTCGAACCTGGCGGGCAAGGCCAGCCGTGTGGTGCATATCCAGCGCAGTCCGCAGTGGATCATGCCTTACCCGAATCCGCCCTATAGCGACGCCGACCGCGCGGCGTTCCGCAGCGATCCGGCCCTGATCGACCAGATCCGCTACAGCGAGTTCTATCTGGGCCTGGTCAACCGCTTCACCGAGGGTGTGGCCGACAAGGACTCGCAGCAGATGGCCGAAATCGAAGCGGTCGTTTTGAACCATCTCGAGACCTCGATCAGGGATCCGGCAATGCGCGAAAGACTGCGCCCGAATTACCGCGCGGCTTGCAAGCGCTTGATCTTCTCGCCCGACTATTTCGAGGTGGTGCAACGCGACGATGTCGAGGTCATCGTCGGCGAGATCGCCCAGATCGAACCCGAAGGCGTGCGCATGAAGGATGGCAGATTGCTGGCGCTGGATGTGCTGGCCTTGGCCACCGGTTTCAAGGCTGACCGTTTCTTGCGGCCGATGACCTTGCTCGGCCAGGATGGCGCTGATTTGGCACTCAGTTGGGCGCGCAAGCCCAGCGCTTATCTGGGCATTGCGATGCCGGGTTTCCCGAATTTCTTCATGCTCAACGGCCCGACCGGGCCGGTCGGCAACTTCTCGCTGATCGACATCGCCGAACGCCAATGGGGCTATATCGACGCCTTGCTCGCCGAACTGAGCTCGGGCCGCGCCAAGACTTTGGTGCTCAAGCCCGAAGTGATGCAGGACTACGAGGCGCGCCGACTCCAGGCCGGCAAGCAGACGATTTTTGGCTCAGGCTGCAGCAGCTGGTATCTGGACAGCGAAGGTGCGCCGTCAACCTGGCCCTGGAACTATCAGGCCTTTGCCGAACAGACCGGGGCGCCGAGGCTGGAGGAATTCGAGCGTATCGGTTGAAGGACACCGGCGCTTGTTCCATGCGAGCTGGCAGCGCGCCGGCGGCCAGGAGCTTCAGGTGTCTAAACGGCCTGCATTTCTGCTTGGCAAGGATGCCCGCCGAGCAACGAACAGGGCTTCCACATCTTCATTGGAGTGTTTGGCCCCGGCTTGCATCGAGGCTCTGCTGGCCTCAATCTTGGCGTTCAGGAAAGCTTCATAGTCCCGCGCCTGACGCTGGCGCTGGACAAACTCGCGCATCAATTCGCGCAGTATCTGGGAAGCCGGCCTGTGGGCGGCCTGAGCTTCAGCCATGAATTCGGCTCGCAAGTCGGTTTCTATTTTCATCGTAAAAATGGATTCTTTGGACATGGGATCTTTCAGCATTTGTATATTTAATCTGCTGGTCAGGCGGTTCCTGCCAGCAGCCAGGGATCAATCACGGCGATCCCGCAGCCGCTGAAGTCGCCTGTATTGCGAGTCGCCACGGCGGCCTCGTGGGCGCGGGCGATGGCGGCAATCTGGCAGTCGAA